>JBMFIF010000004.1:0-55291 GCA_049976445.1 Thermoprotei archaeon | reverse complement strand
TTTTAGTAGTGTGAAGAATGATTGCCATGCTTCGTTGTTCTTTTGTAGTGTAGCTTGTGCGTTAACTCCTAGTGCATCCTTGTATTTCTGGTAGTATTTTTTCCATGTGGTTTTGAGGTCCACTTTTCCGCTGAAGAATTGTTGTCTTCTCTCGTAGTTGGCTTCGTTGTAGAGTTTTGCTGATGTGTTTCCTAGTTTTTTGAGTTTTCTTTCTTGAAAACCGTTTGGAAGGAGACGGACTACGTTTGTCCTAATATTCTTAAACTCTACCTCGTAGACTCCTTCCCCTGGTATTGCGGGGGTGAGTGTCGGCTCCCGCCCCTCATCCTTATGAAGTTGACCAGGGGAGGTCATCTTAAGAAGAGTTGTGCGTTTGAGTATTTAAGTTTTACTCCGCCCTGAAGGTCGAAGTTTGTCTTTCTTTATATCATCTCAGTTACTGCTTCGATAAGAGACATATTCTCTGTGATATATATTCGTGAACCTTTTGATGCGCTAAGATAATGTGCCGTCTTTATAGCATCAGTACCTATAACACCGTCTGATCTTTTTGGATTAAAAACAGGACAAGCTCCAGCAAAGACATTTGCTCCACTTTTTTCTATAACTCTTATAAGACCTTCTTCATAAGCGATTTTATAAGCAGAAATCGATGTGTATAATACCAATGATTTTCCTTTCCTCACTCTTCTCTTATTTAATAATTCTGCTAATTCTCTTAATTCCGAAAGTGAGAGATGCGGACAACCAAGATATACAGTATCAATATCTAATGACATGAACCTAGTTCTGACATTCCTCAACTCTTTTTCATCAATCTCAATCTTATCCTCAGCTGCTATTACTCTATTCGAAAAACTAACCATACCTACAGTTCCTGATGCAGAGAGTCCAGCAGCAAATTGTTTTTGATCAGAGATTGACCTGGGAATTGTTCCTATTATAGCGGGAATACGATCACCAACCAATTCACCTATCCTGTAACCCAAAATACCAAAATCAAGTGAAGAAGAGAGATCAACTTTAACCTTGACAACAACCTGTGGTTCTCGGTTCTCGTCTAAATGAAGGCCGTAATATCCAGTCTTACCAATTATTGCTGCAGCAAGAGCTGAAAGTCCGCTCTCTTTATTAGTATAAACATTAAGGAACGTATTTGCATAGATTACTGCCGATGATTCAGCCCAAGCTAAATGAGAACCAGGAGATGGTACATTATCCAAAAAATATGGTGTGCAACTTAATGTAGGTTTTGCACCCAATTTTATGTATGCATCCACTATTCTTTTTTGTTTCTCATAATAATCTTTACTAATACCGGTGATTTTCCATTGTTGTAAATCGATCGCTCCTGGGTTTATTGTAGTAGGAACTGATACGTGAACATTCTCTTTCACAAGCCATTCTAGAAATGATAATCCTTCATCACCAATATTCTCATAAGATATGCCTGAGACATGAGCACTCTCTATTTTAATTAATTTTTCAGCACCTGACACAGTTGCTAATCCAACAACTAATTTCATCATTTTACGCAATCCTTCACCTTTCTCACCATTAAGTATGCTCTCCTCTTCTTTGGTAAGATGCAATAGCATCACCTATTAATTTATTAATGTATTCATCATTTATAGGTATTGTAGACCTCATAAATTTCTCTTTGGGCTTTAATAATGTTCTTGTTACATCTAGGCCTAATTTACTACCTATCGATTGTCCCTGGTTACTTGAAGGATCTAAAGATGAAACCGTGACTGAAGGAATTATTATAGTTCCTGTAGATGGTTGTAAACGTGTAGCCAATGCCCATTCAACTTGTTTCGGATCATCAGGATCAATATCCTCATCAACAACTATAGCTATCTTTAATGATGGATGAGCAGCAAAACAAGCCATTAAAACATTTTTTCCATCACCCTCACGAATTTTAGTTATTGATGCTACACAAATTAACCAACCACATCCCCCCTCAGTAAGTCTCACTTTCTTTACACTTGGCACAATTTTTTCTATATAATTCTTAATTTGCGCTTCTTTCGAAAATCCCATGAAAAACATATGGTCACGACCACTAGGCACTAATGCATAATACCATGGATCATTCTTTGTGTAAATAGATGTTACATAAACAACTGGTTGCTTCCTAACAATATCCGGTGTTCCAGTAAGATCAGTAAAAGGTCCTTCATCAACAACCTCAATTGGATCTATATAACCTTCAATAACGATTTCAGAATCAACTGGTGCTCTGGAACCATTAGGTAATTCAAACACCTTCAACATTCCATTTAATAATTTATTAGCAACGCCAAAATGATCTACACCATAAGGAGGAGACGAACCAGCTGCTATCATTACAGCCGGATGAACACCAATAGCTACTGATATGGGTAATCTTTGATTTTTCTCCTTGGCTTCATTAATCATAGTATAAAGATGTCTAGGAACAACTCTAATAGCCATTCGCTTCTCATCAAGTATAAGAAACCTGTGTATTGATGAATTAAAGAATCCATGCTTTACACTTTTTGCAGTAACAATTCCAGACGTTATATAGTATCCAACATCCTCCTTAAAATGCTTCAGTACTGGTAAATCCTTAAGAGTAATATTTCTTAGAGATAATTCATTTGGCTTTCCTACAACCTCAGGAGGAATTGGCGAATCCATAGCATTACTTAATTTTTTATGATAATTTTCTTCATCCACTTCTATTGATCTGTATAACCTTTCTCGCGTACTTACAACATTACCGACTGCCTTATATCCATCTAGGTTATGAAAAAATACTATTGGGCCACCATCTAGTTTTCTTAATATAGCAGCGGCCTCGTAGTCTCTTGAAACATGATTTTTAATATCAATCACTTCACCCATTTTCCTGCTCTCTATTATGAATTCTCTGAATGTATGATGCATCTATTACACCACACTACTTTAACAAAACAAGATAATAAATTATTCTCTACTACATTTAAGTACAAAATTATTTTAAAAATCCTAATAACGTTTTTGCTCGAAATCTTCTATTATGATTCCAAAAGCTTTCTATTCGATTCTAATTCGCGCATATACGGTGCATCAATGACCTCCAGTATTTTCTTTGTACGCTCATCTCCTAATATTGCTTCTAATTCAGAAGATTTTGCTTGGAATACTGATCTTACAGTGGTGAACCTCAACAATAATTTTTCTGCTAATTTTGGGCCTATTCCTGGCAAGCTTCCAATTATATTTATCTGCCAATCTCTGATTGTTGATAATTTGGGCTTGTGTTTAATCACGACCTTCTTTCCAGCTTTCTGCTCATGCTCAGCAGCTAACTTAATAAGCTCTGCAGTCTCCTCTATTGATTTTGAAAAAATTATATTGACATCATGTTTAATTATAAGTGAAATTATTGCACCACGTATGATCTGAGGATTTCTTACTAGAGTTTCTAATTTTGCCAATTCCTCTTCGATAATTATAATCGCACGCTCATAGGCATCAGATAGTCGAGAAGCTTGATCAAAAAGTCTTCCATCAAATATCGAGGAAATAAAATCAGAGGCACTTTTTCTTTCTATTCCTACTATATTAGAAATTATGTAATCAGCCACGTCTAATTGTTTAAACACAACAGCAACACCCATATTAGAGAGTATTTCAGGAACACCACTATTACGTTCCCTATTATCCGCAATTATCACAACCATGCTATACTAATAATGATACAACACGCTTATATTATTTTATAGATTAAAGTTAGTCCTTATAAAATGACCTAATCATGTGAATTATCTTATTTTCAGATAAAGCACTAACTATTTTTGCATTTTTCATGATCCAGCTTGGCATATTTTCCCTAATTTCTTTCCAAAGAAATCTCGAATCCATGAGTATGATCACACCTCTATCACTAAGTAACCTAAAAGGTCTCCCAGCAGCTTGAGCAGCCTTTCTTATTGCAGGATAAAGATATGCTAACAATTTTCCCTTACCTGGAAATAATTCATCATAATAATCAATCTGTGCTTTCAACTTAATGCTTGGCTTAGCAAAAGGCACTCCAACTACGATGACAGTATCCATTTGACTACCAGGATAATCCTCTCCTTCTGAATTACGGCCACCCTGAACACTAAGCAGCATAGCTCCGCCCTTATCTCCCATCGTTTTAAATTCTTGTATCATCCTATCATTATCTTTAGAACTCATTTCTTGTAGTTCTATAAAGAGCGGTTTAGAAAGAAAATTTCTTAATCCTCCATCTAAAAGACCTCGCTGGACTTCATATGAAGCAGCAAAAACACCAGTATTACCAGGAGTATTGATAGCAATCTGAGCAATCAATCTCGCCATTCTTTCATACATTTCAGTTTCGCGTAATTCATATTTAGTCGTAACATCCTTTATTATAATAGTTAATACTTGTTCTTCTGAAAATGGTGATGGAACCTCAACAAATTTTACACTCTCAGGTATACCAACTATACTTGTATACGCTTCTAAAGGTTTCATAGTTCCTGACATGCTTATCGTGGCTAACGCCTCTTTAAAAATATGCTCAACAGCCTCCCTCGGATCTAATGCTACAATCTCAACTGTTCTCTTTTCGGCTTTTCCACTAAGAATATGAATATAACTTTTTTGATCAACAGTATCATATAATCTTAACAGAAACTCCCCAACACGATGTATGTACGATCTTGGATGTTTTCCACTAATTAATAACTGATATTTAATCTCCTCACCATACATCCTGCATTGATCAGCTATAGCATTAAGTGAAAGCCCAAACTCTGCATAAACTTCATCCATGAATAACCTTGTATTAAACAATTCCTCATCATTTTTATTACCTATACTCTCAAGAAAATTAATGATAAATCGTATGTATTCTTTCAGTTCTCTCTGATTATATCGTTCTGCCTCATTAACAGCCTCCCTTAAACTTCTGATCGACAAAACATCACTCAACACAGATGATGCAAAATCCGGCAAATTGTGAGCTTCATCAATGATTACAACAAAATTACTGAGATCTTGGCCCAAATTTTTTATAAAATTCTTTATCACAATTGGGTTCACAAGATACATATAACTAACCGCTACAATTTTACTACTTGGCAACAAAATTCTAATTAACTCATATGGACACACGTTTTGAAACCTACCCATTTCATAAGCATCAGAAGCCTTTACAGGAAACTCAGCAGCCCTACGAACAAAATCATCCACCACACCTTTTTCATAAGTATGATTATAATATTCACACTTACTACTCTTTACAGCTAAGTTACAAAGTTCTATGTGCGAACGATGATCAAAACTACTCTCTATAACTTGAAGATTCACACACATTTCAAGCTTTCCTCTCAATGATACACCAGACACAGGAACCTTAGTACTTATCAACCTTAATTCATCGATAATTCTTTCAAGTTCACGATGAGTTCTAGCCAAAAAAAGAAGTCTAACATTATTTTCTATAACATGAGACAAAGCACCAGCCAGAACAGCAGCAGTCTTACCCAATCCACTTGGACCTTCAATTATCAAATGACCCTTCTCCTCTATAGTCTGGTACACCGCAATCGCAATCTCCTTTTGCCCTTTCCTAAACGATGAATAAGGAAAATATTTTTCTATCTCCAAGATCAGCCCCTACAATAAAATTATATCAAAAACCCACTTAAAAATACTTCCTTACAAAGAAAGAGACTGTCCACTTAGTATGTAATAGTGTTGTTGTAATTGATGGCTTATCTAAACAGTCTCCAAAGAAAATCATAGCATCATATGAAAAGCTCATAAAAACCATCCATCAAAACTACATCTAAATTAAAAATAAACATTGAGACAAAAGCTTTTTCTACTTAAAAAGTATATCTTTACTTGCTCTGCTGCATAATTTTTTATTTCTTTTTCTTCATAAAGTAATGATAAATCTTTTCATTGTTAAGCTTATTTATCAAGTAACATTTCTTCAAGATACAATAAAAATACACAATTATGCAATAAAGCAGTATAAATGAAAGTCTCATCCTTAAGAACAGGAGTTTAACAGTTCTTGAATAGGTAATTTTTATAGAGACTTGTGGTTTTGTGTTGTAGTAAAGCCCCTCATCTTATGGTTGAAGTTAGTCCTCTAGATAACCATTCCCTCAGAGGTGAAGTGTAAAGGACCAACAGCACCATTGATGAATACGAGCTTACGCGATGAATACGAACAACTATGAAAAAAGGAACAATATCATAAAAATCTGATTACCACCTATCTCCTCAAAATGGCCCCATTCTTATCTTAAAGGGCAAGGCTTTCATTTCTTTTTAAATACTGCCAGAATTAGCAACATTGCAAAAGGCCACCCCATCATTACCAGAAAATAGATAAGACTACTATAATCAGTAATCATCACTCCTGACTCTCTGTCAGTCACAATCTTATGAATTGATAACTGAACACTTATTACGAATGTGAAGATAAGCCCAATAACTCCAAACAATGCCGAAATTATCCTTAAAGCTTTAGCTCTACTAAGCATAAATGCTATTACTAGCAGAAATGCCGAAAGACTTCCAAAGACCCATATAAGCACTGCTGCCATCCCAAAGCCTAAACCAGTAAGAAAGGAAGTACTTGTAGTATCTCCTAAGCGACTCCAAATCCAAAACAAGCTGTATAATGCTATAAGGTAGAATATTAAACTTAAGATCGTGATTATCATCGTAACAAAATTCTTAAGGAATCCCATTGATTTAATCTAAATAATAATCCATATTTAAATCTTGACTAATCATTTCACAGAACAATGGAGACCTCTGATGAAGACTAATAATGTATTGATGATCTCATTAGTTAGAATATAACTCTTTCTTTGCTATGATGAGACTGTCCAGATAAGCTATCAACCACAACATCACTATCACATAATAAGTGGACAGTCTCGTATCGGACATAGTAGCGCTTATATATTGTTTTATTCTAATATTTATGTGATGGTATCGAGCTTGAAGAAAGAGATCCTAGAACTACTCGAGAAGGACATAGAATTCCGCTACGCCATAGCAGGCTACCTAGGACTCACAGAAATACTAAAAAAATTGGACGCACTAGCAGAAGGACAAAACAAACTATGGGAAAACCAAAATAGACTATGGGAAGAGATTAAGAGCTTAAGGGAGGGACAAAACAAACTATGGGAAGAAGTTAAGGCACTAAGAGAAGGACAAAACAAACTATGGGAAGAAGTGAAAAGCCTGAGAGAAGGACAAAATAGACTATGGGAGAACCAAAATAAACTCTGGGAAAGCCAACAAAAATTATGGGAAGAGGTAAAAGCATTGAGGGAGGGGCAGAATAAGCTTTGGAGGAATTTTAGGGAGTTGGGTAGGGCGGTTGGTATGACGTTGGATCATTATACGGCTGCGTTTCTTGAGGAGTATTTGGAGAGGGAGGGTTATCCTGAGGAGAAGGTTCATATTAGCGTGAATACAAAGTTCATGATCAACGGTAGAGAGATCGAAGTTGACATATTCAATAGGGATCCATTAATCGTCGGTGAGGTCACAACATATATTAGGGATGAGAACGAGGCTAAGAATGAGGTTGAAAAACTCTTAAAAAAGAAAGAAGCCATCGAATCAATTTATAAACGGAGAGCAGATATGGTAATCCTAGCAGTAGCGAACATCGAACCGCATACATCAAATCTCCTGAAGGAGATGGCTAAAAGAGAAAACATTAAACTAATCTTAGGGCGAGAGATAAAAGAATACATTTAATTTCATATCAGAATTATGCAACAAAGCAAGTTTCAGGATTGTCCACTTAGTGATACTGTGGTTAATGGCTTATCCGTAGCCTCTTCCCTTGTAGCAGATGCTACAATTTTTTGGTGTTCAGTACGAGACTTGCTTTGTTGCATAATTCTGATGTTTTTGATGAGCTTTTTATACTAAGAATTCTTATGGGTTAATGGTTTAATGGCACTCTCCCATAATTTTGATGAGCACTCCTAACCAACATGCATCAAAATACATCAGTAAGCATCATGAGATTGGAGGAAATATGTGAAACGCTTCATAAAATCACGCACAAATTATGCAACAAAGCAAAAGAAAGATAGAGTTCATTAAAAAGTTAGAAAATTTAGGGCTATCATAAAATCTTAAAGGTATATTTTCACTTTGTAAATCCCGTCTGTGATAGTTATATGATCTTTTCCTCGGTAGACTTCTGTTCTTTGTAATTATCGCTTGTGACAGAATTTGTTCTGAGATTTGTTTCTACTGTATTTTGAGTATGCTTAATAAACTTGGTGGATAGATTAAGAATGGCGCTGGGGGCGGGATTCGAACCCGCGCGACGGTTCTACCGTCACCGGCTTAGCAAGCCGGCGCCTTAACCAGACTTGGCTACCCCAGCCTGCTTTTCATCTTATTCATCTATAGAGGAAATATTTAAAGTTAAATTACTACTTAGAAAAAGAGTTACATCGAATCTCTTGATGCTGTTGCTACGGCTCCTTTATTAACTCCCTCATATACCTGAACTTGAATCTCGTGTATATTTTCTGGGGCTTTAGTCATTATGTAGTTTGCTATTGCTTTTGCTATGTTCTCAGAAGTTGCTTCTCCATCTATTATAAATACATTATCCTTTGGTAGCTCAAATCTAAACTTACCATAGCTTACTATTACTATGTCATTTGATTCTTGGATTACGTATTTTTTTCCTGTTACTAATTTATGATCTATAATACTTATTGCATCTTTTACTAACTTTTTTGCCTCAGCAAAATCTAATATCATATCTAATCCGACTAGTTTTCCATAGAGATAAACTATTACTTTGGATGTATGTCCATGTAGAGGATAGCATTTTCGGTGTTCTGGTATGAAATGTGAATAATCAAAATCAGCCTCTATGAATATTCCTGGGCTGTCTTTCTTTACTCTTTTAACCTTCACCAAGTCACTACACCTCCATCAACAATAATTACTTGCCCTGTTATATAGCTTGAGTCTTGTGATGCAAGAAATAACACTACTTTCGCTACTTCTTCTGGTTCACCAAGTCTTTTTAGTGGAATATGATTAATGAGTTCTTCAATTTCTTTATTACTAATCCATTGTAACCAATCGGTTCTAACACTTCCAAGCGCTACAGCATTAACTCTTATTTTTGGTGCTAATATATTAGCGAGTGTTCTTGTTAATCCTACAACACCAGATTTTGCAATTGCATAGATAATTCCATCACTACCTCCCGCAACACCAGGTGTAGAAGTTATATTTACTATACTACCATGACCATGATTAAGCATAATTTTGGATGCTTCTTTAGAACAGAGAAACGCTCCCCAAAGATCGATTGAAAACACTTCGTCCCACTCCCTTTTATTTATATCCCAGAGACTCAGGTTCCAATAAGCTTTCGAGCCATGACCAGCATTGTTAACTAATATACTAACGTATCCATAATTTTTTACAGTCTCATCAAAGAGTTTTTTTACATCACCTTCAGATGAAACATCAGCTTGGATTTCTATAGCTTCAGAACCTAACTCCTGAATCTCTCTAACTACTTTCACAGCTTCATCCTTGGATTTAGAGTAGTTGACTACAACTTTTGCACCCTCTTTAGCAAATTCTAATGCTATAAACCTTCCAATACCTTTACTGGATCCAGTTATAACAGCTACTTCACCCTTTAGTTTCAAAAAAACCACCAATAAAATATATCAAAAATATTATTTATCCAATACGCTCTAATTCTTTTATTATTTCATTATAATTGGGCTCAACCTTTGGATCATCAGAAACCCACTTATACCTAACAATGCCTTCTTTATCTATTATAAAGACAGCTCTTTTTGCAAGCTCTTTTAACCCCAGCAAATCTTGGAGTACAACATCATAAAGTTTTATTACTTCTTTATTGAAATCACTTAAGAGCGTAAAATTAAGTTTATTATGTTCAGCGAATGCTTTTTGTGCAAACGGCGTATCAACGCTAATTCCTATTACATTAGCTTTAAGTGAGTTTAATTTTGTCATACTATCTCTAAAAGTACACATCTCTTTAGTACACACAGAACTGAATGCTGCTGGAAAGAATACTAATACTACATTCTGGGAACAAACAAACTCTTGTAAGCTCCTAGGTTTAAAATTCATGTCTAGTAGTGTAAAATCAGGAGCTTTCTGTCCTATATTAACTGGCATCTTGTTCACCACTTTAAGCGATTCCTACATAAAAATAAACTTTAAGGAAAAATTGGAAAAATAACATAAAATATTCTCATGAGTAAACAATTTTCGTGACAATAGATATATTGATAATAATCATCAGAAAACAACAGAGTTGTTATGATAAACTTTTTGTAAAAAGTCGTATTCATCATCAAGTTTATATATCAGCTATAACATATGTTATAGTGATTCATATGAGTGATAAACAAGAATTGCATATAGTTTTAGTTTCAAATGAACCAGAACGTGTATATCCGGCATTGACTCTAATGTTAGCAGCTAGCAGTTTAGGTGTAAAAGCTCATTTATATGCAACGATGAAAGGTTTAGATTTAATACGTAAAGATACTATGAACAAAATTTTTATGCCAGGAATGCCCCCGTCCGTATCCATCTTTCTTAACTATTAAAAAATTAAACGAAATAAAAAACATAGAAAAAGAAGTAAGCATCGAAGTGATATGTGATAAATCCGAGTCGACATTACGATCACTTATTACTACACTAACAAATGGAGGTTATAAATTTACAATAACCGATAATAATGACAACTACATCATTAAGATCACGGTAGGTTGAACAGATATGTACGAGTTAAACATTAACGTTATAAAATATTGGATCAACAACATAAGTCTAGCTAGTAAAGGATTACTAACAAGCGACAAATTAAAAGTTGGAAATACCCCCCTATTACGTCTCAGTAACCTAGAAAATGGAGGACTTAAACTATATGCAAAGTTAGAATGGGCAAACCCATTTGGTTCTCTGAAGGACAGAGCAGCATATTGGATGATTAAAATGGCTGAAAACGAAGGATTACTTTCTAAAAATAAAAAAATAATAGAACCAACATCAGGTAATACAGGAATAGCTTTGGCATGCATATCCAGAGCATTAGGATATCAATTTTATGCAGTAGTTCCTCAGGCAATAAGTGATGAAACAAAACTATTAATAAAGAGCATAGGAGCGGAAATCTTTGAAACACCGGACGACCTGTGCCCTAGAGTTGGCAAAGGAACAGATCAAAGCATTGCACTAGCTAAATCCATAGTTGAGAGTTATCCTGATCAATACTTCATGCCAAACCAATATGAAAACGAGGCAAACTTTTTAGCACATTACGAAAGTACAGGACCAGAAATATGGAAAGAAACTAAGGGAGAAATCACACACTTTATAGCAGGTGTCGGAACAGGAGGCACTATATCGGGTGCAGGTACATACTTAAAAGAACACGGAAGCGTTGAAATAATAGCTGTGGAACCACAGAAAAACCATCATATACAAGGACTACGAAACTTTGAAGAATCAGGCATACCACCAGTACTCTCCAAGAGAATTAAGATCATTGACAGATGGATAAGAATAAACGATGAAGAGGCATTCAAGGCTGTAGCACTAGCTGCAGAAAAAGAAAACATTCTAATAGGGCCTTCTTCAGGCGCCGTACTAGCAGCAGCATTAAAACTTAGCAACGAAGGTGTCAAAGGAATTGCAGTCCTAATATTTGCGGACGACGCGACAAAATATTTAAGTCTTTATTCAAAACTCAACATTCTAGATAACAAACATTTAAGCACCATTAAAAAACTAGTAGATAACCTATCATTCAAACTTTTCTAAACACGATTTATTTTTGATCATATATTGATCAATTAAGGAATGTCTCTAAATGACAAATTTCGTTTTATAAAACAATGCTAACCATACGTTCTTAGACACGTATAGCTTAAACTTTTAAATCCAATTGTACAATTTATTAGTGGTGTAGTGTGTGAGCAACTCAATATACAGCAAGATTAGGGATAAAATAGGAACTATCGTAGAAATCAGAACTCTCGATGGACGTGTAATAGTTGGAAAACTAGCCCTATTTAACCCACAAGACAACAGTATTATACTAGAAGAAGCTTACGAAAAAGGAAATAGAATACCAAGAGTGTTTATAAGTGGCTCGGTCCTAGCACAAATCAACTTCTTCGATGAAGGCAGCGAGGAACAAAGACTCGAAAACAAAGTAAAATCACTACTAACAGCAGACCCCTCACTATCAATAGAAGACATAGCAAAAATACTCAACACAAACCCAGCAGACATCCGCAAAATACTTAAAAAACTAAGCGAATAACAAAACACAAGGCAAACTCTCACCTAATCTTTAACTCAAGAGATTTAGAACATTATATGTTACGGGAAAGATTTAGTGTATGTTTGGCATGATTACTGCGAGTTTCTTTACGTCTCTGAATATTTTTATATTAGATATAAAAATTGTTCTATTTAAAGATAAATTCGCTATTATTATATGATTGTTTTTATTGTCCTTAAAGCGTTATTTCCATAAAATATCTTACTAAAAGGTTACTGGAGATTATCGTGGTTTTTTGCTAGGATTGCTTTGATTAGTGATTCTCGTATTTTTGGATCTTTTAACAGTTTTTGATCTGCCTTAAATGCTTCACTAAGCCATTTATCTCTTATTTCAAACCATTCATTTCCAAGTTTCTTAACCATCTCAGCTTCCCATTTAGCATGCTCAATCTCATCCTCGATAATCCTTTTCTTATCCTTTTCGATGACCTTTTTAAGAGCAATGGTCATAGATGACGCCTTACCTATGTAACATATGTAAGTCTACTTCTAACTCCATACACCATTTTTCTAATTCGTCTTCTTTAATAGTAGGTTTAAACAAGTTATAAAGAAATACCGCATCACCTACATCCTTTGCTGAACCTAAATATAACTTATAAGCTATCTGGAACTCTAATGGAGCAATCTTAATTTTGTCTTTATCATTGAGTATAACAATATAAGCATGCTTAATGGAATAATCATGAAAAGGACTACTAATCATCTTAAGTTCAATATTAGGCAAAAAGATATTTTCATATATAAAACGAATAGCATGACCTTCAGCTAGATATCGTTTATAAATATCTCTGACTGAATCCTCAGATGATACATTGCCTTGTATAAAAGAAAATCCTACTAATTTTAAGGCTTTACAGAGTTTAACAAAAATATCTTCATTAATCTTTTCAACAATAAAGTCTATATCGTCACTTCTCCTTGCACGACCAAACAGTATAGCTATATATCCAGCCACGACAGCATACTTCAAGCTAAACTCTTCAAGAACTCTTGCGAAATTAATTGCCATAATATCTTCAGCAATGTATGTTTGCTTGCTTAATCGTATAGTCTTCTTGTTACCATTAACAACAATATTCTCAGAAATTCTAACTTCATTGCTGTGCTCTATATTCAAAGATATCACCCCAACAAAACAATTTTATAAATAATTATTCATAGATTTTAAGAATCTAAAAGCTAGAATATATGCGGATGCTGTACGAATGTTTGAACTTATCATAACATCACCAAAAATACTATACACTACCTGAGTATATATTTTATTAGGTTTATGATCTGATAAGAAGAGTTAGGTAAATGATTTTAAACAAGCATATATTCTATAAGAATATCATTATATAATAGTATTTTTACTCTGTAAAGTGAATAGATAGAATAAGAGTGTTAAAGAATTATTAATAGAAATTTCATGAAACCCTCAAAAAACCTCTTTCACTAGGATTTTTGTACTTTTAGAAGTAGAAGGTTAGATGGCAGTTCTCAAATGGATAGATTTCTATAGAAGTTTGTGGTTTTGTATTGTTATGAAGTCCATATCTATATGGTTTGGGTTAGTCCTTTAAGCGGCCATTCCAAAGGCGAGGAACGAAATAGTACAGGATTGTTGATGATTATGAACTTGTGCGGTGATCACGAACATCTAGAAAAAAGGAACAATACTAGTTTAACAGGTAATTACTGAAGTCCAGGTTCTTCTTTCTCGAAATAAGGTAATCCTTTAGATATTAATTTTTGAATCATGATCTCACAGTTGAGCATTTCGGGAAGTATGAGACCTGTTTGCTCTATTTCTCCTTTATGTAACATTTCTACTATCGTTAATGGTAATAGAGAGGTTAAATATGATGTAGCGTTTTCGTTATACTTTTCAAATGCTTCTTTATGCGTCATATAAATATAACTTTTTAACCTAAATTTGTTACCACCTCTATATCCTTTAATATCCACAACTAACATTTCATAACCGTCTAAAACTCTTTGATTTACAGATTTAAAAATAAGTTCCAAAAGAACAGATTTAGGGCTTATCTTTATACCATTTATTTCTATATAATCATCTCTGAGAAGGCCCAATCTTAATAGAGTCTTTATTACTTGGTATGTTTCATCAGTCAAAGCTAACTTATAATCTAAATGTTTCATCTCCTTTCCTAAGTACTTTGGTAGTGAAAATACTTCTTCATGATCTATCAAATAAACCTTTAGATTTCCTACAGGAGAAGGAAACTCATAATCTTCCTCTTCGCTTAGAGGTTGCACTCGCTTAAATTCTCCATCTCTGTAAACCAAAGGTTTTATAGTAAAGTCGCTCAAAAAAATTGAGGGAGAATAAGTAAAAGTAAACATACTGTCTCCTGGATTCACTAACGAACCATCTCTTATTTTCACTTCCTCAATACTATCAAGCCTATGTGATAAATGTTTTACCATAATATTAGTGATCCCAGGAGCTAACCCAAAACCAGTAAATACAGCAATACCCGCATTTTTAAAAATATCCTCATTTTTAAGAATCTCAAGTAGAGGATAATCTCCTAAACCTAAATCAAGATAATTACATCCCATATCAGCGCAAACCTTAATAACATTTAACACAACCAATGAAGGAGGAAGGGCTACTATAGACAAATCCATTCTTGAAATTATTTTAGAAATTATATCAATATCACTTACATCCTGACGCTCGAACGTAATCTTATCACTTGTGATCATCTTCCTTACCATATCTAACGCTTCTTGATTCTTATCCACCACAACCAGCTCATCAACAAAATCATAATTAACCAACTTCTTCACTAAACTCTTACCAATAAAACCGGAACCAAACAACGCTATTAACATAGCAATTATAAACACGAAAACCAGCTTATATTATTTTCGATTATCCTGCTTTGTTGCATATTTTGTGCATAGTTTTGTGGAGCATTTCGCGTGTCTCTTCCAATCTCATGATGTTTGCTAACATGTTTTGATGTATGTTAGTTGAGAGTGTTCATTAAAACTGTGAGGAGGCATCATCAAACTAGCAAAAGAATTCTCAGCATAAAAAGCACATCAAAATTATGCAACAAAGCAGATTATCCTATTTCTATTATAAGCTACTCCTGACCAAAGGCGGGGGTTTTCTGTCTCACAACTCCACCTTGCCCATAACGCATATCCACAAGTATTAAATGCAGTTGGATGGCTGATCGTGGCTATAACGTTATCTATAAACTAAGACATACTCTTTGTTATTAGCTAATGGATTGTTCTATTTTTTAGACAGTTTGTTCTTAAGTTTAGCATTATTATTTTCATAATATATGAATATGATGGTGTAAAAAATGAACTTTAACTCAGAAAAATTTTTTGCCTTTGCAGTGCTACTATTAATACTGTTATCAATAGCAGTAATGGTTCACTATAATGAGAATGTAACCAGTAATAGATTTATCAAGGCCATTGATATTACAGGTGCTAAAGGAATTAAAAGCTTCTCATCTTATAATGAGCTGAGATTTTTCATTTCTAAGCATTTATCGTATAATGTTATTCCTGTATATGGAACTGCAACGTTAGAAACTCCATTACGAGCAACAGCGTCTGATCAATCTAGTTATTATTCTAAGACTAATGTTCAAGTTGAGGGTATTGACGAATTAGATATTGTGAAAACTGATGGTAAATATATTTATGTTGCCTCGAATAACACAGTTTATATAATCATGGCGTATCCTCCGGAATATAGTAATATTTTATCTAAGATTGTGCTTGACGGTAAAATTATTGGCATATTTTTGTTTAATGACAAACTTTCAGTAATAATGAGTAAAGATTCAAATGATAATTATGAAGTTAGTATAAAAATATATGATATAGAGGATAGAAATATACCAAAATTAATAACAGATTTTTCTGTTAATGGATTTTATTTTGAATCAAGAGCTATAGAAGACTACATTTATCTTATTGCGAAAGTCCCAGCTGTCAATTTTCATAAAACATTTCTTTGGGGTGTTCCTAATCCAGATATTTTTGAATCTGTTAAGATTCCAATGATTAAAATTAATGATGCAATAATTAATATACCTGCTAATCAAATATTTTATTTACCAGAGTCAAATGAAACTTACTACGAATATACTATAATTGCTGCTCTTAATGTGAATGGTTATGAAAATCCAGCCATTGGTGCATTCTTACTTGGTGATGCGCATACTCTTTATATGGCATTACATAATCTTTACATAACATCTGCAAAGTGGAAAGCACCCCCTGTTCTTAGTAATATGCCAATTATTAGAAATTTCTATGAAAATACACTAATTTATAGATTTAGTGTTAGTGGTAACAATATTAAATATAAAGCTAGCGGTGAAGTTCCAGGTACAATATTAAATCAGTTTTCAATAGATGAATATAATGGTTATCTCAGAGTTACGACAACTAGATGGGATGCAGAACCGAAGAATGATGTATATATTCTTGATGTGAATAATATGAAAATAATAAGTAACATTACAGATTTAGCTCCTGGTGAATGGATTTATTCAGCAAGATTTATTGGTGATAAGGGTTATTTAGTAACTTTCAAAAAGACTGATCCATTATTTGTAATTGATTTAAGCAGCCCAATTCATCCAAAAGTATTAGGATGGTTAAAAATACCTGGGTATTCAAATTATTTACATCTATACGATGAGACTCATGTAATTGGTATAGGTAAGGATACTGTTGAAGATTCCTATGGCAATTTTGCATGGTATCAAGGTATAAAGATATCATTGTTCGATGTATCTGATCCTAAAAATCCAAAAGAAATTGCAAAATATATTATAGGAGATAGAGGTTCAGACTCTCCGATACTTAATGATCACAAAGCATTATTGTTTGATTATAAAAGAAAACTTTTGGCAATACCTGTACTTGTTGCAGTAAAAGACCCAAACTCACCACCATATGAATATGGAAAACCTATTTGGCAAGGTGCATATGTTTTTAATGTATCATTAGAGAAAGGATTTGTAGTAATAGGTAAGATCTCTCATCTAAACACTACCATGAATCTTACTTCAAATTTATTTTACGAGGGAAAATATTTCATAAAACGAATTCTTTATATAGACGATGTATTGTACACAATTTCTGACAAAATGATAAAAATGAACAGCATAAAAGATATGTCAGAATTAAATAAAATAATTTTTTAACTTTTTAGCCGGTCGCTTTTGATACAATGTATTCGATTGTTCTTTTAATCGTATCCATAACTTGAGGAGGTAATTTCGGTTCCTCAACGTGCAAGAATCCTTTAATAATTGCAGCGCGGGCTTCATCTTCAGTAAATCCTTTACTCATTAAGTAATTAATCAATTCCTCATTAATCTTACCTATAGATGCCTCATGTGTGAGTATGGTATCAGGAGTTGATGAACTTAATTCTGGTATAGCATTTATTATTGAAGTATCATCTTCGAGAAGTCCTAAACATTCTATATGACCTTTAGAAGGACCTAATACACCATCAATCCGAGATCTAGCGTATATTTTAGATTTACCTCTTCCTAAATTTCTCGAAAGTATTTCCCCTGATGAATTTTTGCCAGCTAACGTTATTGCAGACCCGACATCGTATATGCTTTCACCTTTGCCTATGATTACTGAAGTAAGTGTCGCTTTAGAATTATCTCTAAGAATTACTTGAGGATATGTTTGTAAAGAATTAACTGACGAGTAAATCACATAATAGTTTACAAATTCACCTCCGTCCATCACCTCTATAGTAGTTCTAGGCCTAACAAACATTCCTGGTGACCATGCATGGATCATAGTGAATGTTAATTTTGCATTTTTACCAATGTAGAATTCTGAAATACCAGCATGTAATGAGCCGAGCGGTTGATCAGGAACACCGCATCCAGTTACTAGATTTAATTCAGCGTCATTATCTACAATAACTATGTTATGAAGTAGTTGAGCGAGATTATTTTTAGTCATAAAAAGACATGTATATATAGGCTCTTTAATTTTTGTATTACGTGGAACATAAATGAAATATCCCAATTCATTACCGTAGAGATATACTGCGGCCACATACTTATCCTTATCAGGATTTATAAGTTTCCATGAATAATCTTTAACCCATTCAAACTTTTTTAATGCATCCTTAGTTGGTAAAACTATTGCCCCATGCTTTTCAAGCTTTTCACTCATAATTCTTATCATTACTGATTCATTAACTTGTAAATATCCAGCCTTCTTTACAACATTATTACTAAAACCAAGCCTATTGGATATTCTTTCTACCATAGTATCGCTTACAGACGAAGAGAATACTGTTTCACCTGAAGGTAATCCTAATTCGAACTTTTCTAAATTTATATCAGGTCCATAAGGAGATGCTTTATTTAGTGCCTTAACTATTAGATCACGGTTCATTTTTTATGACCTCGCTAACAATTCTGTGATTGCTTGTGAAAAGCCATATTTTTCAATTAATGGTATGATATCACTGTAAGTTCCCGAACACATAATAGTTCCACCATAAATTATGTGAACACTATTGATGTGACTTTCTAAGATCTTAAGCATATGCAGTGAATGTGTGACTAAAATTACTATTATTTTCATTTTGAGAGCAATTTTTATAACATCAGCAATCTTATTAAGACTCTCGATATCAACACCGCTATCCGGTTCATCAAGCATAATTACTTTAGGTTTCATTAGGAATGTTAAAAACGTTTCTAATCTTTTTCTCTCACCACCGCTCATATCTGTAAATAAGTACTTATTCATCAAACCTTTAATATCCAGTATCGAAGAAAGCAGTTCAATATAGCTTTTTTCAGTACTATATCTCTTAATTAGCTCTTCAATGAAACTTTTAACCAATAGACCCTTTATAGACGGTGGTAATTGATGTGCCAAGGCCAAACCTTTCCTAGCTTTGATATGAGGTGGTTCATGAGTTATATCATAACCCATAAAGATGACATTTCCTTTAGAGATCATGTAGGGTTTAATGCCCATAATAGCATTTAAAAGAGAAGTTTTTCCAGATGCATTAGGACCTAGTATGATATGAAACTCACCGTTATTTGCAGAGAAATTCACATTATGTAAAATTCTACGATTATTTATAAAAACTTCAACATTTCTTAATTCAAACATATATACCACCATATATTTGTAAAACATTCAACTATACTATTTATTCAAATATAAATTCTATCCTATAAGTTTTACTAAGTTTATCTGATATTATCTTAATATCTTTTGTCGATCATAACTTTTAGGTAAATTATTTAAATAAATAAAGCTGATAAATTTTTATTAAATTTATTAAACATTTTAATATTAGCTCATCACTCAAGATCTATTTCATTCGGGCTTTTGTTTAAAAGAGCCCGTCATTGGGGTCAGATCAATCATCGCTGAGGTATATAGATTGATTAGGAATATAAATTTTTGTGTTTATTTGCTTTGTTGCATAATTCTGACGTACTTTTGGTGTGTTTTTTTATATATAGGATTCTTGTGTGTTGAGTGTTTGATGATGTTTTCTCACAATTTTAAAACACTTTTAACTAGCATACATCAAACCACATCAGTAAGCATCATGAGATTGGGGGGAACGTGTGAAACGCTCCACAAAACCACGCACGAATTATGCAACAAAGCATGTTTATTTAGTTTTATTGAGAGTCTCGAAGAGTTTTATAAGGGCCTGTACTCTTTTATCGTTTTCTGTTAGTTTGATGATCCTTATTCTTCCAAATCTTTTTTCAGTAATTATGCCTATTTTTTCTAAGTCTTTTAGGCTTCTTTCTATCGCTGTATATCCTGAACCGCATATTTTTACGAGGTTTGCTATGTTGATTTCTCTGTGTTTGATTAATGTTGCTAGGATTCTTATCTTGCTTTTTGAACCTAACATTTTTTCAATGGTTTCTGTTTCATCTTTCATTGATTCTTTCCTCTAATATTGATTTAACTTTTTGTTCTAGTATGTCAGCTGGGATATCTTGTAAACTGATGATTGTAGTTCTTCCTCTGTTAGTTTTGTTTATTGTTCGTGCGTGAATGAGACCAGTATTTTTTAAGTTTTGGAGATATTCCCACAGTTGTGTGTGTCTGCGCGGTTCAATATTTTTTGTTTCACATAGTAGGTTGTATTCTTCTTCTACGTC
Source organism: Thermoprotei archaeon (assembly GCA_049976445.1). Classification (GTDB taxonomy): domain Archaea; phylum Thermoproteota; class Thermoprotei; order Gearchaeales; family WAQG01; genus JAVZOV01. Next base: position 34,712 of record JBMFIF010000004.1, on the reverse strand, counting down.
ACTGAAAGTGATGTGCACGCTATAACTCTTTTTAAGCGTGGATGCAATGCTTTGGAGTAATAGTAGTTCGTGGTCTGTAAGGCTTAGTAATATTTCTTCTCGTACGAATGGATGTGTTTCGCTTTTTGCCATGCGCACATGATCTGGTAATATTTTTTGAAGACCCTGTTGTTCAGCTATTTTGCCAGATCTCCAAAGTAATTCTAGAGCATACCTAGCATCTCCATTACCTCCCGTATCTACACCAGACGTCTCTGCGACCAAGGTTAATATGTCATGACTTACTGCTGACGGTTCAAATGCTTCTTCAACTCTCTGTTCTAATATTTTTAGGATCTGGAAAGCTTTGTATGGTTCAAATTTAATCATGTTTCTTGATAATGTACTTGCAACACTTTGGTCTATAAGCGGTAAAAAGGCTAAGTTTCTACCTATGAATAATATACTGATTCTCTGTTTTGTATTGAGATAAGTATCTGAGAGCCTTGTTAGCATGTAGAGTGTATCCGGTGACGATCTGGCTAGATAATCTAATTCATCAACAACAGCAAAAATATAAATATTCTTCTCTTCTAAATAATCCCATACTATATCGAGTAATTCTTGTGCTGATAAGCCTCTTGAGGGAAGGTTTGGAATGATAGCATCTGCAATTCTTTTTACGACCATAAATAGTGTTCTGTTTTGATAACAGTTTATGTGAACATATTTTATGCTTACTCCTTTTTTTAACGCATATTCTACTAGTAAGCTACCAAATCGTTTTGAAACAGCCGTTTTGCCTGTTCCTACTGGTCCATAAGCTACAGCTTTATAAAAAGTGCCACCAGGCGTTTCAACCATACCTTTAAAGAATGAAATTAATTGACGTATGTGAGAATCTCTAAAAGGTAAACTCTCAGGAACATAGTCTGATGAGAGCCTACTTTCATCTTTAAATATCCCCTTCTTTTCAAACTCTTCCTCAAACGACATATTCGCGCAACTCCTTAAAATATTTAGCAATAACACTATATAACTTTCTCTAAAGGTTATTTTTGCAAGAATAATATATCAAAAATGTTTAACATTTTAACTTTGAGATTTCGGTTAAAGATATCACTTATAATATAATTTTGATTTTTAAGAGCTTTCATATTTTAAGAATTGTATCAGATCATTCAGCATCATGCTTCGAGCTTTCATCATAAATAATAGATTTGTTGCAAATAATCTTAACCTATGTAACGCGCGTTGGTCAACAGTAAAGTTAAGCTTACAACCAACGTCTAAAAGTATTAGGCCCCATGCAGGAGCTGGATGAACACCTAGTTTACGATTATTTAGTATATTTATAAATTGATTAATGGTTAATTTTCCAATTCCTATCATGTATAGTGCTGTAACACTTCTTCTTATAAGATTCCATGAAAAATATTTTCCCTTAAAATCCATTATTAATATCCCATTCTTCTGATTTATTCTTATTTCATCAATCAGTCCTCCCTGTCCACTTTTTGAAAGTCCACCCAGTTCTTTACGTCCTTTTATTAATTCAGCTGCTTCGATCATTTTATCTAGATTTGTGCTTTCTAATGCTGGAAGATAATATCTATATAATTTCCACTCGATTAATTTTTTAATAAAAAATTCTTTTGTAAGTTCTGAATATGCCCAAACTAACATATCTTTAGGTAGTTTACTGTTTATCTCTCCTATGATCGGTTTTCGAGTAAAATCTGCTACGACAATTTGGCTCAGAGCACTCACACCAGCATCAGTCCTACAACAAAATTTAACAGGTCCTTTTATGTATTTAAGATCATTTAGTGTTTTCTCAAGCTCTCCTTGTACTGTTCTCAAGTTTGGTTGAATTTGTGAACCATGAAATGCTGTGCCATCGTAAAATAATTTTAAGGCCCAGTACATTTGAGGAACACCTAAAGTATATTTGGTTTTGTGACATTTTAGCTTTAGGTGTTGGTATGGAAGAAGAGTTAATGTGGGCTGAGAAATACAGGCCAAAGAGGTTAGATGATATAATAAATCAGGATGATATTATAAGAGCACTCAAATCTTTCGTTAAAGAAAAAAGCGTACCACATATGTTATTTGCTGGCCCTGCGGGTGTTGGAAAGACGGCTACAGCTATCGCTTTTGCAAGAGAACTGTATGGCGAAAACTGGAGAGAAAACACTTTAGAACTGAATGCATCGGTCTCTAAAGATACTCCACTATTAGTAAAAGTTAATGGAAGAATAAAAGAATTAGCATTTGAAGATTTGGATAAAATTTATTTTAATAAAAACAATAATCATGCTACTACTGAATATGTAAAGGTTAATGATTTGGACGTTTTAACTGAAGAAAATAGAAAAATAGTTTGGAGAAAAGTTAAGTACCTAATTAGGCATAAAGCAAACAAAATACTTAGAATAAAATTCGAAAAAGGAGAACTAAAATTAACAGGTAATCACTCTGTAATGATAATTGATGAAAATGGAGATATTACTACTAAACATGCTTATGAATTAAAGGAAAAAGATTACCTCATATCTTTCACATTTAATACGAACCCTAATACTAATGAAACTACTATAGAATATTCTACATTGAACAACAATGGCAGATCATTCTTAGTACAAAAATTGAAAGTAAATGAATTATTAGGAGATGTATATAATATGGATAAACTAGAATTCGAAGGAAAAGTGAAAATAGAATGGAAGGAAAATTCTAGTGTAAATTTATTGCCAATCATACCGTTTATGAGATTCTTTGAAAGGATAAATGGAAGAATGAAGATAAACTGGAGAGATGCGTTAGAACATCGATTATATAATGAAGAAGTGGCTTCAAAGAATTTGTTAAGAGAATTATTATTACCAGTTGATACAAATTCATTGAGTGATGAGGAAAAAAGAGAATACTACAAATTGATGGCTCTTATAAATTCAGATTTGCATGTTGTGAGGATAATGAAAATAGAAACGATAGATTATGATGATTATGTTTATGATGTGTCAGTACCTGGGAATGAAAAGTTCTTTGCTGGAGCACTTCCGATTTTATTGCATAATTCTGATGAAAGAGGTATTGATACTGTTAGAGAAACTATTAAGGAAAGATTTGCACGAACATTACCTGTAGGTGATGTGCCTTTTAAGCTTATAATTTTAGATGAAAGCGATGCAATGACAGCAGATGCTCAAACCGCATTAAGAAGAGTAATGGAACTTTTTGCCAGAAATGTTAGGTTCATATTAACATGTAATTACAGTAACAAAATTATAGAACCTATACAATCTAGGACTGTAGTGTTTAGATTTAGTCCACTTCCCAAAAATAAAGTAATAGAGAGGTTGAAATTCATTGCTAAAAATGAGAACGTTGATGTTTCAGAGGATGGTTATGAAGCTATATGGGATGTTTCTGCTGGTGATATGAGAAAAGCAATAAATGTCTTACAAAGTGCATCAGCATTAAGTAGCAAGATTACCGGAGATATTATCTATAAAGTAGCAGGAATGACGAGACCTAAAGAAGTCAGGGAAGTACTTAATCTAGCTCTAATAGGCAGATTTTCAGATGCTCGTGATAAATTGTACGAATTATTATATAACTACGGGTTATCAGGAAATGACATCATATCACAAATACACAAAGAAGTATTCAGGTTAAATGTTGATGAATCTGTAAAGATAAAAATACTGAAGATGTTAGGTGATTATGAGTACAGGTTAATGGAGGGTTCCAATGAGGAGATCCAACTTAGTTCCTTGTTAGCACAAATAGCATTGATAGGGTATGAATCAAAAATTGTTCAAAAGGAGAAGCCATGATATCAAATCCACAACTTAGGTATGGATTACCTTGGACGATAAAACATAGGCCTAGAACAGTAGAAGAAATTGTAGGAAATAATGAATCAAAACAGGCCTTTCTTGTGTGGCTTAAACCATGGATTGAGGGAAGACAATCAAAACAGAAAACTGTAATGCTCTATGGACCACCAGGTGTTGGAAAAACACTATTGGTAGAGGTTGCATGCGAACAATACAATATTGATCTAATCGAAATGAATGCAGGAGATTTAGCAAATGCAGAATCAGTTAAAAAGATAGCCGGTTTTGCAAGTATCAATGAAAACATACTAAATTTTGCACAACCAAGCAAAGAGTTCAGATCAAAACGTTTAATACTTTTTGACGAAGTAGACAGTATCGAAGGCGCTAAGGCACTAGATATTATAAATGCGATATTAGAAATAATTGACACATCACGGTATCCTGTTGTATTAATAGCAAATGATGCATGGAATCCTAACATAACAGCTCTTAGATCAAAATGCCAGCTCATTGAATTTAAAAGACTTGGAGTTAGAGATGTCATTTTTTACCTTAAGAAAATCTGTTTAATAGAAAAGCTTACATGCCAAGATCAGGCTTTACATATAATAGCAGAAAGGAATAATGGTGATATGAGAAGTTCCATACTCGACCTACAATTAGCAGCATCAATGTCAATTGACAAAAACATAACGCCAGCATTAGCCAATGTAGCTAGTAGTAGAGATCGCGTCTATGACGTGTTCACAGTATTAAGAAAAATCTTCTATGCAAGAACAGCATCATCAGCGAGAGATGCTCTTAACGAGACAATACAAGATCCAGAGATAATTTCTGCATGGATCTCAGCTAACCTACCATATATCTACACTGACATAAGAGACCTTGCAGCAGCATACGATGCACTTTCATTAGCCGATATATTTAAAAATGTATCAGAACAAAAGAGATACTGGAAACTTCTCAGCTATTACTTAGAACTCATATCAGCTGGGGTTGCTCTTTCAGTAAAAAATAGACCTGCAAAATCAACTTACAATTATCCTAAAAGTCTTAGATTAGCTAGCCAATTAAAAGAAAAACGAGCAATTAAACAAAAACTCCTAGAATTACTTAGTAAAAAATTACATGCTTCCACATCAAAGATCAACAATGAGTATCTACCTTACTTAGCTATTATAGTAAGCAATCCTAAGAATCTAAAATTAATCTCTTCATGGTTACGTTTGGATGAAAGGATGATATCTTTCCTTGAAGAATACGCAAAATCTACGCAAAAACAATAATCTAAAAAATATATCATTGGGATAATAATCAAATTATTTAAAAAATCAAAAAGCAAAAACTTTTAACTCTGCATGTAGTTAATTATTTAGAAATAGAATGAGTTCAATTGAAGACACGTTTTTACAAGCAAAGCTTGAATTTGACTTATACCTAGTTAAAGTTAAGATTATTAAACCCACGTGTAAACTTGAATATGGTGGTATTTCGATTAACTCTGCTAACCCAGGCGAAGTTATTGAGGTACCAAGAATCATAGCAGATACTCTTCTGAAGGATGGATACTGTGAGCTTGCTCAACCAGAAATAACCCTAGATGTCCTCAATAAAATAGTCTTCGCTGAAGAAAAAACTAAAGAACTTAAAAAATTAGATCCCTATTTTTATCAAAAAACCAAATGGATGCTCTCACTAATGGAAAAGGGATACATAAAAAGTTCAGAACATGACATTAAAAGGTACAAACAGCTACTAACAGATCTAGAAGAAAGACGATTAAGAAAAATCTTAACACTGATCCCTTTAAAAGAAGTCCCACAGATAACTGATAAATTAACAGTGGAAGAACGAATCTTTTATGATAAACTCGTGAAAATAATCAATCGATGGCGCATCAATTTAATGAATGATGGTGAGTTAGATGGTTAGTAAAGATGATCTTATTATTTTATCGCAAAGATATGAATACTTCTTTAAATATTTTCAAGTAGGTGAAAGATATAAATATAGAGAACGAATTGAAGCAATGCCTGCAAAAAACGAGATCTCACTAATCATAGACTTTGATGATTTACTCAACTATGACAGAGACCTTGCACACGATCTTCTAGAAAATCCCGATAGACATATAGAAGAGGCAAGCGAAGCTATAAAACGAATCATCTCCATTTACGATGAGGACTATGCAAAGAATGTAAGAAAATTTTACCCAAGGTTCAAAGGTTTACCAGAAGAAAGCTATGTTGATGTTCGTAACATTAGGGCAAAACATGTAAATAAACTAATAGCTGTTGAGGGTGTTGTATCGAAAGTTAGTACAGTAAGGCATGTAATAATCGAAGGCAATCTAAGATGCCCAGTATGCAAGACAGAATTTAAAGTGTTACGTGATGAAGATGGAAAAATCAGAACCTCAGGAAAATGTCCAAATCCAGATTGTGAATACGAAGGCAAAATGATATTAATAAAAGAGAGATCAACATTAATGGATATACAACGCATGTTCATACAGGAAAAACCAGAAAACTTGTTACCAGGACAACTACCCAGAAGCACAGAAATATTATTAGTGGAGGATCTAGTTGATACTGCACAACCAGGTAATAGAGTAACAGTTGTTGGCATTGTTAGAATAGAGAAAGAGCGTACAGGTCAAGATTTATATTACAGTTATATAGAGGCGAATAGTATAGAGATAAAAGAAAAAAGTATAGAAGACATTGAAATTTCAAAAGATGATGAAGAGAAAATCTTGAATCTTGCAAAAGATCCTTTAATAATAGATAAAATTATTGATAGTATTGCACCAAGCATTTACGGTTATAGACACGTGAAAGAAAGTATTGCCTACCAGCTTTTCGGTGGTGTGCCGAAAGTTGCAGCCGATGGTACAAGAATACGAGGTGACATAAACATTTTATTAGTAGGAGATCCAGGTACAGGAAAAACACAAATATTACGCTATGTGGCAAGCCTCGTACCAAGAGGATTATATACTTCAGGGAAAGGTTCAACTGCAGCAGGACTTACAGCAGCTGTTGTTCGTGATAAAGCAACCAATGAATTTTATCTTGAAGCTGGAGCATTAGTCTTAGCAGATGGTGGTATAGCATGTATAGATGAGATCGATAAAATGAAAACTGAAGATCGCTCAGCAATGCATGAAGCATTAGAACAACAGACAGTAAGTATCGCAAAAGCTGGAATTGTCGCAACGTTAAATGCAAGGACATCTGTATTAGCTGCAGCAAATCCTTATTTAGGTAGGTTTGACATTAATAGAACTATTGCTGAGAATATTAATTTACCAGAAACATTACTTAGCAGATTTGACCTAATTTGGCCGATTAGAGATATACCTAGTCCTGAACAAGACGAAGCTCTTTCCGAACATATATTATCTCTTCATCAACATCCTGAAAGCAAATCAAACTCTCTCATTTCTCCTGACATACTTAGAAAATACATAATATATGCTAGACGCTATATAAAACCAAAAGTAACCGACGAAGCAAAAGGATTAATTAAAAACTTTTATCAGAATTTAAGGGCTAGAGCTTCCTCTGGTGGCCCAATACCTATAACCGCAAGACAGCTAGAAGCTATTATTAGATTGAGTGAAGCTAGAGCTAAGATGAGGCTTAGTAACGTAGTTACTGCTGAAGACGCCCAAGCAGCAATAAATCTAATAAAGAAGATGCTAGAGGAGACGTTATACGACAGGACGACTGGCATGTATGATGTTGATATTGTCTATACTGGAATGCCAAAAAGTAAAAGAGACCTCATATCATACATGATTAAAAAGATAAAGGAAGCTGGCGGTGAGATAGAAGAGGAGCAGCTTTTCAGTAAATTAGAAAGTGAGGGCATATCAAGAGAACACATCGAAAACGCATTAAAAAAACTGAGAGCTGATGGCACAGTTTATGAATCAAAACCAGGTTACCTTAAGTTAGTAAGCTAATCTTATTATGAGGTAAAAGAGATGAAAATCGATGAACTAAAGATTTACGGCATACCTGAAAAAATTGTTGAAATATTAAAAGCAAACCAGATCAACGAGCTATACCCACCACAAATTAAAGCAATCGAGGCAGGAGCTTTACACGGAAAAAATTTAGTTTTAGCCAGCCCTACAGCATCAGGAAAGACATTAGTTGCATTACTTGCAGCATTTAAACTCTTCTATGAAAAGGGTTTAAAAACACTTTATCTAACGCCACTTCGTGCTATAGCCTCTGAAAAATATGAGGATTTGAAGATGTATGAAAAGGGTGGTATTCGCGTTGCTATATCTACAGGCGATTACGATAGTTCAGATCCATGGCTCAAAGATTATGATATCATAGTTACGACGAATGAAAAAGCTGATAGCCTTTTGAGGCATCACGCTTCATGGTTACGCGATGTAGGATTAATAGTAGCTGATGAAATACATTTGTTAGATTCTATTGAAAGAGGACCAACATTAGAATTTCTTTTAACTAGATTAAGAACAGAGCTGCCAGAAGCACAGATCATGGCATTAAGTGCAACCATCGGTAATGCTGAGGAGATAGCTGAATGGCTTAATGCAAGCTGTATAGAAACTGATTGGAGACCTGTTCCTCTTAGAGAAGGTGTATATTATGATGGAATGATATATTATGATAATGGTGATAAGAAAAAAATACCTATTATTCATGAGTCTAGTGTGGTTAATCTGTCAATAGATACTTTAAAAAACGGTGGACAAGCACTTGTTTTTGCTAGTACAAGACAGTCAGCTGTTAGATATGCGCATAAGCATGAAGATTCTGTGCCTAAATTTCTTACTGATGATGAGAAGAGAATATTAAGAGAAGCTGCTGAAACATTGATTAAGATTTCTGAGGATAAAATCACATTAGATTTGGCAAATCTTGTAAAAAATGGTGTAGCGTTTCATCATGCTGGGCTCTCTTATCATGCTAGGAGTATTATAGAAAAATTGTTCAGAGATAGGATCTTAAAAATTATTTGTGCAACGCCTACATTGGCTGCTGGCGTGAATGTTCCTGCCAGACGAGTAATAGTCGCAGAATTACATAGATTTAACGTGAGAGAAGGTATATCCGAAGAGATTCCTATTATGGAATATAAGCAACTCGCAGGTAGGGCTGGAAGACCAAAATACGATGAATACGGTGAAGCTATTATAATCGCACCAGGTAAACTGCACGTGAAAAGATTACTTGACGAATACGTAAATGGTAATATAGAGGATATAAGTTCGAAGCTTGATAATGAATCTGCCATGAGGTCTCACATTCTTTCACTTTTTGCAACAGATGTTGTTTCAGACACTCAATCCATGCATAAATTCCTCTCAAAAACATTTTATGCGTATACTGTAGGCTCGCAACATGTACAATTGGTTGCTAATAGGATTTTACGATATCTAGTATCATCAGGATTTTTAGAGGAAAATGAAGGAAGGTTTTCTGCGACGGCTCTAGGAAAACGTGTTGCAGAACTTTACATTGATCCAAGTTCAGCCTACACAATAATTAGTATATTAAATAAACGTGAGAGCCTAACAGCTTTCGGTTACCTCTATACTATTGTTCTTACTGATGATATGCCAAAATTATCAGTAAATAGGAGGGAATTAAGAGTTATAATAGAGAAAGCTGAACCATATATTGATGAATTACCAGTAAGGCTCAATTATGATATATATGATGAAGATGATGCTAGATTAATAGCCTACGAGTTAAAAACAGCCTTAATGTTAAACGATTGGATAAACGAAGTTAAAGAAGAAGATATTGTAGACATGTACAATGTAGGTTCAGGCGATATATACAGCTATACCCAAACAGCACACTGGATATGTTATGCAGCATACGAGCTTATGAAACTTCTAAATAAAATGAATCATGCAAAAGAATTAAATAAACTCTACAAACGTTTAGCAGATGGTGTAAAAGAGGAATTATTAGAATTAGTTAAAATACCTGGAATTGGTAGGGTAAAAGCTAGAGTCCTCTACAATTATGGTTTTACATCACTAGAAAAAATAGCACAAGCAAAGGATTCAGAAATCTTAAAAATACCAGGTATAGGCCCAGAAACATTACGTTCCATTAGAAAATTCTTTGAACAAAAAGAGCTCATATCTTAAATCCTCTTCTTTCTAGTAAATAATAAATATAATTCAGGATTAAGAATACTAATACCAGCCTTAGAACCTAATCCTTCAACAATTATTACATGATCAGGATTACGTAAATTCACATTTAAACCTAGTTCTTTAACGATCACTGCTCCAAGATAATCTTCTATAGTTTTTACACTAATTTTACCTCTTTTTACTGCACGAACAGCAAACGTACCCTTATAACCTTTCATTAGATTAAGCACTCCATTAGCTAAATCCTCCAACACATTATCAACTATAAGTTGAAGAGGCATTACTTTTAACGAATAAATCCTCTTATATCCTCTAAGATACTTAGCTAGTATATGTATATCACAATCTGCGTCTATTACAAAAACACCACTTGAACTGAATATCGATGATCTTGATGCTGCAATTCCGCATGATAAAAATAAATCCATTATTTCATTGAATGCTCGCATTTCTTTACCAGGCTTACTCGTGACGACTATTAACATAATTCTCCCTATCTTTTACTTTTAAGCATCATTATTACATTGTCGACAATCTCTCTAGCGTTTCCAATATAAGTATATGGATTGATTAATACTTTCAAACTACTTTCATCTATTAATTTCGAAATTGTTGGGTCATTCTCAAGCACTTCTCTAAACGGTTTACCCTCCTTTATTGACTTTAAGCTAAGGTCTCTGATGATTTTATAAGCTTCTTGCCTAGGAACATCCTTTCGAACTAACTCTAACATTATACGTTCAGCCATTATGAGACCATCAGTAAGTTCTAAATTACGTCTTATATTCTTCTCGTTTATTTCAAGTTTTTTAAGAACATCATTCATCTGACGGAGCATGTAATCAACAACCATAAAAGCATCCGGGATGATTATTCTTTCATTAGCCGAGTTTGTTAGATCTCTCTCATGTTCAAGTGAAATATTCTCAAGAGCAGGAAGGACAAGAGCTTTCACATACCTTGCTAAGCTACAAATCCTTTCACTTTTATTTGGGTTTCTCTTATGTGGCATTGTAGATGAACCAGCTTGTCGCTCTCCAAATGGTTCGAAAACCTCAGCGATCTCAGTTCTTTGAAGATTCCTGATCTCTTTAGCAATTTTATCTAATGACGATGCTATCAACGCAAGTAACATAATGACTTCCGCATGCCTATCTCTTTGAACAACCTGATTAGAAATTGGTTCATACTCTAATCCTAACTCCCTCATGACTAACTCTTGAATTTTAATACCATATGAACCAAACCCAGCCATTGTACCAACAGCTCCACTCATCTTACCTACAACAGCTCTTTTTCGAACCTCACTTAACCTCTCTATATGTCTTTGAATTTCAACAGCCCACAACGCAAATTTCATTCCATAAGTAATAGGAAGGGCGTGTTGACCGTGAGTCCTTCCAATACAAACTAGATCCCTATATCGTATTGCTAAATCAATTAATGTGTCTCTTAACGAATATAAGTCATCTTCTATTATAGATAAAGCATCACGTATTGCGAGAGCAAGCGCTGTATCTTCTATATCATAGCTTGTTGCACCTAAGTGTACATACTTACCAGCATCACCACATACTTCTGCTAGAGCTTCAACCATAGCAAATAGATCATGCTCATAGATATGTTCCAACTCGCGTACTCTATTAAGCTTCACATACTTAAGCGAAGCTTTTGAAATAATTATTTCAGCTGCTTCTAGAGGAATATTTCCGACTAACGCTTGTGCTTTAGCTAATGCTGCTTCAACTTTCAGCCATCTTTCTAATTTTGCCTCCTCACTAAATACATATCGCATTTCAGGATACGAGTATCGTGATAATATTGGATGTTCCATGTCTACACAATAAAATCAATTACTAAAATCTATTTAACTGTACTCATTCAATCATCCAACTCAGAACAAAATACAAGAATATTTTTCTAGAACACAAAAGTAATTCTAAAGTTACATATGTAATCATAACGTGGACTCATCAAGGAAAATGATGATTATTCCATTAAGAAACAATAGCCTCCTTTGTCTTTAAGCTAGAGGTTTATTAGTGAATATTATACTTTTTATAACTAAAAACTGTTCATAATTGGGCTTCTCTTTATATAATTTTAAATTCTCTCTCAGTTTTTGAAGTCTCAGATTGTCAAGTTTAAATAATGACCGTATGCGCTCAGATATTAACGTTTTTTTAAAGAATACATGTCCTATAATTGCAGTTAAATTTGATGGCCTTCGTGAAAAACTTGCTGTTTCAAAATCTATTATTATCGGATTACATCTGTATACATAAATGTGCTTTTTTGGTGTAGAAAGTTCTCCGTGATCGATTCCTATAGAATCCAATTTAAAACATTGTAAAAACAATTTATCAAGAGTTCTCGAAATGCACGTAAAAGATCCATTTAATAAAATTTCATCAAGAGTTCGTCCTTTTACAAATTCTATGACAAGAAAATTCTTTGAGTACAAGATTAATTTAGGACCTACACCAACATTATTTACTAATTGTAAGATTTTTGCTTCTCTTTCTAAGGATTCTCTGTTTGAATCACAACGTAGTATTTTTAATGCAACCACACTATTATTAATCAATCCAAACGTAACAATACTCGTAGTACCTTTACCTAAAACTTGTAATCCACCATGAAGTTCTACACGACCACCAATGCAGGGTCTTATGCCCAGTTCTTTTAGTTCAAGAATTTTTGCTTTAATGTTACAATTTTCAATAGATGGATAACATATAAGCTTTAGCAAACGTGGATCATCAAAACTTAAGGGCTTAATCTTTAATCCACCATAAACCCTTATCGATGAATTTTCTCGCATGAATGGATAATCCTCCGTTAAGATTTAGTACTTGATAATCTGTGTATATCTTAAATCCTCTCTTGAATTCTTCTGCAATATGTCTACTTAATGATGCAGTAAAGATTTTGCTTTTTAAAAGGGTTAGCAGGTCTGTTACATTTCTTTGTGAATAGGCGTATAATGTTCCATCACGTATCCATACATTATTATGGGACGTTATAAATCGTTCACATGAATCACGCATACCAATTGGCGGTCCTTTCACGATTTTTATTTTAGGTAATTTTAGCTCTTTAACCTCATAAAATAATGCAATAATTTTACTCTCATCACTCCAACATGTAAAATCAATGACTTTAAATTCATAGTTTTCCATTAAACGCGCAATACCTTTCATACTGTGCTTTAACTCTCCCCAAAGCATATCTGGAGGTATTTTCGGACAGTTTGCTACAATGACAACAATGTGTGAACCTCGTTTTCTTAAATCCATGATTGATGATCTAGTGAGTGTTTTCATTTTAGGAGAAATAAAAAATTTCAAAGATGGTCTCTTTAATAGTTCTCTAGAAGCTTGTATGACAATTGACATATTCTCTAAGCTAACAGCTGACGCAACATTTCTTTTAGGATCAACAGGATCGATCACTACTAATGGGTCATTAAATATATTCTCATATTCTTTAGGTAGAACAGTTTTGTAGGGTATCCAATTTGCAGCATTCCTAATAAAATTTGGAAAACCATTATAGAGTACAGTTAATAATTCAACAAGATACCCACTAAAACCTTCCACCTTAATCTCAGCACCATAAACGCCTATATTTTTCATGAATAATTTTAAGATCTTCGCATGCAACCTCAATTCATCGTTTAATGTTAATGAAAGATATCTTGAATGTAAAGGTGTTCTATCAGCTGCAGTAATTAGTTTACTTGCATCACTTATCATTGCCGCAGGTACAATATCTACAAGAAAACCATTCACATGTGCGGTAATGAATGGATGCTCTGCGTAACGTTCTATATGCTCAGGAAAAGCAGATTTTGCAATTTCTAATCCTTCATTAACTATTTTTTCTTTTCCAACTGACGGATCAAACAAGATAAAAACATCAATATCTCTGTCATCTGGCAACCATGTACCATGCGCTATAGATCCGTGCACCTCAACCTTGGCACTAACATTTCTCTGCTTAATTTCATGATTAAGTTTATCGACAACAGTTTTAACAGTAGTATTTACGAGGGAAACTTCATTCTCATTAGGAGTTACCCTGTTCTTCAAATGTTTTATTATATCCTCGATATTCATGACAATCCCTATAATACTGCTGAATAAACCTCTAAGTCTTTGTATATAGGTCCTTTAGGTGTTAAGATACTTTGTTTGAACTGAAAAGCTTTAACAATAATTTGTCCAAAATCCTCATCCTTTAATTCATTCAGAATGTGAGGAAGCTCTCTATTAGGATATTTTACTCGTGCAATAGTTAAATGAGGAGTAAATTCTTCCTCTTCTAATCTTATATGCAGATTTTTGAGAATTTCATTTATTGTTGAATGCAATTTCATTAGATTTTCAGCACCCTCACTAACTCCTATCCACACTACTCTCGGTTTATGAAACGATGGAAAAGCACCAACACCTTTTAAGTGTATGTTAAAAGGATTAAAACTTACAGATTTTAACGAATTTCTAATAGTTTCAACAAGCGATTGTTCAATCTCACCAAGAAATCTAAGAGTGAAATGCATGTTTTCTTTTTCAACTAATTTTAATGAACCATTAGGTAGCAAATTTTGTATTCTAATTATTTTATTTAATACATTTTCATCCTTCACATCTACAGCAATAAAGCATCTTATTAGCTGCGACATAATAGTTCATATTATCTTAGTAAAAAAGGCATAATATACCTAATGTTATAACTAAAATCCTCACTCTTAGAGTAAGAAGTGTATTAAAAATTCATAAACTTTTTTGTTAAGTGAAACTATTTTAACATATACTGAGTTTTGATTTGTGGGCGCAAATGAAAAAACGTATCATAGCAATAACAGGAATGCCTCTAGCTGGTAAAACTGAAGTATCTAAAGTTGCAGAACAATTAGGGTTACCTGTAATTAGTATGGGAGATGCTGTAAGACGTGAGGCATTAAAAAGAGGTATAAAATTTGATGGAGATTCGATAGGTAAGTTTATGCTAAGACTCAGAGAAGAAATGGGTCCTGATGCAGTAGCAAAATTATGTTCAGAAATTGTAGAAGAAATCGATAGTAACATAGTAGTTATTGAGGGAGTTAGAAGTCTTTATGAAATTAACTATTTTAAATCACATTTTGGAATTGTTCGAATAGTAGCGGTTCATGCATCTCCAAAGATACGATTTCAGAGAGGATTATTAAGAGGGAGACATGATGACCCAAAAACATTAAATGAATTTGAATTAAGAGATCTAAGAGAATTAGAAGTTGGGATTGGATCTGTTATAGCCTTAGCAGACTACATGATAATAAATGAAGGCCCTTTAAAAGATACATTAGAAACGGCTGAAAAAATTTTCATAACACTTATAACAGAGGCTAGTTAAAATGAGGATTACAGCTAAAGTTGAAGCTAGGTTTACTGAAGATGAAAACAAAGTTTTAAAAGCACTATACAATGTATTTACTCCCGAAAAAATTGATACAGAAGAATATGAATATGGGAAAATCATTGTAGCTTATAGTAATGATATTAATAGCTTACAAAAACTTAAAGAGCTCATAAGAAAATCGTACATATTAGATGCTGCACGTAAGGTAATTAAATCAACACCAAAATTCAAGCAGGGCATTATAGAATTTTACCTTAACAAACAAGCAGCATACATGGGTAAGGTCTCATTCTCTGCGCCTGAAAAAGAATCAGCATTAGGCCCAATAACTATAATAGTAGAAACCAATAATCCGTATGAATTTTTAGACTGGATAGCACCAAAAAGTAAGGAACTGCAACAACAAGAAATAGAACTTGAACGAAAATCATGGCAAAAACATTTTTAACTAAGTCATGTGAAGCGTTAAAAAATCGTTAGCTATCAATGTATTGTAAAAGATACCACGAGCTTCATTAAGTAGCAAGTTCAGATTTTGATAACGATTACTTATATGCGTTAAAATAAGCAATCCAACATTAGCGTTTAAAGCGATGTTTGCTGCTTGTTTCACAGTAGTATGATATGCAATTTTTGCCAAATTAACATCATCTTCAATGAATGTAGCTTCATGAATTAAAATATCAGCATTCATAGACGATTTAACAATATTCTCACTAGGCAATGTATCACCACTATATACGATCTTTGATCCACGCATCGGTTCACCAAGAACATCTTCAGGTCTTATAATCTTACCACCAACCCTTACAATCTTTCCTTCTTTTAGCATTCTAAGTTCAGGACCAGGCTTCAACCCTAAACTCAAAGCCTTACTTATGTCTAATTTGCCAGGTCTGTCATTAGTTTTTAACACATAACCATAAGCTTCGACACCATGATTCACAGAAATAGCTTCAATAAAATAATTTTTTCCAACTATAGAAGTGCCATGTGATACTTCATTCACAAGAATCTTAAACTCAGATCCTAAGAGAGCTGGTTCAATAATCAAATTAACATACGATGCGATACCTTTAGGGCCGTAAATTTCTAATGGTTGCGTTCTACCCAACATAGCCATAGTCCTAATTAAACCAGGCAATCCTAATATATGATCACCATGCATGTGGGTTATTAAAACCTTCATAACTTTTTGTGGACTTAAACCTGCATATAACATTTGACGCTGAGTACCCTCCCCGACATCCATCAATATTAAATCGCCATCAATATTGAAAGCAATAGAAGGTAGTGATCTATCTTTAGCAGGAATGCTAGCAG
Source organism: Thermoprotei archaeon (assembly GCA_049976445.1). GTDB lineage: Archaea > Thermoproteota > Thermoprotei > Gearchaeales > WAQG01 > JAVZOV01. Next base: position 17,996 of record JBMFIF010000004.1, on the reverse strand, counting down.
CAGTACCTAAAAATGTCAATAATATCATTGCGGCTCCACCACTCTTATATTACGTGTTAAACTTCTATGAATCCTTATCTCAAAAGAATCCTTACATACAAACTTAAGCTCATCCTCAATACTTTTAACGTTAGATCCTTTAAAAGACCCATAAACAATCTTACTAACTGAAAAAGACTGTTTAAGCAGCTCTCTTACTAAGTCCTGGTGTGTTCTACCCATCGTAGAAGCATCCTTACCATATGGTGGATCAGTAACAATCTTTGAAAAATATCTTAAAGGAATGCATGCTGCATCACCCCTGATAATATCGGCATTCCATAAACCATAAAAACGAATATTCCTCAACGCACCTTTACACATTTCCCAATCGAGATCAATACCAATCATCCTAATATTCATAAAACATCCTTCGATTAACAATCCTCCAGTCCCACAAAAAGGATCAACGACAATGTCATCTTCCTTAGCCTCAGAAAGATTCACTAAAGCCCTAGCAAGCCAAGTCTCCATAGCAGATGGATGAAAGAATGGCCTTTTACTAGGTCGTCGTTCCATAAATTTTCCACGATCAACAGAACCTTTCTCTAACAATAAAACAAATACATCACGACCAAACAATCCAATAAATTTATATTTAGGCTTATTCAGATCAACACTAAAACCTTTAGACACAATCACAGATCCTAGCATACTTTCTAACTTGCTAACATCAACCTGATTTTTAGGAACACCAACACGCTTTATTCTAACCAAAAAACTAGAGACAGGAAACGGTAAAGCAATCTTTTGCATCGCTTCAACTATCTCATCAACAATTGGCCTGCTCATAAAAAATATAAGGCCACCTAAATGAACCATAGACGCTCTTTTCACAACATAATCAACTATTTCTTCATTCGACTCAATAATCACTATTCGATCATAAACACCAACAATATTATATGGAAAACCACTAGAATTACATAATGCTTTAAGCTCACCGAATGGAACACCATCATAACCACCAATTAAAAGAAAACCTATTAAACTCATTACCAACTACTTGACTTTAAGACAATCTCTCTTTAATTTTTTTCTAAACCTAACAACTTAAGAATTAAACAGCATTTTGTCCCCATAATTTAAGATTACAAAAGATGAAAGTCTCAACCCTTTAGGGCAGGAAAGAAGTCATAGGATGATCATTAAAATCTAAGACGTTCAAGCTTTATTCGATCTCTATTTATCTTTTTCCATTCTTTATAATGTTCAGCGCAAAGATAGACACGTCTAGTGCTACCACGCTCCACTTTAGAACTCATAGGACCAAGATCGTTTATTGAAATTGATCTCACAGCTACGTTTGCACAGCCTTTCACCATACAGTGAACACCTTTATCAATCTTACCCATCCAACCTCACCATCAATCATGATAATACATCGGAGGAGTTTTTCTAGGCTTCCTAGCCATCTTCCATTTTCTTTTATGACTCTCTTTATATCTGGATTTTACAAGTCCACGTGACTTTTTACCTGCAGGTGTTAATCCTCTGAAAACTCGTCCACTTTGCGGACTAGAACCCCTTAACTTTTTACGAAGCACAACTAAAACTTTACCCTCTTTATAAGCTTCAAGAAAACGCTTCAATGCTTCAATATTTTCCTTATAAACACTTTTTCTTCTTATATCAATATGGATCCCCAATAGCTTAGCTCGCTCTTTAGAAATCCCAGCTTCTTTAAGCTCACCAACACTAAATCCTCTACCGACTCTTTGCTTAGCTATGTTATATTTACCCCTCCAAACTAATGGAGTTAAAACAATTGGTTCAGGCGTTTCTATTATGGGTTGAGCAGATTCACTGCTCAACACCAACACCCCTTGACACCCAATTTACATCCTTGTCATTAATTATAACCGGATGATGCGGATCAACCATTATCACTTCAAACCACTTGTATTTACCATCCTCCCCAACCCAATAACTACCCAACACCTCCAGATTTGGAAACTTCCTAGCAGCCTTTTCCTCAGCAATCCATTGTAAACTCTTTTTTACAGTCATTTTTACAGTACCCATACGTTTAGGCCTTCTACCAGACCTAGGTCTCTGTTTTTCCATTTTTCCTCTTCTAACACGTACACGTACAACAACGAAGCCTTGCTTAGCTTTGTAACCGAGAGCTCTGGCCCTATTTATTCTAGTAGGCTTTTCAATGCGAACAACTGTTGGTTCACGCCTCCATAAGACTAGTCTTTCACGATATACTTCAGCTAACGGTCCTTCTCTAACTCTTTTCCATAACTTTGCTATCTGATGATACATACCCATTTTACTCTCACCAATTAAAGAAACATCTACAATTTAACCTTTACTAAAAGTATCCCATAAATCTATACATCAATATATCTATTTCATAATGTAAACCTCTTTTCAATAACAATAGCACATATAAATAAAAACACCTAAGATTTTAACTCTTTCATGATAGAAAAGATACAACTTCTTTTCTCTGAAGAATAATTCTCAATTATGAAACTGTTCACTTATTATGTAATGGTGATGTTGTGGTTGGTGGCTTATCTGGACAGCCTCCTCAATTATTATAATAAGATTTTTATATTTTCTAATGCTTAGATAACTGGTGTGGTGGTTTGATTCCAGTCCACACTTAAAATAGGCGTTTTGGGTGCAGGTAGGTTAGGACAAGCTATAATTAGGGGTCTTATAAGAGCTGGAATTAATTCTGCTAATATTGCTGCATCAGTTAAAACATTAAAATCTGCAGAGAACGTTAGGAAATTAGGTATTAAGGTATTCCTGGATAATGAAAAAGTTATTAGAGATTCAGACCTGGTAATAATCGCTTTAAAACCTCATACAATTATTAATGTTCTACATTCATTAGCCACTTCTTTCGAGGAAAAGATAGTAGTGTCCGTCGCAGCTCTAATACCTCTTAAAACATATTCACATGCATTAAACAATGCTGAAATTTATAGGGCTATGCCGAACATAAACGTTGAAATTAATAAAGGTTTTACAGCACTCTGTGGTAATAAAGGTTATAATGCGGAATTAGTAGAAAAGATATTTAGTTTATTAGGTGAGGTTGTATGGGTTGATGAAGATGTATTAGACAAATTAACGCTCATATCAGCTTCAACACCTGCGTTAGTAGCTGAATTAATAGATGCTATGGAACTTGCTGCCCTGTATCTAGGAGTACCACATGATTTGGCAAGAAAGGCTGTAATTAATGTATTTGCAGGCACCGCAGAATTAACAAGTATTAAAGACCTATTAAACATTAGAAATGCTGTAATAACTCCAAAAGGAATCACTATAAAATTGTTGCGTAAATATTTAAGCTTAAATATAAAATCATCGATAATGGATATGTTTATATATGCTTCAAATGAGTTAGATAAAGCGCTCAAAAGGTTTAGTGAATACTCAACTACAAAGTCATCTGATTAATAACAGAACATAAAGGATCATTCATTCAATTTTTCATGTTTTGTTGAATCAGTGAAGAATGTTTATATGTCACCAGAACAATTTTTTACTGGTGTTTGTGATGTCAAAGAGTAGTGAGTTTAAAGTTGAACAGACACATACTGTCTTTTATATACGTCTTCCTAATGGTTCAAAAGCTTACCTATCTTATGATATTAACGGTGATGTGATGAGATTAATAGAAACTTATACACCACCAGAATATAGGGGTATGGGCTTAGCTAGAATGATGGTTGAACGAGCCACTCAAGTTGCGGAAGAGAGAAATTTAAAAATAGAACCAATCTGTAGTTACTCAGTTTACTATTTTCTTAAGAATCCTGAGAAACGTAGATTATTAGCAGATAAATACAGATCGATGAACGATACAGAACTTGAAACATACTATAAACAACGTTTAGAAAGTGAAAAAAGTAAGAGCACCTAATCATTTTAATAATTCATTACTCTCTATAACTTTTAATACATCAGCTTTTGTTATTATTCCTGCAACTCTACCTTTATTTACTACTAAAACTGCGTTAAATGTTTGAAGGAGAGTACTGATTACAGATAATGGCGTTTTTACTGGAATTTGTGGAAAAGGTTCATCCATTACATCACAAACATAAATATTAGAAAGTTCTTCCATTTTTAAACCTTTTGATAAAATGTTCATTATGTCCTTTTCAGATATACTACCAACTAAACGTCCTTTACTAAAAACTGGTAACTGCGAAAAACCATGCTTTAGCATTATTTGAGATGCTTTAATAACTTTATCATTAGATTTAACACCGACAACTTTTTTATTCATTATATCACCAGCCTTAATGTTTACTTTAAAAACCTTTTCTTCAAGATTTTCTAGCGTATCAAAAATAATTTTTACCTTTGAATACGATGGAATAATTTTACCAGATTCAATTTTTGCAATGAGCGATTGACTTACCCCAGATAATTTCGCCAACTCCCTTTGGGTTAATCCCAACTTCTTCCTAAGCTTCATGATTTCTGAAAGTTCTGGTAACATTGATATTTATTATTTAAACTTAGAATTTAAGCTTATTTTAAAAAAACGTTTTATTTGAATAAAAAATTAACAACACAGATTGCTGACTAACCTCTTTCCCGTTCTGAAGGGCGAAGTTTGCCATTCTTCTATTAAACGATATTTGAGCGTTGCTTATCATATTATTTTAAAATATTATTATTTAAAATTTAGGTAAAAACCTAGCACAATTTATTCTTTTTGGAATATTTTTTTCAAACAAAATTATTATATCAATTTATCTCAATACAAGGGGTGGACTTAATGAGTTTCAAATTACGATGTAGAGAATGCGGAACGATTTATGAACCAGAAGCGCGATTTGTATGTGAAAAATGCTTAGGGCCCTTAGAAGTAGTATACGATTTTAAGGAAATAAAATTCTCGATTAATGACCTAAAAAATAGAAGGAAAAACATGTGGAGATATAAAGAATTCTTACCAGTTAAGACAATACCAGAACAATTTACTGATATAGGGTTTACACCGCTTTATAAACCATCAAGATTAAACCAATTAATAGGCTTAAAAGAATTTTATATCAAAAATGATACGCTGAATCCAACTGGTTCGTTTAAAGACAGACCTGCATCAGTTGCAATAATTAAATCCTTAGAATTTAACTTTAAGGCTATCGGAACATCATCAACAGGAAACTTAGCAGCAGCAGTTGCAGCATTGTCAAGTAGAGTTGGATTACCATCGTTCGTCCTAGTTCCAAGCGATACTGAACTGAGCAAAATAGTCCAAGCAATAGCTTACGGTGCCAATGTACTTCTGGTTGATGGAAATTATGACGAACTAAACTTTTTAACACTACAGTTAGCCGAGAATGGACTTTATGGATTAGCAAACGTAAACCTAAGACCTTATTATGCAGAGGGATCAAAAATATTAGCATACGAAATTGCCGAACAACTTAATTGGTCATTACCTGATAAAATTATCATACCAATGGCTAGTGGAGCTCTTCTTTACATGATATGGAAAGGACTAAACGAGTTAATATCACTCGATCTTGTTGATAATAAAAAAGTATCTTTAATAGGTGTTCAGCCCCAAAATTGCTCACCAATAGTCTCAGCCTATAAAACTGGACAAGTTAGTATTAGTAATTGTAAAACAATAGCCAAAAGTTTAGCTATCGGTAATCCGGCTGATGGTCGTTATGCAATAAAAGCTATTAAAGAAAGCAGAGGACTAGCTATAGATGTTACCGATGAAGAAATAGTAAATGCAATGAAAATCCTAGCAAAGTACGAGGGCTTATTCGCAGAACCTGCTGGAGCAATAACAACAGCAGCATTAATAAAATTAGTCAATAACAATGTTATCAAATCCGATGAACAGATTGTTTGTTTAATGACAGGTTCAGGGTTTAAATCACTTGAGATTTTCGAACAAGAGGCAATAAAATTAAAAGCCAATCCGATAAAAGCTAATTTACAGGTTATTGAAAGCAAAATAGCAACATGGTGATGTTAAATGGTCAATGTAAAAGTAAAACTCTACTCAATCATAGCTCAAAGAGTAAAGGGAAGTACCGTTATTAATATAGATGCAAACCAAGTAAAAGATGTAATAAACAAATTAATAGACCTTTACGGTGCAACGTTAAAAGACTTAATATTAGATGAAAACCAACAAATAAAATCAACAATCGGTATCTTTGTAAACGGCAAAAATATTCAAACACTCAATGGTATTGAAACAAAATTGAACGAGAACGATGAAATTTACATACTACCAATAGTTGCAGGTGGATAAATAAAAAAATAAGTTCTAATTTAATATTTAATGGGGGAATAATATTGCTAAGCGACGAAGAAATTGATGAATACGCGAGACAAATCGTACTACAAGATATAGGCTTAAACGGACAAGAGAAAATAAAGAATGGAAAGATTGCATTAATAGGAGTTGGAGGGTTAGGAAGCCCAGCAGCTATGCTTCTTGCATCTATGGGATTAGGATACCTAAAAATTGTGGACAGGGATATAGTCTCAAAAACAGATCTGCACAGACAACCACTCTATACAAGAAAAGATGTAGATAAACCAAAAGTTGAAGTAGCAGAAAAAAGATTAAAAGAAATAAACCCAAGAATGAAGATAGAAGTGATAGCTGAACCTATTACAGAAGAAAATGCTGAAGACATAATCAAAGATGTCGATGTAGTTCTAGATGGTTTAGATAATTTAAGAGCAAGATACATAATAAACAGAACAATAGTAAAATTAAAAAAACCATACATATTCGCCGCAGCATTAGAAATGTATGGAAATGTCACAACAATAATCCCAGGAAAAACACCATGCTTAGAATGTTTTTACGGCGGAATTTATAATGAAGACACACTGCCAAGATGTGCGATCGTAGGAGTACATCCAAGCGTAACGTTCGTAGTCGCAAGCATAGCAGTTTCAGAAGCGCTAAGAATAATAATGAACCAGGAACCATTACTAAAAAACAAACTTATGTACATAGATTTAAAAACAATGGAATTTGTAACACTTAATATAAACAGAAACGAAAAATGCCCTGTATGTGGAACAGCACCAGAAAGAAAACCTGAACCTATAAAAATAGAAGAAATAGAAGCGAGTTGTGCACGAGATGGTTCAGGAGTATACTTCGTAAACAAAATAATTAAAAACATAGACCTATCTAGAATCAAAGAAAAAGGGATTAAAGAAGGATGGAAACCATTATTAACCAGTAACTTAAGCATAACATTTAATGTTGAAGATGGTTTTGATATAACATTATTAAAAAGCGGAACACTTATAGCAAAAATTAAAAAAGTCGATCAACAAACAAAAGAAAAAATATTGACAACATACAACAGACTTATTAACATCCAAAAATAGAACAGAATACTTACATAAGAGCACAGCAATTTTTATCGATATTTATCGTAAAAGTTTTTAAGTTCCTCTTGCGATAATCTATGTTTCCACGATGGAACACCCAATGGCATTATATACAATGGTTCTTCATAATCAGGCAATCCTATAATCTTTTTCACATTGTCATCATGAAAAGCGCCTATTGCAACAGTTCCTAGAGATAATGCTGTTGCTTGAAGATAGATATTTTGGCCTACATGCCCTAAATCCATGTGAACATATCTAATTCTTCCTCTCTCCCCATATCGTTGTGTCGTTCTTTCATAAATGGCTGTTATAACAATGTTTACTGGTGCTTTTCTAACCCATTCTTGTTCCAACGCAGCCTTGTAAAGTTCTTCTCTAAAATCGCCTGATTTAATTAGCTCAAGTACATGAGACTGCACATTGTAATGATAAATTCCAGGGGCTATGTACCCGTTATCAGAAATCACACCATTTAAAGAGACTATAACATAGATTTCTAAGGGATAGCACGCACCTGCGCTTGGAGCTGTTCTTAATCCCCATTTTATTTCACTTATTCCATAAGCAGCCCAAAGTATTTGGGATAATTTTTCTAGTGTTATTGGGTCATCAGTATATTCTCTAATAGATCTTCGAAAAGCCAAAGCTTCTTCAACACTCATCGTTCCAATCAACTTTGGTAATGGTAATATGATTTTATTTTTATCCTCAATTTCTCTTGAGATATAATAATAAGTTTTATAATATACTTTTGATCCAGCATAAGCTCCTAGACCTAAAGCTGTTATTATTGATCCAATAAACCTACCTAGCGGTGAAAGTAATAAAAATTTCAAAAGAGTTCTTCTTTTCTCCACAATTTTAACACTGTGAGCAAGTTTATAAACTTAGCACTTGATAGAAATCCCATGAGAAAAGTATATGTGATAATTTTAGATCTCACATCATTCCCATTACTAATAGGAGCTTATTTAATCCTTTTATCTGGCTATTGTCTTACAAAGACTAATATCGTTAAACAATTAACACTTGGACTACTAGAAGATGTAAAAGTATGCAGTATACTGCATTTAGAAGAATTACAGGTTATAATAGCTGTACTCGCTCTTATTCATACCATTGCAGGTACTAATGTTATGTTAAGTAAGTTTATAAAAAATAGATTATTATTAGATTTTAGTGAAACAATTGTATTGATTATAGGTTTAGTACTCATGATGCAGATAGTGCTCATCTTCATGCTGTAAGTTTCGTTGTCAAATCTCTTAGAATCCACTTTTGTGTTAGTTTTATTTAGAGGTATTTTATTATCATGTTTTGGTGTGTAGTTTGAATGATGTAATTATGAAGATTGATAAAAAGATTAATGATCTATTAAATTCCACATTACAAGAATTTATCCAAATACTTAGTACGAAAGCTGTTAATCCCTCTATGGGAGGAAACGGAGAATATGAAAGAGCATTAGTTATTCAAAAAATTCTTGAGAAATATAATTTTGACGAGATAAAACGTTATGATGCTAAAGATGAGAGGGTTCCAGAAGGTATTCGACCTAATATAATAGCACTCATTAAAGGTAATGATACTTCACGTACTCTTTGGTTATTAGCACACATGGATACCGTACCTGAAGGTGATCGTTCATTATGGGATACTGATCCGTTCAAACCTATTGTAAAAGATGGAAAAATTTTCTGTAGAGGAGCAGAAGATAATGGCCAAGCCATAGCATCAATTCTTCTTGCTACAAAAACTCTTTTGGAACTCAACATAAAACCGTCAGTAAATCTAGGTTTAGCGTTTGTATCTGATGAAGAAGCAGGAAGCGTCTATGGTGTGCAATATCTTATTGAGCATAATGTATTTAATAAGGAGAGCATAGTTATCGTTCCTGATGCAGGAAGCCCTGATGGTTCCATGATAGAAGTTGCAGAAAAAGGCATACTTTGGTTCAAAATTACAACACGTGGAAAACAAGCTCATGGAAGCATGCCTCACAAAGGACTTAATGCGCACAGGGTAGGAATGAAGTATGCGCTAGAATTGGATGAGATACTTCATAACAAATATACTATAAAAAATCAACTCTTCGATCCACCTGAATCAACATTTGAACCTACTAAAAAAGAGAAAAATGTAGATAATATCAATACAATACCAGGAACAGACATCATATATTTTGATTGTAGAATCTTACCAGAATATAGTATCGATGATGTACTCTTGACAATGAATAAACTTAGAGCAGAGTATGAGCAAAAGTATGGTGTTAAGATTGATATTGAGATAATCCAACGAAACGATCCAGCTCCGCCCACACCTAGTGATAGTGATGTTGTAAAAAGATTAAACTCAGCCATAGAAATGCTTAGAGGTTTTAAACCAAAGCTCATGGGTATAGGTGGGGGAACAGTGGCTGCATTCTTTAGAAAACAAGGAGTACCAGCTGCAGTATGGAGCACATTAGATGAGGTAGCACATCAACCTAACGAATACTCGAAAATCGATAATATAATTGCTGATGCTAAAGTTTTCGCAGTAGCATCGATAATACAATCATAAATTAAAGCAAAATCCTTCAAAGAAAATACTTAAAATTTCAATAAATTTAAGTATGAATGGTAAACTAATACTTAAAGGTGAGAGTTAATGGATTATTTCACATTAAGCATAATTGTAATATTGTCCTTAGGATTTGCTGTTGGTCATGCTATGAAGCATAAGCATTTACAAATAAATGTTGACAAATATTTAGTATTTTTTGTTATAGTACTACTTTTTCTTATAGGTGTTAGTTTAGGTAGTAGTGAAACAATCGTTCAGAGTCTTACGATTTTAGGGCTCAAATCTTTAGCCTTAGCTTTAGCGTCAATTTTAGGGAGCGCTGTAGTAGCCTATATTATTACGAGGTACGCAAAATGATTAAAGAAGCTATCATATCTTTACTGATTGGATTTCTTATTGGACGACTTATCCATTTAAATAATACCTTATTAATAGAGGATTTAGAAACATTAGTGCTTTACGGTTTAATATTTGTTGTTGGTCTTGGAATAAGTATTGATGAAAGTTTACCAAAAAAATTTAGGGAGTTAAGCTTAGAAACTTTAATAGCACCTATATCATCAATCATAGGAACTTTAATGTTTGGATTTCTCATGAGTTATGTTTTAGGAATTCAGCCAAAGGTAACTCTATCTATCGTAGCAGGATTTGGTTGGTATACATTTACTGGTCCCGTTCTCTTTAAACTTCTTGGTATTGAAGCTGGGATACTAGGTTTTCTTTCTAACCTTTTTAGAGAGCTTTTTACTATGATACTTTCACCAATTTTAGGTAAAAAATTTGGAGCATCTGCTATAATAGCAAGTGGTGGTGCAACATCTATGGACACGACACTCCCATTTATTATACGTTATTCTGGGATAGAGAACTCATTACCATCAATAATAAGCGGAACATTACTTACGCTACTTGCTGCGTTGCTTGTTCCATTTTTTGCATCATTTTAGCTTAAATTGTTTATATATTTGTTTAAAATCTATATAAATCACTATTCAGTTTGTTAGTCATTGTATCAAAAATATATACTACATTTCACTATTTACTTGTGGTGTTTAATTTGACTGAGCTATCAAACCTCATTGCTAAAGTAGAAGAAAAACTTGGACTAATCACTTATGAGATTGACGTAACTTCCCATATAGAAGTGAAGGATTTAGAAGTTTGTAAGAAATGTAAAGCAAAATGGTGTACACATCTCTGTCCAGCTAAAGTTTATGAACCAAAAGATGATGGAACAATAACATTTAACTACGAGAATTGTATCGAATGCGGTGCAGCACCTTATATCTGCCCTTATGGTAACATTAAATGGGTTCCTCCACGCGGAGGAAAAGGTATTATGTATAAATATGGGTGATTTAAATGGGATTTGAAAAATTTGATGCTATAGTTATTGGTGCTGGTGTTGGTGGTCTCTCAGCAGCTTACGTTATGGCCAAGGCTGGCCTTAATGTGCTGGTGGTTGAACGAGGACATAAACCTGGATCAAAAAATGTAGTCGGTGGACGATTATACACACACAGTATTAAAAAGATCTTTCCAAATTTTCCTGAAGGCGCGAACGTAGAAAGACCTGTTACCAAAGAACTATTTGGTCTTGTATGGAAGGATGCAACGATTACTTTTGAATTTTCTGATAAATCTTTAGTTAATGAAAGACATAGTTACACAGTTCTGAGAGCCAGATTTGATGCATGGTTTGCTAGTGAAGTAGAAAAAGCTGGAGCATTAATAATAACAGATCAAAGAGTTGATAATCTTATAATTGAAAATGGGTTTGTAAAGGGTATAATATCAGGTGGTGATAAAGTTCCATCAGATATCGTTGTAATAGCTGAGGGCTGCTCATCAATACTCACAGAACAAGCAGGTTTAAGAAAACCATATGATCCAAGCGATTTTCTCTTAGGGATAAAACAAGTAGTTGAATTACCAAAGAATATTATTGAAGAGAGGTTTGGATTAACAGGGGATGATGACGGGGCAGCACAACTTTATTTTGGAGATTTTACTGATGGAATTGCTGGTGGTGGTGTATTATACACAAACAAAGATACAGTTTCAGTCTTAATAACAATAAAGCTCAATTCTGCAATAAATAAAATTGCAGAAGGACAAATCATAGATTCTCATGAAATACTGAACAAATTTATCTCAACACCACCAATATCAAGATTACTGAAAGGTGGTAAAGCTGTAGAGTATTCAGCAAAACTGATACCAGAGCTATCGAAAGCTCACAGGCCTAAACTTTATGGCAATGGTGTTATGGTGGTAGGTGATGCTGCTGGCCTAATAATAAACTCAGTATTTAACTTACGAGGTATGGACCTAGCAATTGCATCAGGAATTGCTGCAGGAGAAACAGCAATTAAAGCTAAGGAGAATGGTAAATTTGATTCAGAAGCTCTTTCTTTATATCAGGAAAAAATGAAGGAAACACTAAAAGAAATTGATATGTTCTCCGGAGTTTGGCGCATTATGGAGAACCCACGCTTATACAAAGAATACCCTGAAATAATTGTAGAGATCCTCAGAGACCTTACAACAGTAGGAATTTACCCTAAAGCTAAGCTAGTCTCTACAATACTTCGTCATTTGAAAGGTGTTTCAATATCAAACCTCATAAGAGACCTATTAATTACGTTAGGCTCCATATGAGATCCCTCTTAATCCTCTAAGTGGAACAAAAGCAACAGCTCCTAAATTTTTTATATGAACTTTTCCCTCAGCATCCTTATGAACTAACATTAACTCTTGATAAAAATCTGGGGTTCCAACAGGTATAATTAATCTACCATCATTTCCTAGCTTTTTAACAAGCTCTTCAGGAATATTAGGAGCCGCAGCTGTAACAATGATTGCATCAAAATTCCCTCTTAAAGGAGGCTCTATGCTTCCATCTGCAACTATTACATCAATAAACATTCCATACCCTAACCTTACTATATTCTTCCAAGCCCTTTTAGCTAAAGATGGTGAAATTTCTAATGTTATTACGATCCCTCCCTCCTGAGAACACACTATACTTGAGTAAACAGAAGCCATATAACCTGAACCAGTACCTATCTCTAAGACTCTCATACCTGGTTTTAACTCAGCATATTCACACATCATAGCAGTCATATGTAGTGCAGATACTGTCTGTCCCTCTCCTATGGGAATCGGAGTATCAACATATGCATGATTCCTATATGGAGGGGGTACAAATTCCTCTCTTGGAACTTTAAGCATAGCATCGAGAACAATCTTCCGTTTAATAAATCCCTCCTCATAAAGACCCCTAATCACTTTTTCAGCTTTTTTACGTAGATCAGCGTACATTTATACCCTAACTTAAACTATTATTCAGTACTATATATATTCTAATACATGAGCATGTCATGATCTTCTTATTTTTCAGCCCATAGTAAAATTTTGCAAATTCTTTGTGAGTAATTCGTGTTATTGGTAGTGGAATCAGGTTAGTATGAACCAATTCACACACATCTTCTCAAGACAGTATGAAATTTATCCTAAAATGACTCAACTACTCGTGTTATTAGATACAATCCAAACATTTTCCAACTCTAGATCCTTCATGTATGATTCTTAGTTTTAAAAAGGTCATATGCGATATTTTTTGCTCTTTCTACAGCGTTAATAATGTACCATTCGCTTTCAAAATTTTCCATCTTTTTAAGGAATATAATAACCTCATCATATATCTTTGTTAATTGCATAATTTTCACATTGTTGTTTACAGGTTTTTCAGCTTGGAGTTTCACATTTCCCTCCATAAATCCTTCTGGAAAATACCAATTTTTAAACCATGGAAAAACCCAGAGTGAATAATTTATGCCCAAGACGAGAGACAACTGGGGGAAAATCTAAATCAAGTTGCTTTTTAGTTTCTACGTCGTTGTAGTATTCTACATAGATACTCTCACCATTTTCTAGCATATGTGAAAACGTTAAAAGCACACCATTTTCAAGATCAGAATTAAAATAAACAATTTTTTCGCTATTAATCTTCAGTTCATTATTAATGTTGAAAATTTCTACCCATGGTTTATAGTAAGGCTTTCGTCCTTGAAAGATCTTTACTGATAAAAGAAATACCTCGCTCCCATATTTCTTTAAATAGAGATCAAGGTTTATTTCTTCAGAAAACCTGCCTTTAGTAATGTTTTTAGCGTAGATATAAGAATCGTTAATAGAGATACCATTAGTTATTTTTGAAATAGTTTCTTTTAAAATATTTCTCACCATTTCATTTATTCTTAATGATTAATAAATTTCTTTCCAATCATAAATACATAAAAATTGTAACTTTTATTTAGAGAAAAGTTAAGAGTGCATAAATAAAATATGCAGATATAAGTGGTATAGAGAGTTGTGTAATTAAATTTATTAAAATAAATTTTAGACTTTTTGTCTCCGAATAGATCGCTGATAATGTTGCGATACATGGTGTATAAAGCATTATGAATGTGAGTATTGAAAGTGCTTGAGGTATTGTTAAGTTTAATGCTCTGACAGCTTCTAAGGGATTTTCAGTAGAAAAAGCAATAGCTAATGTTTCTATTACGATCTCTTTTGCTATTATTCCCGATAACAATGCTAAGCCTATTTCCCAGCTATTAATTCCTATTGGGTTAAACACTTTAGTTATCATATTCCCGATCATATATCCGAATGATTCCTTTGGGGTTGCTGCATAACCATTTAGTCCTATATGCATTATTATCCAAATTACTATGCTTGCTGGAAAGATTATTTTTCCTGCCTTTGTTATAAAATGCTTGCTTCTTTCCCAAGACGTCCATGAAATGACTCTCAAACTAGGAATATGATATGGTGGCAATTCTAGTATAAGTTCCTGTTCTTGACCCTTAAAAGGTCCCACATTAGAGATTATTTTTGAAGAGAGTAAGAACATTGTGATAGATAATCCATAGAGAAGCAAAACAGTTCCTGTTTGAATAAGTGGTGATACAAAAAATGCAGATAAAAGAAATATCATCACTATTAATCTAGCTTGACATATAGTGAATGGTAGTGTTAAAATTACTCTGTACCGCTCTTTATCATCCTCTAAAATTCTAGTTGTTAAAATTCCTGGAACATTACATGCAAGACTGATTCCTAGTGGAAAGAATGATTTACCAGTAAGTCCAGCCAATCGTGTAACTTTATTAAAAATCACAGCCATTCTAGCCATAAACCCACTATCTTCTATAAGGGACATGGTTATATTCACCATGAATATTAACGGTAAAAAGCTCAATACTGCACTCACACCAGCTATTACGCCATTAACTGTAAGGTCGATAAACCATGCAGGAACATTAATGTTTTCCATAAAAATTTGGATCATGTTAGAAACTATTGAAAATACTGTAGAAATTATTCCTCCAAGACTATAATTTTCTATTAGATCAGCTAATTCTAATAAACCCAAACCTTTGAAAATTAAATTCAGAGGAAAACCAGTATTTATTGTGAACGCTATAAAGAGTGCTGCTAATATAATAGATAACGATATAATTGTACCGATGGCCCAATTATTTAATATGACTTTATCAATTTTCTCCTCAAAACTTTTTTCTGCAACATTTACCTTTACAATAACATCTTGTATGAGATCTTCAACCACTTTATAACGAGACATTGCAATTAACTCTTCAGGTTGAAAACCATATTTTTCCCTAATCTCACTCCTGATCTTTGCAATTTCTTCTTTTTCTTCTCTACTTAATGTTTCGAGTAAGTAATCATCGCCTTCAAGAACACGAACAGCCAACCCTCTATTTTTAATAATTTTCTGAATATGCTCTATATATTCTTCAAGCGATCCATAATTTATTTTTAAAGCATAGTCATCATTATCTTTTTTCTCAACAGTATCCATTACTCTATCCATGAGTGGCCCAATGCCAATCTTCTTTAACGCACTTATAGTAACTACAGGCACGCCCAATTTTGCTTCAAGTTTAGCAATGTTTATGTGGATGCCACGCTTTTCAGCAACATCAAATTTATTTATAGCAACAACTACTTTATTTGTTAATTCAAGAACCTGTAAGACAAAATACAAAGACCTATAAAGAGATTCTGCATTAATTAACAATATTATTGCATCAAACTTCTTCTCTAATATAAATTCTTTCGTTAACGCTTCCTCCTTACTTAACGTATGAAGGCTTTGAATACCCGGTAAATCTATTACATTCAATTTCTTTCCATGATGCTCAATACTTCCTGAAAATACTTCAACAGTCTTTCCAGGCCAGTTAGCAACATACCCCCTAGCACCAGTCAATGTATTGAACAACGTTGTTTTACCTGCATTTGGCTGCGCAACTAAACCTACAACATAATCCCCCTGATCCTCTGAAAAATTAAAATTATCATGACCATGACAACTCATAACACTTCCTCCACCAATATTTTTTTAGCCATACCTCTACCTATAGCGATAGTAGAATCTCCAAACTTAACAATTATAGGACCCTGATTATTAACGATAAAAAGCTCAATACCAACAGTAAGACCAATACGTAATAACCTCCTAACTAACCCATAACCACCAAGTATCTCCATAATTTTTACCTTCTTACCTTCCTCAACCTCAGCTAAACTCTTCATTTGCCCTTCACTTTATAAAACCTCATGCTTGAATTAACGAATGGACATGATTTATTTATTGGACAAGTATTACATAACTTTAATGAACAATTATTAGATGCATACTCTAAATATCCCAATTCAATAAGCTGTTGCAAGACAAGTTCAATCTTATCAAGTGGTTCATTAAATGCTTTAGAGATTTCTTTCACGTCAACATATCCCTTCCCTCTAATGAACATAAGCACATCAGTATGCAACACATTCTCCACCCTCATATCCAACAAAATATATTTTAAGATATTTATATTCTTTATCACTTAGGTTATAACGTAATTACAATGAAGAATAAAATTATGTAAAGGATTTGATATAATGATTATATAAATATTAAAGATCAAAATATTTAAACTTAATTAAAATATTAACAAAAATTGGTCATCTAAAAGTTTTAAGCCAGACAAAACACCTACGATGAATTCCTTAATCCAAAAATAAAATATTCCTTCTCGAAAATAGAGCATCTAATACTAATTTATAGTTATTATTTTTTAGCGATTTCTTTAATTATATCTTCAGGCATGCTGTCCAAAAGTTTTTGAACTGCTTCATACCATTGGGCTAATTTCTGCTTAAGTATATTACGTAACACATCAGGTGGAACAGCCTTATATTCATACATATATCCTCCCTTACCGATAAAACGTTCACTTCTTACTGCAAGTCCTTTAATCACTAAATTATGAAGAATCTTTTGCACTGCAGGCCTACTCTTCTTTAATTTTTCTATCATAATTTTAACAGTAGCAGGGCCATCCCTTAATAATATATAGTATGCCTCCAATTCACTACTTTCTAACCCCATTATGCATTTCACTACATCACCAGGCCGAAGCTCCAACAACGCAAAAAGAGTCTTTAAACCCTCAATGCTCATAACCTTTCACTAAAATATCTATTCTACAATAATTTATATTTATTGGTAGAAATGCTTTGCTGCATAATTCTGATGTGTTTTTGATGTGCCTTTCATGTGAAGGATTCTTGTGTGTTAAGAGTTTGATGATGCTTTCCCATAATTTCGATGAGTACTTTTAACCAATTCACATCAAGTTGTATCACAAAGTATCAGAGGAAGCACATTAAACGCATATAAAACCACGCACAAATTATGCAACAAAGCAGGTAGAAATTCTAATATTTAAACATTTAATTAACTAGTTCAGAGGTTTCATACATTAGAATTATTTCCTTCTCAATATTTATTCTATTACTTCAAATAGAACATAAAAGAAAATATGATCTTCTCCTCGACCTTTAGGTGAGGCTTTCGTCTATAACACTTTTACGTAACTATTCGTTATTTTTGATTGCTTCTAATCCCCTTAACGATATAAGCTGAGGCTGTA
>JBMFIF010000003.1:0-70012 GCA_049976445.1 Thermoprotei archaeon | reverse complement strand
TGCTAGGAAGTTTGTGAACATGGTTAAGGAGGTGATGTTGAAGGTTTATCTCTACAACTTGTTCATGAGGGATTTGAAGACCGCTTAGGGAGCGTGTAGTGGTAGGGGTAAGTCTCTTATGCACAGATCCTCACATGTGAGAATTATGCAACAAAGCAGTAATAGGAATTTTATTTCATCCGTTCAATTTTTATTTAACATCATTTTTCTTAATCTTAGCTTGGAGCGTATCAGTTCATGTTACTAAAATTTACACATCACAAGGGATATTATATTCAAAAATTCATCTAGCTACTGCATGGATTTGGCTTTTGGTTTCAGCAATACTATCATGGAACTACGATGCGTATATTCACACAATCACAATAGGCTTTCTGTTCAATACAATATTTGGAGTTGATGTTGTTCTCATAGACCTACTTCTAGGAATATTAGAGCGATCCCGTCTTATCATTAAACGTTCATATATACCATACGTATTAATTAACATGGGCACTATTATGAGAGTAGCATATGATTTGAACTTAAGGTCTCCGCTACTTCTACTAGCAACTCCATTACAAGGTACTGGGATCTTATCATTTTATTTCTTAATGTTTTCGCAAATATTTTCGCAAATAAGGAGATGAAAAAATGGTAAAAGAAAGAGCTTCAAGAGTAAGAGGACCTATAGAAATTAAACTCCATGTAGAAAGACAAGACTGTCGTGTTACACAAGTTATAGGGAATCAAATAAATTCTATTGAAAAAATAATACCTGGACAAGAAATAACAAACCACTTGATCAAAATTGAGCTTACAAGCTCTATACGATATAAATTAACAGAGAATTCTGTAAAAATAATCAACCTAGGTAATAATTATGCATGGGCAAAAGCTCCAAGCTGCTCAGCATGCAAATTTTTTAGTCAAAGTGATGTACTGATTTTAGATGCAATACCAATTAACGAATACGCGATAACATATAGAATTATAGTACCATCATTCACAGTCTTAAAAAGCATATTGAAATCCTTAAATGAACTAAATCTAAAACCGAAAGTTCTAAGCAAAAAAGAAGTCACAATTAGTGATGAAACAATCAAATTAACTCCTAGACAACTTCAAGCACTAATACTAGCTTATAAAAGAGGCTATTTCGATGTAGACAGATTAATCACTTTGACTGAAATCTCAAAACTTCTAAACATAGCACCATCATCAGCACAAGAAATACTGCGGAGAGCATTAAAAAAAGTAATTGAAGATTATCTATCCAAACTAAAAGGATTCTAAATCACATGAATATTAACAAATATAGAAATATTAAGATTTTGAATAAACATCTGAACTCCTCTCCGTCTTGAAGGGCGAAGTTTGTTCTTCTTCTATCAGTAGAAATCACAAAAAGGTTTATCGTTTTAAGAAGCCAATGAATTCTTAACTGATCCTTACCTTTTTCTCAAACGCGAGACCCATATTATATCACTTAACTGAAACGATACATATGCTGATACATCAAAATCAGGACGCTCTGCAACTAACTCATAATAAAGGGATTTTGGTTCATGATCATTAAACAAAACAATACTAGAACCGCTCAATAACTCATTAAATTTATTGAAAATAGTTTCGTGTCTCTTATAAGGTACGACTCCAAGAACATCAACAACTATAAAATCATCTCCAACCATCACATTATTATAATAATCTAACACTTTTTTTACCATTTCCTTATGAACTTTTTCACTAACCTCCTCTTCAACGCGATCTACAATATAATCATAAGTCCCCTCCACATTTTTTAACCAAACATCGTTTTCACGATATATGTGATCCAAAAAGATTAAAACAAACTTACCAATAAGAGTTTCATCACTAAACATTCTAAAAGCTAATTCCCTAAGTTCAGGATGTTCATTTACAATATCATTAAATCCAGATTTCTCAGCGATCAATTCTTCTTTCTTATTATGACAGGAAATAACAAACCTAACAAAGAAATCTCTAAAGAATATTAGGTAGTCATTAAATATTTCATTCCTATTCAAGATCTTCTTAATACCAAAAGAATAGAGTAATACCTTAATAGACTTCTCTATAACCTCATGTTCCTCTTTAAGATTTTCCTTCCACATATTGATTCACCAAGGTAAAATACCCTGACTACATAAATAAAATACAACCCTTAAAGTTTAGGCATATTAAATATTGAAAACATTCAGAATTTTTATTAAAAAATAATACTATTCGTTGATTTAAGAAATAGAGCTGAAAAATACTTTCTTCAATTGTGACAAACAGAATAACTAGAAAACAAATCTATTAGTCAAAATCCAAGCTTTCTGTTAAATTCTTATATAATGGGTGCCCAGAAAACCCAGAACTTCAGTTCTGGGATGAATAGGCAAAAACCAAAAAACAACACACTTAAAACTCTCAAAACTGGGGACTTTCAAGGTAATAGTGCACAGAGAACTCCCACTAAACAAGGTCAAACGAGTAATCGTTAAACTCACAAAAGCAGAGAAAATCTACATATCCCTCATCGTTGAGAATTACGAGTTCCCACAACTCCCGAAGACTGGCAAAGTCGTCGGGATAGATGTTGGTATTGAGAAGCTCATCACGACAAGCGACGGCCAATACTTCCCCAACTTAAGACCCTACAAGAGAGCATTGAAGAAGATGAGGAGGCTTCATAGAGCTCTCTCACGCAAGAAGTTCCTCTCGAAGAACTGGTTCAAGGCGAAGGTTAGGCTGGCTAGGGCTTATGAACACTTAAAGAATTTGAGGCATGACCTCTACATGAGGCTCGGTAAATGGTTTGCTGAACACTATGATGTGGTTGTGATGGAGAACATAAAGGTTAAGGAATTGGTTGGGAGGGCGTATCGCAGGCGTACGATGTTGCTTTTGATGAGCTTAAAGAAATCATTCGTTATCAGGTGGAGAAGTATGGCAAGCAGTTCATAATAGTGGATCCTAAGGATACTTTTAAGACGTGTGCTAGGTGTGGTTATGTTAGGGAGGATTTAACTCTTGCAGATCATATCTTTTCTTGTCCTGTGTGTGGTTGGTGTGTTGATCGTGATTATACGCTGCTTTGAATGTTTTGAGGTTGGCGGGTTGGGTGCCGGCCTTGGTGCCTGTGAAGCTCCGCCCAATACCTATAGCTTTATGCTATGGGCAAGGTGGGGTTGTGAAGCAGAAAGCTCCCGACTTCAATCGAGGAGTAGCTCACAATTAGTTTGTATTCATTATTATTCATTATACCTTTGAATTTTTTCTAGTATTAGTATTGGTATTATGTTAGATTAAGCTTATATTCAGCTTTTTTATTTAAAAGTTAGCTGGGGTGAGGATTCTATGGTAAGCGTGCCTTCAGGTGGTACATCAACGGTTCCTGTATTAATACTCAAAGAAGGAACGCAAAGGACAACTGGTTATGATGCACTACGAGCTAACATAACTGCTGCAATGGCAGTAGCAGAAACTGTAAAATCATCATTAGGACCTAGAGGTATGGATAAAATGCTTATTGATACAATTGGTGATATAACTATTACAAATGATGGCGCTACAATACTCAATGAAATAGAAGTTCAACATCCTGCAGCAAAATTATTAGTTCAGATTGCAAAAACTCAGGATGACGAGGTTGGAGATGGTACAACAACTTCAGTTGTGATAGCAGGTCAACTGTTAAAAGAAGCCGAAGAGCTCATTGACAAAAATGTGCATCCGACAGTCATAGTTAGTGGGTACAGAAAGGCTGAAATCAGAGCTAGAGAAATCATTGATTCATTAGCGATAAAAGTGAATATTGATGATGACGAAATGCTTAAGAAGGTAGCGTTAACATCAATACACGGTAAATCGGTTTCCTCAGTTAAAGAACATCTTGCAGATATATGTGTAAAAGCTGTTAAAGCGATAACAGAGGAACGAAATGGAAAGAGGGTTGCTGATATAAATAAGATACAACTGATCAAAAAACAGGGTGGAGGATTATTAGACACAGCATTAGTTTATGGAGTAATAGTTGATAAAGAAGTTGTACATCCAGGCATGCCTAAGAAAGTTACTAATGCGAAGATCGCGTTAATAGATGCACCATTAGAAATAGAAAAAACTGAGATTGATGCAGAAATCAGAATATCAAATCCAGAACAAATGAAAGCATTCCTAGATGAAGAAGAACGAATGCTAAAAAACATGGTAGAAAAAATAAAGTCTGTTGGTGCTAATGTTGTCTTCTGTCAAAAAGGCATTGATGATATTGCACAACACTATTTAGCTAAGGCAGGAATTTTAGCTGTACGACGAGTAAAGAAATCTGATATGGAGAAATTAGCCCTTGCCACAGGTGGCAAAATAGTCACAAACATTGAAGATTTAACATCAGAAGATTTAGGAGAAGCAGCATTAGTGGAAGAACGAAGAGTTGCAGGTGACAAAATGGTATTCGTAGAAGGTTGCAAGAATCCAAAATCAGTAAGTATATTGATAAGAGGTGGACTTGAAAGATTAGTAGACGAAGCAGAAAGATCAATAATTGATGCATTAAGTGTAGTATCAGATGTAATAGAAGATCCAAGAGTTGTATATGGTGGCGGAGCTATAGAGGTTGAAATAAGTAAAGCATTAAGAAAATATGCATCTACAGTCGGTGGACGAGAACAATTAGCAATTGAAGCATTTGCAAAAGGAGTAGAAGCAATTCCAAGGGCTCTTGCTGAAAATGCTGGTGGTGATCCGATAGATGCATTAGCGGAACTAAAATCAGTACACGAGCAAGGTAAAGTATCATACGGAATCAATGGATTCACAGGTAAAATTGATGATATGGAGAAACAAGGTGTTATTGAACCAGCATCAGTTAAGATACAAGCAATAAGCTCTGCAACTGAAGCAGCAGCGACAATTCTTAGGATCGATGATATAATAGCAGCTTCCAAGATAAGCAAAGCTGAAAAAGGACCAGAGAAAGAGAAGAAGGAAGAAGAGGAAAAAGACTAAATGCGTATATTAATAACAGGAACCCCAGGAACTGGAAAAACAACTTTTTCTCTTTATTTTTCTGAAACATATGATTATTATTATATTAATGTAAACGATTTGGCTAAAAAACATAACCTATTTTTAGAATACGATAATAGCAGAAATTCTTATATCATAGATATTGAGAAAGTAAAATATAAAATACGTAATCTTTTGAAAGGAAAGAATAATGCTATAATCGATACTCACATAGTTGATACAGTTCCCAAAAATATTGATCTAGTAATAGTTTTCAGATTAAATCCAATAAAATTACTTAACATACTTAAATTACGGGAATATAGCGAAAAAAAGATAGCAGAAAATGTAGAGGCGGAGCTTTTAGGAATATGTGCTTCTGACGCTTACAGAAGATTTCATGATAAAGTCTTTGAATTGGATGTTACAGATAAAAAGTTTAACGAGATAGAACAATTTATAATATCTGCCAGTAAAAAAATAATTAAAAATCAAGAAATAGACTGGTTAACACTTTTGAATAATAAAGATTTAGAAGAACTTTTAGGTTATTTATCTAAAAATAGATAGGATTTCATCTTTCATCATGATATTATGATCTCATTATTTATATCATTACTCATTAAATTAGATTTTAATATTGAGACTTTGTAATATGTATTTTCTGATGGTAAAAATATTAATGCTTCACCTTTATTT
This sequence comes from Thermoprotei archaeon, assembly GCA_049976445.1. Lineage (GTDB taxonomy): Archaea > Thermoproteota > Thermoprotei > Gearchaeales > WAQG01 > JAVZOV01. The sequence continues at coordinate 64,312 of JBMFIF010000003.1, read as the reverse complement.
AAAGTTCTTGCTTTCTTTGTAACCTCAGTAGTTTCCGTTAAAATACTTTGTAATCCTGTTACATTAAGAATTTCTTCAAATGAATTTATTCTGTGCAGTATTATCAAAGAAAGTGACCTTACGATTTCGTAGGAAATCTGTGATGGTAATTGCGTTATTATTATCATCGTTACACCATGTTTTCTGAGCTCAGAGACCATTTTTTCACCTAATAATGGAGGATCCCCATATCTTCGTTGTGGTATAATATTTCTAGCTTCTTCAAGAACAACGACAGTTTTCTCTAAACTATATTTCACAGCATGAGAATAAAGTATTCTCATTATAGTATAGGCAACAATTCTCTTTAACCCTTCCTCAGATAAATTTTTGAAATTTATAGAGATGTTACTGCTTAACAATTCATTTGCACTAAGCACTTTCGTAGCATTAAAAATACTTTTACTTACGCCATAATTTAATGGTTCTAATCTTCTAAGTAACGCCATCCTAATTTCTATCTCATAATTAGACACGTATTGACCTTTTTTAGAAGACAATTCCTCAATTATTCTGTTAATAGTAAGACCTTGTATATTGCTTTTAGATATAATCTCAAGCAAAATTTTCCTTAAAACATAAGATTGTGGCATAGATAATTGAAATGCTTCAGTAAACATATCAGTAAGAAAGCCAACATGTTCACCGATATCATTATTAATCATTACCATGAGAGGATTTATACCATAATCATCTACGCCGAGCTTTATAGAATATCCGTCAATACTTTTAATAAATCGTTCATATTCGCCATGCCAATCAAAGACTAGTATTTTATATCCATTGCTAGCTAATCCTTCTAATACTCTCATGCAAGTAGTCGTCTTACCAAATCCACTAAGACCAAAAATACCAATATGATTTATTAAATCATTTTTCGAAATATAAAATAATGGTCCATTATCGTTTATTTTACCTAATAATATATTCTCGTTATTCTTCATGCTAATCTTTTTTAACTTATCAATAAATATTACTACTTTGATGATATTTTTAATGTGAGAATATTCACCATTAATTTTTTTAGAATGGTATTGGGAGTTCATTCTTCATCACTTTTTCGTGCTCATTTGTAATTACATATCCAAGGTATGCATGAAAGACAGCCTTTATACTTGATAATTGATCAATGAAATTATCTATATCTGAACGATTTTTAACTGGCTTCGATACAATTAAATATAATTCAGCGTTATCGTTTGTTGGCACAATTATTAAAGAAAAAAGTAATTGAAATGTCAAAAGCTGTGATGATAATTGTAAAAGATTCTCATCACTTGGTTGAATGTTATTAGTTAACATACTTAACTTATTTACAGAAAAAACATACTGATTTTTATTGTATGTTCTTAAAATTAGGCTATGTTTTTTAGCATATTCATGCAATTTGTTTTTGTTTAGAAGCTTTAAAATTACGATAATTAGTATAACGATTGCAAATGATATTATTAACCATTGATAAAACGTATATGATAAAAAAGTAATATACTGAATTATCCAACGTAAAGTTATTGTAATTATAATTAATAAAGAAAAAAGAGTAATTATATCATCCTTACCATACATCATAATATTCACTTAATACCTAGTGCTCTTGCAATTTGATTAAGTATCTCAGCTAATTGATTAAGAAAATTAGTAAAACCTGAACTTAGTGACGATGACATTGAAGCTGATGAGTTTTGTACTGAGGTAATAATATTAGAAACGATACTAAGAATTACTGTAAACGTTATAGCTGCTAAACCCAGAAGCATACCTTCTTCTACTAGTGGAGATGCTTTACGATTTCTTATCAGACTATACAACTTTTTTATCATTATTTTTCACCATGATAATTTAGTTAAATACAAATTTAAATCATAATTAGATTTTAAATAGTGTATTGATTATTATCATCATAATTGTATAGGAAAATAATGAAAGTAAAGATATTAATAATGTAAAACGCTTTTCACCATAAATGTTTGAGGAAAGAAAAGCAAGTGTAATGCATAAAAATCCATAAAGAAATGGAACAAAATTAAACCAATCTGAATAATGTTCAATCTTGCTAATTAAAATAAAAGGTAATCTTGACATAGCAGCTAAAAATATTGAGCTCATAATAGTTAATAAAAATGTTTTCATCTTCATAGATGATAACCACAACTCAAAATCTCTGTATATTTCCTGTATTTTTCGTGAAATTATAATAGAATTAATATTACGAGATATTGCTGAACGATCACCAATAATTATATTTTGCACATTATAGTTCAAAAAAGTTCCTCTGGGTAATAAATAAGATGCATAACTAATAACATGTTGCGGTTCATGACCTTTTAACAACATCATATTAATAATAGTATCATAAATTTTCTTAATGGATTTATTCCTAGGCTTATATGACATCAGTGCTTTACCAAGACCTAATGTACTATTTTGGTTTAAATAAATCATCAACTCTTCAATTTCATCATTCATTTAACATCCCTCAGCAGAAGAATCATTCTCTTAGTATCTAAGGATATATAAGTCGTAAATATAATTAAAATGCCTAAAAATAATATTGTACCTATCAGCCCATATTTAATAGAAAAAATTGCTAATGCAACAGGCACAATGTAACTTAAAAATGTAATAACGAGAATACGCAATGTAAGTTTATTAGTAAGATCTTTTAAATACCCTGAAGTTTTTAGGAATGCTAATTCTTGGACATTATAACGTTCAGTAGATGTTATACCGTGTGAAGAGTACAAATTAAGATAAGTCGAAGTCACGTCTAAATTATTAAATACGCTAATAGAATTAAGTACTTTAATTGGATCATGTCCCTCACTAATTTTTTCCACTAGAAATTGTCGATCTCTGTCTAAAAGATAATAATTTTTAATACGCTCTAACATAGACCTTGTATCTCTAATTTGTAACATGAGTGAAATCAATGCAAGAAATGATCCTTCGTTAATAGTGACCTTGTTTATCTTATTGGTAGATTTCTTCATCTATAATACCTCCATTAATCTTATTTAAAATATTAAGAAGAAGAGTTTTAATTTCTTCATAGCTTTTTCCGTTCATTATTAGATTCTTTATATTTTGTGAATCAAACAGCGAATTTATAGTTCTAACAAGCTTACCATTAACTCTGTTAAAAATGATTATAGGATTACTATTATTATCAATTTCTGCAATATTTTTCACATATCTTATAATTTTACCTGAATTTGTGATTTCACGTTCCATTAAAACGATTACATTAATGAGCCGTATACTATTTGGATCAATCATATAATGTTTTGTCCATCTGTAAAAAAGTCCTTCAATAGATGCTGCATGAGTTGTAGCTATGCCTTTTAAACCCATCGAAAATGCGTGAAACATAGCTTTTGTATGTTCCTTTGTTTGTATCTCACCTAAGTAAATCCAATCTGGTGACCTATGCAATAACTTAACTATTTCAGTACTCTTTCTAAAAACCTTAGCTCCTTGCTCAAAGGGTGTTGTTTGGATTTTTATTTGATGAACATCTTTATCTTTTAAATTAAGACTTTCTACAACATCTTCAATATAAATCCTACGCCAAATTTTTGGTAATTCTGAATCAATAACATTTGCAAGAGTTGTTTTACCGCTATTTGGTTCTCCACAAATTACAATATTCAGTCTATTCATAGCAAGAAAAATAAGATATGCCATAGCTTCTGCCGTTATAGTATCAGATTTTATTAGCTTTTGTATGTTCATATATTGTACAGTTAAATTTCTAATGTTTAATGATGTTGCTAGAACTAACGGTGGCGAATCTAAAGAAAACCTATGAGGAATACCATTGAGTGTAATATCCATTTTTAATGATGGATTTGATAGACTAACATTGCCTTTACCTATAATACTAGCGTAAGTCTTTACTCTTTCAATATCAGGATGCGTAATAAATATGTTAGTAGAACATCTACCGTACTCTTCATGATCCAAATAAATAAACTTATCCTCTCCATCTAAATACATCTCTTGAACATGATTATCATATAAAGGTACCATGATCTTACTCAAATTGTTACTTTTAGTTACGATTAACCACAACATTTTTTCTAAAAAATCTTGAGCATTAGGTTTTCTAGAAACCTCATCAACTATATAAAAACAGTGACTGTCATGATCATAAATATTCACAAAACCTACATTCACATCATATACATTTATCCTTTCAGAGTCTATTATGGATCTAAATCCATTGCAATAATCCACGTATGGTTCAAATAACCATTCATAAATTTCGTGATCAGTATAGTTCATTGCAAAGTAATCAGTAAGTTCTCTAAAAAATGGTGAACGTTTATAAATCCAAGTTTTCATAAGATCATTAGAGGAATATGCTGAACGTAATAATACAGGATCATAAATTAATTCATCTTTAGAAATATTCTGCATTTTGATCTTATCAAAGTGAATATTAATCAATGAGATATAATTAAATAATTCTTTAACATTTTTCTTATAAGTCTTGTTAATAATTCCATTTTCCATTATTATTGAAAAAGTATTATCAGATATAGATGAAAAGACCTTTTCTCTGCATTCTCTATTTGTTTCAAGACCAAAAACATGAAAATCATGAGGACAGTAAACTCGTAATGTGCTACCTTCATCCACAATTTTGCATGACTTACTGCACATTTGATTTAGCATTATCCTTATCCCTCTTGAAAAGAAATGGAGCATATTCTACTAGAATGTTTGAGAGAGCCTCAAAACGAGCTTCCAGACTTGAAATACGAGTTTCTAGTCCCTCTATCCTTGATTTATGTATTTCTACATTACTCTTAATTTTAACAACCTCAAATGATAGTGCCATCAATTCTTTTGCAATTCTATCCTGATTTATTTCATTAATTTTACTTTTCTTTTCTTCAACGATTTCTGATTTCGGAAGAGTATCCATAATTTTATCTATACGTTCCTTTGTAGCTCCTAGTTCTGTTAAAAGTTCTTTAACAGTATCTGGAGAAACACCTTTCTTAACCATAAGTAAAGCTAAATCTTCAAGAGTAACTCTCATCGACATGAAATTCTAGCCTCCATAAGCTTATCCTCAATCTTAGACACATAGATAGTATACCACTTAACATATTCAATACGATAAATTGATGTCAACATAAGCGAACTAGTAGTCAAATCCTCTAAAGAACGTACTCTATCTTCTAACTCTGTCAATTTACTCTGTATTTCCTTTAGCTCATCAAAAATTATGCGTAACCCCCAAACCAATATATCACTCTTACTAACATTCATACCATTATTTTAAGATAAAAATACCTAAAAACACCTCTTGTATCCTTAAAATTAGTAATTGACAGATACTTACGAGAATTAATGCCAGAACGCTTAATTCAATCCTACATGGATATAATTGCATGGATCTCTTTATCAACAATTCTCATATTAATAAACACCATCAGCATAAACTCGCTTTACATGACAATAGCAAAAACAGAAGCAGTAGCAATTTATTCTCAAGTTAATGATGCAGGTTATCTGGCAGAAACCTTAAATGCAAGTATTAAAATTTCAATAAAATCCTTCACCAATAATATTTTAATATATTTAGAAGATAACTCCATAATAATTAATATAAACTCCATGTCATTTACTTTTAAGTCTGATGTGAAATTTAAGAAAATTATATTAGAAACCAACAAACACTATACATTTTCGTACATAGATAACTATATAGTAGTGAGTGAGGGTTAATGACAGAAAATATTATACTGATAATTATATTGTTTCTTTTAATATTTATACAACTCATATACTTAATTACTATACAAATTAATATTGTCAATTCATTGATAAGTGATATACAGAACAGCTCATTAGCTAATATTATTAGATTAAGTGATTACTATGAACATTGATTCAATACCTATTTTAGACTTAATTATATCACTTCTACTCCTCACCACAATAACAATAACATATATAACACCACAGACATTATCTAACAAACAAGAAGTATTTCAAAATTATTATAAATATTTTATACTGCAACAAAAAATTCTACACAATGAAAAACTCTTTCAATGCAAAAATATTACGCTAAATGAGATACTCAAGTTATTAGATATGCAGTATCCAATAAAAATTATAAACAGTAATGATCACATCGAAATAATAATTAAAAGTAATGAGAAACATGTGCAAATTCCAGTAATTTCCATATCATGTGGTGATATAAATGTTGAAATCTATGGTAATACATAGAAATCAAAAAGCGGTCATAGTGACTTTACAAATCCTTTTCCTAGTACTAGTCATGTTTAATATGCAATCAGAATACACCAAACTGCGTCCAATTTATGATGAAATGTATGTAAGAAAAATTATTTATTTAGAATCATACTCCATAATAAACAATATAAAAATAAACACCAAGAATTATCTAACAAGAATAGTGTACACAAATTCTTTTACTAATCTTACTGAAATTAAGGAGGGATTCGTATTGCTCATAGTTTCTGCCATCAATTTTTATAATAACTCATTAATAGATGATAACGATATTATAATTATTAAGATAGAAACAATAAAAATAAATGTTATAATAAGTAATTATATAGGAATTTTCTATAAAATTATTATTAGGATTTATGATACGTTAGGGTATGCACTTCTTATAATTCCTCTAGAAGATAGATCAATTTTTATACCTAGGTAAGATAGTATTGCTTGTACATTATCTCTAATTGAATAATCTGAAATCCCGATAGTTATTGAAAGAACTTTATGTGAAAGAAGAGAACGAAATTTTAACTCGGAAGCTAACATTTTTTCTGAAATATAAACTAATGAAGCTGCTATTATATATGGATTTTTACTTTGATATACGTTTTGATCAAGTGAATCTAGAATTTTTAATGCTCTTTCCTTGATCTTTTGAACATAAGTACTTAGATTTATCTTATTGCGCATGTATCGTATTTTTATGCGTATAAAAGTATTAGAGTATAACATCGCTGTTATTCGGTCTATATAAACTCTTATTCTTTCCTTAATTGTTATATTCCGTTGTATTATTTTTCTTGTCTGTATTAATGCCCATGCAATATTACGGCTATCTACACGATGCCCAAGTTCTCTATAAAAACTAGCTATTTCAACCAACGTAAATGGTTTAATATTGCCTGCTTCCCATATAGCTGCAATTAATGAAGCAGCAGAGAGCGCATATTTATTAACACCTGGAATTCGTTTTTTATCCTTTTTCATAATTCTAATAGTCTTTGCATATATTATAATAGAACGTCTAAGAACATCATCAGGAATATTAAGACGAGATGCAACAAATTCCATAGAATTGAGTATTCTTTTTTCAATAATTTGCTTAGTTTTCTCTAACTTGATCTTTTTATCATGAGTAATTAAGGTTCCCATGGATGACTTGTTAAAATTCTTTTTCGTACTCCTACGACTTATATTACTTCCAACTCCATAAATTAATGACATATTATCAGCATAAACATGAGAAACATAACCTACATGATCACTTTTCATTGGTGCAATTGTGTAATTAGGCTCTGCAAACTCATGGCCTTTCACTAGTCCACACTCTGAACACACGAATTCTCCTTCTGGAGTCTTTATAATCTTACCTCCACACTTATCGCAAACTCCACCTTCTACATTTAGATTATTCACAATTCTCCCTTAATATTAATGATTCATAATATAAAATAACAAAGCTAAAAAAATGCATACATGAATATACATAAGAATAGTAGTCTGAGAGTACACCGAAAATGCTACGCTCTAATAACATTCATTCCATTACGATTCAAAATATCTATAAGAAATGACCGATAAGATCCTTTTAAACCTTTCCAATCTATAACAGCAGTCTTTGTCTTTTCAAATGTACGCTCAAAAGCTAATAATATTTCATTCTCTGTGATATCATTAAAAACATATTCTGGAGCTACATGACCTACTGCAAAATTTGTCTCAAAAATGTAATGATTAAACCTTGGCGCATAGTGTGAACCTCCAAAACCTACAATAGTATCAAAAATATTATTAGATTCAGCAGCAACAATAGCACTCGTTGCAACGATTTCAGCTGCTACAGGGTCTTTCCATTGTTGAGAAGTACTTCCTATCTCGACAAACATTATAGGAGTATTTTTTAATGTAGGACCATGGTGAGTCACTTCCATTGAAACATTCCAATCTAACGAAAACTCTTTTGCCAATTTTTTCATTATATTTAACGCAACCTTGAGTTTTGAAGCTGGAGCAATAGACAAAGTCCTAGGCTTACCTCCATAACTGTTTGAATTCCCCCAATTACCTGTGAAATGCGCTGTTAATGCAGGTATATTACTTTGTGATGTATGTTTACTTAACACTATAACTAAATTTGCTTTAACAAACTCTTCTAATATGTCAAAGTATATGTGTTCACTACTAATTGTCAAAATAATCATATCATCTTTGACATACAATGGTATACTATTAAATTCTCCTTTTTCAACAAATCCATATTTTTCAATAAGTTTCTTTTTTATATTAACACTAGCTTCATCAATTTCAGATGAAAGAAAAAGAACATCACATTCAAATTTCCTCATGTTCACTTTCCTCAAACTAATTTAGAAACCTCTAATTTTGTCTTAGCTAATAGATCTTTAGTTTTTTCCGGATCAGTAGATTCAGCAAAAACACGTAAAAATGGTTCAGTACCACTTGGTCTTACCAATATCCATTCATTCTCATTAAACCACACTCTAATACCATCTATAGTATCATATTCATAGCCTAATGATGAATAATATCTGATAATTCGTTCAATAGCATATGATTTTTTCTCATTCGGACATGGTAACTTATCTTTAGCCATAAAAAGTCTCGGTAAACTATTATTATATTCTGAAAGAGTGATATTCATCCCTGACAACGCTTCTAGCATTAAAGCAAGACTCATAGTTCCATCCCTAGCAGGTTGATGTGGAGTATAAAAAAACCCTCCATTCTCCTCTAATCCAAATGCTCGTATTCCTTTAGACTCCAATTCAAGTATCTTATGTGTTATTATCACACTTCCAACCTTAGTCCATAACACTTCTCCTCCCAACTTCTTAATAGGATATTCAACAACCCGTGACGCGCTTACACCAACAACTAAAACTCCCTTCCCATGTTTTCTCATAGAGTGTTCAGCAAGTAAAGCTCCTGATCTATCACCCCAAACAACCTCACCCTCATCACTAATGAAAATTGATCTGTCAGCATCACCATCAAACGCTACACCAAAATCACATTTACATGATTTTACAAATCTACCGAGATTTTGTAAATTATCTGGTAACGGCTCTGGATTACGGGAAGAAAAAGCCCCATCCAATTGTCCATTTATACTAATCATTCCAACATTCAACTCTTTTAATAATAAAGGAACTGTAAGTCCGGCAACACTGCTGATAGTATCAGTAACAATTTTGAATTTACGTTCACGAACACTACTAGAATCTATAAGTGATAAAATATTATTAATATATGGTTTTATAACATCTAACATACCAGAAAAATGGCCGACTCCCTGAACAAAGTTCTTTTTATAATATATTTCTTCAATAAAGTCTTCATATTCATGAGGAAGCTCCATACCCTTTTCTCCTAGCACTTTTAACCCATTATATTCCGGTGGATTATGACTAGCAGTAATAACCACACCACCATCTAAATTATAATACTTAACTGCATACTGATGCGCAGGTGTAGGAGCAAGACCACCATCATAAACACTCACACCACTATCAATAAGTGAAGGAATAACGATATCCCTTATCATTCTGCTGGTAACCCTGGCATCAATACCAACAAGAATAGTTTTACCTTTAAAAAATGTACCTATTGCCCTACTCATATCTCTAATAAATTTTGGTGTCAATTCTAGGTTCACAACACCCCTAACACCGTTCGTTCCAAACAGTTTTGCCATCTTAAACACCTCTAACTTTTTTCTCAAAAACATACTGCGCAATTATAGGTAAACATATAGTAGCATCACAATATAGAGTTATATGTTTTGCTTTAGGATTTATTTTACCCCACGTGATTGCTTCACGAGGTTGAGCACCAGATAAACTTCCATCATATTCAGATGCAGTAGTCACATATACACTATAATTTAATCCATCCTTAAACTGAGCCCACCATATTGTATGATGCTTACTAATCCCACCACCAATTATCAAAGCTCCTAGCTTCTTCGCTTCAAAAATACTATCAAGTATACGTTTCATATCCTCGAACATGTTTAACTTAATCTTTCGAGTTTGAGAATAAAAGAAAAGTTGAGTGCCCACAGCTGAATCAACAATACCAGGTACATAAACTGGAACATTTCTCAAATAAGCTTGACGCAAAAATGAATATTCATCATTCATACGCTTCCCAATTTCATACGCTATTCTAGAAGGTGAGTATTCTCCTTCAGGCAAACTATCAAGAATACTAAAAATAACCTTCTCTATCAAAGGACCATAACTCTCAACAGGAATAAACACATTACCAAGCCTATGAATATTAAGCTCAAAAAGCATTACATCATCCGCATTAAAGAAACCCTTATAATACTTACCGCCAAAACCCCTAGCAACATCATGATCAAGCGCGCCACCAGTAGTTATTATTGCATCAAACAAACCATCACCAATCATTTTAGCTATCACACCGCGTAAACCAGTAGAAATAAGATTCCCAGTAAATGATATTATCCTATAACAATCCTTATCATTACTCATTTCATACAATATCTCAGCAGCCTCATAAAGATGAGTAGCCATAAACCCACCAGCAGAACCCAACTCTCTAACCAAATCATAAACACTCAAATTACTTCCCAACTTAATATCTTTAACCTCCTCACGAAGCACATCACTCGAACTCATGGTTAATCATAGTACACTATTTTTCTAAAAAATAAAAACCTATATACTACTTTATACATTAAATTTCTGGGCCCATAGCGCAGCATGGATAGCGCGGCGGCCTCCTAAGCCGTCGGTCGCGGGTTCAAATCCCGCTGGGCCCGCTAAACATCTCTCCATCATAAAAAACACATTTATTATCTAAGTGATACTTTTAAAACATTCAACACAAATACTAATGACGAAACTATGAGAAAAGTATATAAAAACAAAAGGGGAGGAGCCGATACAATAATTGCAGCCCTATTACTAATAGGAATAGCAATAGCAGGATCCTTTATGGTCTATAGAACACTATTCACATCTGCATCTAATATAACAAACAAATCACTAATCTTCATAAGCGATGCATCATTAACAACATTCCAAGGAAATAAAGCAGCACTTCTACAATTAACAATCCAAAATCAAGGCACATACGATGCTAATCTTACCAAAATTACTATCTATAGTCAAGCTAGTACTCCTGTGAATGTAACAACAATAAAAAACGTTTCCATCCTTTCGGGTGAACAGAAAAGTATATCGCAAATTGTTTCTGGAACTTTCTATTCTGGTCAAAAATATTTGATTGTATTACAATTCACTCATGTGAATAATCAAAATACAACAGTATCAGTAAATGTTGTGGCTCAATGATTTCAGGCTGGTATTCATGAAGAAAATAAAATTAATTTTTTTACAAAAATTTAGTAAAAATGAGAATAAAGATGATAATATTAACAAGGTAATGAGACGTGTTTGGAAATGGGGTTCAGTGAAGATTCTTGGGCAAGATGAAATGATTTTTGAATCTCAAGATCCTATCATCAATTATCAAATAGATTCCGCATCAGTCATTGTTTATCCTAATTTATATGCTGTGAAAGAGCCAGAGCTTTCTGATGAAGCAAAGGCTAGTATAGTAAAAATTATTGAGTATATATATTACTCAGCACAACCAGAACCTTTTATTAAGAATATGCATGATGATCTTAAAAAATATGTTGAAGAACTTATTTGGAATGCTATTAAATCTTTAAAGATTGATAATGATAAAAGTCTAGAGTTCTTTCCTGCATTTATGTATTATGTTCAGAGAGATGTTTTTGGATATGGTCCGTTAAATGTTCTTTTAAGAGATGAATATGTTGAGGAGCTTTCCATGATTGGTCCTAATAAGCCAGTCTATGTCGTCCATAGAATAGTCTCTAATTATAAGAAATGGATACCCACGAACATAATACTTGATGAGACTGAAGCGTTTTTAGTAGTGCAAAAAATAGTTCAACGTGGTAAAGGATATTTATCATTTGCAATGCCAATTTCTGATGTACTACTTCCAGAAGGTCACCGAGCTGCTGTAACGTATAGTAATGAAGTGACACCATGGGGACATAGTTTTACTATAAGAAAGTTTCCATCTAAAAGATTATCGATTGTTGATCTTATTAAACAAAATAGTATTACTCCTCTTACTACTGCATATTTGTCGTTAATTTTAGAAACACGTGGATGTATTTTTATTTTAGGGCCTACAGCATCTGGTAAAACTACTATGCTTAATGCACTATTAGAACTTGTGCCACTTGATTGGAAAATAGTAACTGTGGAAGATACTCCGGAAATCCTTGCGCCACATTCTCAATGGGATAGGTTAGTTTCAAGGAAGGCGTTACCCGGTGAAGAAGTAAGTGAGATTGATTTGTTTGAGCTCACTAAATTTGCATGGAGACGAAGACCAGATTTGCTCATAGTAGGAGAGGTTAGAGGTCGTGAAGCCCAAGCATTAGTTCATGCAGTAGCATCTGGACATGGTGGTTTAACAACATTTCATGCAGATAGTGCTAGGTCCGCAATTCTTAGACTAAAGAGTCCTCCACTTAATATTGAACCAAGCTTTATACTATTGATTTCAGCGTTTATTAACATGAGAGAGATTAATCCTGGTTATAGAGTACTTTATTCCATAGAAGAACTATATGAAGAATCAAGCACAAATATTATACCAAAAGTAATATACGAATATGGAACCGATTTAACAACAGAAAAACTAGTTGAGATAAGTAATGTAATGAAACGAATAGCCAATATTAAGGGTTGGAGCAAAGAGTATATGGTTTCTGAATTGGAAAGAAGAAAAAACATACTACAAAACCTATCAGTAAAATCATTTAATAATAAAAACGAAATGCTAGAAGAGATCTCAATAAAATTATATGGTGAACATAGTGGATAAATTATTTGATAATTTATTGAATAAATTTATGAAAAATAAACTCTTCACGCAATATTATTTACATATAAAAAGATCAATTGACAAAGCTTTATTATATGTTGATCTAAATAATTATGTTCGTAACATTATGCGAAATTTATTTTTAGCTTCAATAATATCATTTTGTTGCTTTTCAATATTATTTTATTACTATAATATTTTCATTGCTCTTTTTGTTCTATTATTGCCGTTTATTTTATTATCATTGTATGAAGTTAGTATATACAGTAAAATAATAATGAGGAAAAAGGGTGTTAGTGATGAACTCCCCCTTTTTTCAATGTTTATGGCGACAGTAGGTGAATTAGGTGTTAGACTAGCTGATGTTCTTTATGAAATTTCTGAACGTGATGAATTTCAATACATTAGTAAAGAAGCAAAAAAGATCATCAGAGATACTATACTATTTTTTGGTAACATTTTTGAATCAATAGACACAAACAGTGTGAATCATCCATCAAAAGAATGGGAACGCTATATGTTAGGAATAACAAGCATAATAAAAAGTGGTGGTGAGTTAAGCAAATATTTAGAAGATAAAATGAAAGAATTTCTGAATAAATATAAACAACGCTGGATATCGTATTCTAAACATGCTAGTGATTGGGGCGAATTGTTGCTTTCAGTATTTCTGCTTACTAGTGCTCTAAATTTAATAACTGCAATCATGTTTCCTAGTAATGCAGTATTATTTATAATGATAACAGGTATTATAATCATACCATTATCCACAATTCTGTCTATTTTATTGATGGATATGTCATCTCCCTCTGATAAAAATATTATAAATGTAAACCCTGTTTGGGGAATTTTAGCAGGAATTTTAACGTTCATGATTATTTTTCAATTTTTTACTCTATGGATATCGTTAGGTATCGCTATATTTGTTAGTTCATTAATAATTTATATTCCTACAAGAAAATTATTAAAAGAAATCGATGAAGAAGAGCGTTGGCTTCCGGCATTCTTACTATCATTAACAGATGCTAGAAAAGCTGGCATTTCACTAGATCAAGCAATAGCTAAACTTAGGGGATTTGGTTCTAGAGTTGATTATATTCTTGATGATTTAACAAGTCAAATGAACATGGGCATACCTCTGAATCAAACCGTTCCTAAATGCAAAAGCAGGTTATTTAAAAACGTATTGTATGTGATCGGAGAACTTAATGCACGAGGTGGGGGAACACCTATGATTATCGAAAGAATACGTGAATACATAATATATGTTCAAGAGAGTCAGGCTGAAGCAAAAAGTAGTCTTAAACTCTATGAAATCTTAGCATTATTAACACCTATAATACTCACTATAATGATCACGTTAACATATACTCTTTCAAATATAAACGCAATGATGTGGAATAGTTCCCTTAGTCTGATGCAATCTATGCAATATTACGATTTAAATGTTATGATGGACAACATCAAGATTATTGTTATTGAAGTATCATTTGGGATCTCACTATTAATATCTAAAGCTAAAGACTTAACAGTAAAAAGCACATTTTTAGTTATTGTAACAATTATATTAGCATTATTATCACTCTTAATTATTCCTATCATCAAAATACAATTGTAAAAATTTCTCTCTTTAAAATATCAAAATTAGCTCTTAATATTTTTTAAAATAATCCTAAACTTTACGATAATGTAAGATTATTATCAAGTTCCTCTTTGATTAAAGAATGTATTAATGTGAAGCTGTTAAAATTTTTATTGCATCACTTATGCGTTTATACGAATCTTCTAAAAGTTCCGGTAAAACTTTAGTTTCTGATACCGTCGTCATAAAATTTGTATCACCAACCCAACGTGGTACTATGTGAAGGTGTATATGAGTCTCTAATCCAGCACCACCAGCTTTACCAATATTTAACCCTATATTAAATCCATCAGGTTTATAAGAAATATCAAGTGCTTTTTTAGCAATAATAGATGTTTCAATAAGATCAACCAATTCATCATGATTTAATTCTTCCAATTGAGAAACATGTCTGATAGGCGCAACCATTAAATGACCAGAATTATAAGGATATCTATTAAGTATTATGAACGAATGTTTACTCTCATAAACAACTAATGTTTGGGATGACACACCATTTTTTATTGCTTCACAAAGAAAACATTCAGAACTATTTTTACTAACCTGCAGTATATACTTAAATCTCCACGGAGCCCAAAGTAAGCTTAACCACATGCAGTATCATATTCTTTATCTTACAAATAATTATAAATATTTCTATACATCATTACATTCGATAATTCTATGTAACCTAGGTATAACTAAAGCAATACCTAAGTAATACAAAACTGTAAAAAACGGTACAATTTAAATCCTAATTTAGAAATAAACCATTTAGAGAATAATGTCTATAAAAACATCTGTAGAAGCAGTAAGTTGCCCAATATGTGGATTTAGCAGCTGTGTACCAGTAAAAAACATAATACCTAAATTCAAACATAACGATTCATATTACTGTCCTAGATGCCATGCAGTTTTCAGCATCAGTCAAAGTAAATCAGTTGACAAAGCATTAGCACAATTAACCCTTTCACGATCAGATATGATAACAAATAAAATAATCAGAATAGTTGAAGAATATTATTAAATTCAGATTTAGAACTTCAATCATTCCAACTTAAAATTACGATAGAATTTTATAACATTAGTTCTATAAAAAGATAAATTACTGTTAACTAGTCATGTTAAGAAAACATTTGTGTTCAAAATAATTCTGCTGACCATAAATATTACAAGGCAAACTATAGGTATAGTTACTGTAGTCCTGAAGCTCTCATGATAGATCAAGAGTTAAGGTTAAGGAGCTTTTGCTTATAAGAAATGAAAAACTCTAAAGATCATGCAACGGATACTAAAAAATAAAAATAACTTTAATTAATTAAACATAAAATACCTAATTGTGGGTGAAAAAATAATACCAACAGGTATAAAAGAGCTTGATGAAAAACTTAATGGAGGTTTACCAATAGGTTTAACTATAATTTATGGTAAAGCAAACACTAATAAACTAAATTTAGCATTAAAACTCTGTATTAATAATGCGAATAGTGGTTACTCTACACTCATAGTAACATCACATCCGCACCTAATTCTTTATAAAATAAATCAGATGAATATGTTGATAGATAAATCAAAAGTACATTTCATACAAATGAAAAGTATAGAGGATCAAATACGTGTAAGTTTAATGATTTTTAATGGTTATTTAAAGTATGACCTTATAATCATCGATAACATAGGAGAATATTATAGGATAAGTTCAGATCTATATGCACCTTTAATAATCTGGAAGCTGGCAGTAAAGGTTATGATGCTTTTAGGGTATGCTTCAAAAAAGTATTCTGTACCTATAATATTATTAACCCAAATACGGCGTAATCCAAAAACAGGTAATGAAGAACCTGTAATGGGTAATGCTGCGCTTTTCTGGTCTGAGAACGTGATACATTTAAGGAGAATTGGAGAGAAAACTCAGATAACAATAGAACGATATCAAGGACAGCAAATAAACTATGAAATTATTTATGAAGATTAAAAATCTTAAAAAATTATCCGCCTGGTGATGTGACTGCTACATAAGCTATTTGAAATAATATTAGAAACAGTATTATCAGAATTATAAGTGATACTATAGCACTTGTTGATGATGCTCTCGGAACTTTACTTGATGCGTATGTATAAAGAGTCCATGTACTAGCAAAACCTATAAGCAGAAATATAAATACAATTATAGCTTCAGCCTGTGTTTGTCTGTTGATATTATACGAAAATGCGCCACCTCCTGAAGCAAAAGACGGTGTAGGAACAGAAATAATTTGTATAAATCCACTTTCATAAAAAAGAGCTAATATAACAGCAATATACGCTATAGCCAAAAGAAGATTCTCACTAATCCATCGCTCGAACCTTGACAACCACTTATTAAGCCTTTTAATTCTTTGCATTATATTCCCCATACACTCAATCTTTACAAATAAATAAGCTTTTTTAATCTCGCTCTATTAGTGTCTCTTATCCCAAGAATAAGGATTTTAATTGTAACGGGCCCGGCGGGACTTGAACCCGCGAAAATAGGCTCCGGAGGCCTACGCCTTTAATCCATGCTCGGCTACGGGCCCTAATTAATTAAGTCTCAACTATCATTAATGCTTTTCGTCATAAGCTTTTTTAGCAGCAATGGCCATCTCCATTAATGTTTTATAAGGATCTTCAGCTTTTACAACACCTGAAGCTAATAGTACACCTTCCGTCCCAAGTTTTATAGCTGCATACACATCATCTCCGTTAGTTATACCAGCACCACATAAAATATGAACATCCTTAGTTATACTTCTTATTCCTGCGACAGCATTTCTTACAATGTCGGGACTAACTTTTGAGACAGCACGGCCAGTCCCTATGAGCTCTGGCGGTTCTATTGCGACAATATCAGGCTTTAACGCAGATACGGCTACGCTAGTCTCGATAGTATCTGCACAAACGATTGTCATTAACTTTAATTGTCTAGCTTTTTTTATAATAAAATTTATGTCAGATAGTAGCATTTTATGCTCTGAATGATTAATTATAACTCCTGTTACACCTGCATCATGCAATGATTCTAAAGTTACATGACCAGTATAACTACCAGGTTCTATTGGATCAACATGTTGTGCAAACGTAAAAACTCCAAGTTTAGATATATCCCTTAAATCAATATACTGAGGCGCAACTCCAACAGTAATTCCGGTCTCCTCTTGAACTTTACGAGCATAATTAGCTAATTCAATAGCTTTATTTCCTAATGCCTCTTTATAGCTCTTAAAATTAACTAGTATTAATGGATATGAAAGCATAATGTGCTCCTCTTACTCGATTGGCCTAAATCGTGATTCTAGCTTCTTTAGAATCTTTGGAAGCGTGGTGTATTCCATTTCTTCAGGCCCAAGTCTGTGCGGCATAAACGGTCCATTACGTCGCATGTAGTCTGCAATCTCCATAGCTAGTCTTCTACTATAATCAAATGCCACGTCTTCAAATAAATCAGCAGGCCCGATCAATTTGTCTTCTGTTACTTGAAAGCCTAAAGCCACAACTCTAGGCGGCCCATCAAATCTTGTACAACGTGAATCTTTTAATCCTACTGGCATTAGTGGCCCTGTGTGACTACCTCGCATCCATCCAGCTACTAAATGTGGAAATGAAAATGCCTCTAGATACTCCCCTACAGCAGGCAAACCATGTTGAGCCCTTACTATTAATACTGGATCATCCTTGCCCACATATCTACCTGCTATAAGAGATAAACGTGTTGTGCTAGCTGCCGCAGCAACTAAACCATCTTTTCTCCAAACTTTAGAAATAACATATCTACCAGTGGTTCCTATTAAACCTAATAATGAATAACTTTCTTCTGGTGTAGATAAATCTACAACTTTACCTTCAATAAGATCCATTACCTGAAAAACGAACCCATCATGCATCGCTTGATCAATAACTAAACCTGCAGTATTGAATGGATCAGCAAATGCTTTATAGAGAGGATAATTCCATGCTCCAGGTTCAGTTTTATCAGCTGCAAAAATAATTATCGGTTCACTAGGTCTTAGTTCAAAATCTAATTCAGCAACACCTGGTCCTAATCCTCTGACATTACCTGAGAATGAATCAGACAAAAGATCTTGTCCCGCAGCATAAAGCCTTCTCTTTTTAGAAACTCTTTCAGTAACTTCTTTAAAAGCTGTCCATGCAAGTTGATGAACATCTGAATTGTTCTCACCTTTTCTATGTAACATTACTAATTCAAGATCATCTCCTGCATTAAATACATAGTAATCTAATATTATGTTTTGTTCCACACCCTTTGATAAAATTGACCTAGCTACCTCTATCTGTTCCTCGGTAACTTTATGGTGACCAGCAAGGCTTCCAACATCAGCTTTTATCACAGAAACTGTAACTTGCATAAAATCACCATAATTCTTATCTTTGTAATAATAATTAAACTTAACGTTACAAAAATAAATGACAGTTCACATGGGAAATAGTGTTTCAGATATAATTTTAATGTAAACATAAAATGATATAAGTTAAAAATTTAAAAGAAAGTAACAATTTGTTCTGTAGAAACTTTTTAATTTAAAAACTTCCATGAATTTCTCGAAGTTTCTTTTTCAGTTCGCTAACTATTTCATAGATAAATTTTGAAATATTGCTTTCAACATCTATCTTATCATAAAGTGTTTCTTTTATTTTTTCGTCTATTTTTATACCAGATATCTCTATAAATCCAAGTGCCCAACATCTGGCAGTATCATCAGGATTATATCCACCACCACCGAGGATTAAGAGCTTACCGTTACTGATTTCATGACTTAATTTATGAATTATTTTTGCTACTTCGCTATATGTTCGTGTAGTTAATGATAGACCAACTAAAGGATCATTTATATGGGCATCAGCACCAAACTGCATAACTATAATTTCTGGCTTGTAGTAAATTAGCAATGGAACAACTACTTCATTTATTGCATAAAGGTATGTATTATCATTTGTATATCCTATTAGTGGTATGTTTACTGTATATCCGTATCCTTCGCCCGCTCCTAATTCGTTATACCAACCAGTTCCTGGATAAAATCCATAACCATATTTATGAAGAGAGATCTTTAAAGTTGTTGCTTCATTATAAAATATTTCCTGGGTACCATCACCATGATGTCCATCAATATCAACTATAGCGATTCTCTTGTAATTATATAATTTCTGAAGATAACGTACGGCTACTGCTATATCGTTAAACACACAGAAACCTGCTGCGTTAGAAGGTTTAGCATGATGTAGTCCACCACCAAAATTGAATGCATGTAAGTATGATCCATTAGCAATGAGTTTTGCAGCCATAACAGATCCTCCAACACGATATGCAGCTCCTTCATAGATTCCTTTAGTGGCTGGTGTATCTCCATAATCAAGATAACCGTAGCCAAGATTGCTCATATGCTTTACAAAGTTTATATAATCATTAGTATGAACAAGTGATATTAAATCTTCGTCAGCCATAAAAGCCTCAATTAAAGAAATATTAGGATCGTTAAACACATCTATGTTTTTTAATTTTTCAAGCGTAAGTTTCCAAAGATATGGCTTATACGGATGCCACTCACCAAAATCATACTTTAGATACATTTCATGATAAACAAACGCTGTTTTACATGTCATAGCCTATATTGTTTACTTCAAAAATATTTATAATGTTATCGAAAAATTTCCTAATAATCTTAAAGTACCAAATCAGCAATATCTATTATCGAAAGCCCAATCCTGCGTAAATTAAGTGCAATGCGCACGATTGTTTGATTCTTTATAGATTTGATAGTATATTCCAGATCTTTAATAACAAGCTTTAATTCATTAACAACATTTTCAGCTAATTCGCTTTTTTTATTAATTAATGCAGAAACAGCTTCATCTTGCTTTTTAGAAAGAATTTCAGAAAATTTAATGAGCTTCAATATATCATTTTTATAGTTTAAGACTTTTGCATTTGACAATAATAAAGCAATTTCTACACCTATATCACCTATATTTTCAATAAAACTTGACGCTAATCTAAGATCCATTAAATCAATGTCTGATATTTCAAATTTTCTTAAAATCTTATGATTTCTTGCTGCAGTTCTAAGAACTCTAACTATTAGAAAATATAACCTATTAACGTCTTCGTCACGTCTTGCTATAGAACGCTCGATAGCAACATTTCCAGAAACTATACTACTTAGCGCATCCTTATATATACTATTCGCGATTAAACTAGCTCGCTGAAGAAGCTTGTAAGGATGCAAATTACTAATATTAATGACACTTTGTAATACGATACTATTCATGGTTTCTTCCATAATTTCAAGCCCAATAAAATCTCTACACGTCTTTCTAATAAAATCCCTAATATCAGAGTTGATTTCATTAAATGATTTTATAATAATCGTACTATACCCAAGAAGATACATTCCTAAAATCTTACGTTGCAATGATTTTATGTCTAACGAAGTTAAATTAATTATGCCGTAAGATTCCTCAGTCTCCATACCTTCTTCTTTAACATAAAGAATAATATTTCCATCCGCAGTCTCTTCTATTTTTATTACATCTCCCTTTTTTAAATTCCAACGTCTAACTAAATCCTTTGGAAGTGACAAGTATAATGTGCCGCCACCAATTTGTTGCAATTTTCTAGTATGCATTATTTTTTAAATAATTATCTAATATAAAAAAATTTGGGACATTTTCAAACAATGTTATCGTTATCTTTCTTACGGTTATGGTTAGATACTAGTTCTTTTAGTATGTAGATGACCGAAAACGCCATCAAAATTATCTGAAAAATCTCCATGCCCATTTCTAATCCCAAAAATACTTTTTCAACGGTTAATAAAACTGTATTGTAATTATGTTAGTTTGTAGAATAATTCATTTATTATCGTAAAACAATCGTTGACATTTCATTATACATCTAAACTTGTTTGCATTAATCTTTTAACAGTTATCCAACTTTTTCTAGCAAATGGAGGCAAATCATTGTGAATCTGTATCCATTGTTTAAGAAAATTAATTGTTCTCGGATCTGATGGATATCCGGATCCAAAATCACCATAAATTTGTTTTAAATTTTCTATAATTTCATCTCGTTCTGTCTTAGCTATTATAGATGCCGCCCCAACTGATATATAATGTTCATCAGCATTATGTTCGCATACTATTCTTAATTTTTTAATTAAATCAACTTGTATCAAATGAGAGAAATAATCAGCATTACTGTGAGCTGCATCAATATATATAATATCGGCCTCATTAACCATATTAATAAGTTGTGCAATTTTTTTAGCCTCAAGAACAGCAAGTTTATGCCCATTTAGTACAGCATCGTCTATTTCATTAGGTTCAATTCTTAGCGAGAGAACATATCTTGCCTCATTTTTTATTATAGTATATAATTCCTTTCTTCTAGATGGGCTTAATTTCTTAGAATCCTTAACACCGTAATTTCGAAATTTTTCTAAAGTATTTTTATCAGAAATAACTAAAGCAATAATCATTGGTCCTAAAACAGGACCACGACCAGCTTCATCTACTCCTCCTATTAGCAAATATTTTCACTCCTCTGGAAATGTTCCTAATAGCATGCCTTCAATGATTATTGGTCTTAAACGTTGAGCTAGCATGTATGCATTGTTCAACTTTATATTATTCTCTGCATGTATTGTTAATATAGGCTCACCCTTCTTAACCTTGTACCCGGCCTTATAATATAATCTTACACCTGCACCTTTATCGGATGGCGCCCCTGCAGCTCTTGCAATAGCAGTAATTGCTGAATTATCAATGCCAGTAACATACCCATCAATTGGAGCATAAAGACTAATTGTTTTATCACCTATAGGTATCTCATCGGGTCTTATGTTTGGATTACCACCCTGGGCACTGATAATTTCTCTAAGCTTTTTTAACGCTTTACCAGAGGTTAAAATATCTTTTGCCGTATTATAACCTGAACCTTTTGGAACAATGTTAGCAGCTTCTATTATAAGGCCAGCTAATGAAAGGGCTTTCTCAACCAAACTCATAGATCCTTTACCTTCTAATGCCTCAAGCGCTTCACGTGCCTCTAATGCAGGTCCTACAGTATATCCTAATGGTTGTCCTCCATACGTTATTGCGCATTTTACATTCATGTTAAGACGCTCAGCAACGTCAGATAATAAACGAGCGAGCCTTTTTGCATCATCCATACTTTCGACCTTTGCCTTAGGACCTACTGGCAAGTCTATAAGTACAAACTTAGCATCCATAGCTAATTTTTTAGATAATATACTTGCAACCATCTGAGGTTCTGGATCTATACCTAGAATATGCTCTATCCTTACATAAATATCATCCGCTGGTGCTAGATTTAATCGCCCACCCCAAACTAGTACTCCACGAGTCTTTAGTGCTACCTCTTTGACCTCACGTGGGGTCAAATCAACTCTTGCTAAAACTTCCATGGTATCAGCAGTTCCTGCAGGGGAAGTTATCGCTCTACTACTCGTCTTCGGAATTAGTATACCTGCAGACGCAACAATTGGAACTATTAGTATCGATGCCTTAGAATTTCCTGGAACCCCACCAACACTGTGAACATCATAAACCGGTTCATCAAAGTGTATTCTTTCTCCTGTATTAACCATTGCTTCTGTTAAATAAACAATCTCATCAAGATTCATACCAACAAATTGCTCAGCCATAAGAAATGCAGCAATCTCCAATTCCGTTAATTCATAATTTACTGAGTCCCTTACTATGCTCTCTATTTCATCTTTTGATAATGCAGCTCCTTGCATCTTTTTCTTTATATAACTTATAGAAACAGGTGGTGATGAAGGTGATATTTTAACAAGAGCCCCATCTACTATGCCAAGATTGTATGCAATTTCTCTTGGTATACCAACTTCACCAGGTTTCACTATGGTATCTGTGATATCAAGAATGAAATTTGTTCCCATACCACCATAATTTAACGTAATACGATCTCGTGGTTTAAGATCCATATCTGCTGCATTTTTTGAATGAAGCACACAGATTTTATAGCCAACACCATGTATATCGAGAATCTTAGCTATTAGATCATTCATTTTTTACACCCCGCATATTGTTAATTACTTCTTTTACTATAATATTAGGTATTTCATTCCTATTATAATATGTAATTTCTATTATTTTACCAATATTCCGAATTTTTTTAATCAATGGATGGTTTGCTTTCCAATGTACAGTACCAATAACATTTTTATCTGTTTCTAACACTTGTTCAATAAGTTTAACGAACTTATTTGACAATAATTCCATAGGACCTATCTCGTCACATACTATTACATCCGCATTCAACATAGCATTTTCTATTGCTCTTATACTTATATCCTCAAATTCCTTTATTCTAACATGATATTTTCCTATACGAGGTTCACCACTTTCAGTAGAGATTGCTAAAATTCCTTTATTACCACTCATAACATCTTCTACTTCAAATCCAATACGAATAAAACCACTTCGCAATTCTTTTGTTATAAATCCTCCTACTTTGATGTTTTGTTCTTTTAATAGGTTTATTATTTTTACTATGGCCGTGGTCTTCCCAACCCCAGGAGTTCCAGTAAGAAAATAGTACATTCCCACATAAATATTAAAAGAGGACTATATTAAGATTTAAGTACAAGACCAAGGTCTAGGATTAAACGGATACTATTTCTGATGAAATAACACTCTTTCTTCTAAAAATATAAAAGTTTTAGAAGATACCATACAGTACTAGTTGCAGTCTTTAGGGAAATATTTTGAGCGTTAGTTATTTTAAAAACTGTAGCTATTAAAGATTGGCATGAGTGAGTATAACATAGTAAATGAAGGTAAAGTAAACATAGTAGTATTTCCTGGAGTATTTTATAATAAGTTTATGGAATTATCAAGAGACATATCGGTAAGTGTTATTGAGGCATATTATAACTTGATTGGTAAAAAATTAAAGATATGCGAACCTCTTGCTGCAACAGGTATTAGAGGATTAAGATATTTAATAGAGACTAATGGTGTAGATAAATTATGTCTAAATGATATATCTAAAGACGCATACTTAAACATTAAGGAAAATGTTAAAAGATTACGTGTTGAAGATAAAGTAGAGATTTTTAATACTGATGCCAGCATTTTACTATCGAATTATAGTGTAAAGGGTAAAAGATTCGATGTAATAGATTTAGATCCTTTTGGTTCTCCAATAAGATTCATTCATGCTGCAATAAAAGCGATTAGAAATGGTGGATTATTAGGAATATCGCATACTGATGTAGCACCTCTATGTGGTGTTCATGGTAAATCATGTCTAAGAAGATATCAATCAATACCGCTCAAGAATGAATTTTGTCATGAAACAGCAGTACGTATTATACTTGGTTACCTTGCTAGAATATCAGCAATTTATGGCTTTGGTATAGAACCACTTTTAAGTCATGTAACACGCCATTATATAAGAATATTTATAAGATTACATATGAAAACACATATTCTAGATGAAAGCCTTTCAAATTTAGGCTATATATCATATTGCCGCAATTGTTTATGGAGAAATCCTAAAAAAGGAATTATACCAACTCTTCCTTCAATTTGCCCTCATTGTGGTTCTCAATTAGAATATGCAGGTATTTTGTGGCTTGGACCACTAGGTAACGCAAATTTCATTAAAAATGTTGCAGAAATAATTAACAAATCAGATTATAAATTATCCTCATACGAAGGAAGACTTGTTAACACATTAGCTAATGAAGCTGATATGCCACCAACGTATTATCAATTAGATTCCATGTCAGAAAAACATAAAATTTCATCAATTTCAATAGAATCGGTAATAAAACAGCTTACTGAAAATGGATTTAAAGCATCACGTACACACTTTCACCCAAAAGGCATAAAAACTGACGCTCCATTTTTAAAATTGTTAGAAATCATTAAAAAAATGTAACTTATTAATTGTACAGAAATGTAAGTCATAAAAAATGAAAGCTTTGACCTTCAGCGGCAGGGGAATCGTATGAATTTCTAGTAGCAAGTTTGTGATAAAATCATTTTTCAAGAATGTTAAGAAAAATATCACTTTTTAAAGGCAAATTATACTTGTTTCTCCTTAATTTTTCCTAAAAATCCTTTGCAAATTAAATATATTTCAGAACTGCTTGATCTTGTTGCAGGTGGTCTATGAAGATATACCTGCTTAAAAAGTTCCTTTGCCTTATTAACAATTTGTTTTGACTCAGCGCCTTCAAAAATTTTTGTTACAAAATTTCCATTACTCTTAAGTACATTATATGCAATCCGTAAGGCAGCTTCAACTAATCTTAATTGTCGTTGATGATCAAGATCCCAGATTCCAGAAACTTTAGGTGCGGCATCGCATAGGACTACATCTGCTTTATCCTTAAGTCTTTTAAGTATTTGTTCAGATGCATTTTCATCAGTTATATCCAAGTTTAAGATCTTTACATTTTCATAAGGTAATGGTTCAAAATCATTAATATCTATTGATAGAATAAACCCAGATTCACCTACAATTAATCTAGCAACCTGAGTCCATCCTCCTGGCGCAGCACCAAGATCGATTACTTTATCTCCTGGCTTCATAACATGAAAGCGTCTATTTATCTGTAATAATTTATATGCTGCTCTAGATCTAAAACCTTCACGTTTTGCCATCCAATAATAACCATCTTTTCGTTCTTTTTTCATCGCCTTTAACCTTGGTGTTCTTTTATTTCTTTTTGCTGCTCTTTGGCTGATTTATCAAGCCATCCTCCAATAAGAAGGCAGTCAAAGGGATTTACAAAATAACCTTGACCACACCTGCTTAATTCTGGACAAGTAAAACATGGTACACTTGCCAAAATATCAAATGGTACTATCCGTACCTCTCTTTTTACAGGTGTTAAAACGAACGTCTTATGACCTTTTATTACAATGCTAGTTCTTGCTATCCTATTTTCAAGTAGAAGGCGTTGAACAAGTCGTGAACCACGTTTGCTATCAATTCCTAATCGTTTCCACAATTCACTTTGAACCATTGTACCGTTCTCTGAACTTTTTATTAGTTCCATAGCTTTTTCCACCAGTTCTTCAATACTTGGTACTTTTTTCTCGCTCATAACCCTCACCTTACATTGAATACTTTATATCTAATGCACTCATAAGTTCTTTATAACGATTTCTAATAGTGACTTCTGTGATACGAGCAGCCTCAGCTATTTCACGTTGTGTCCTTTTGTTATTTGTCAGTATACTAGCTATGTATACTGCAGCCGCAGCTAATCCTTGAGGTTCTTTACCGGACATTATACCTATTTTACTTGCGTTTTTGAGAATTTCCTTTGCTTTAGCTTGAACTTCAATAGGTAAATTAAGACGAGAAACTATTTGAGCAACAAAATGCTCTGGAGAACCATGAAGTTTCTTAACAAGATCAGGCTTAAGTTCAGAAATAGCATATCGTAAGATTTTATAACATTTATTAATATCACGTTTAGATACGTGAATGTTTTTTGACAATTCTTCTATAGTAACCGGGTTCTCAGTTAATCGAGATGCCATAAAAACCGCTGCTGCTGCTGCACCACGTATACTTCTACTTTTTGATGTACCCTTCTTTTTCATATACTCACGATAAATGTATGATGCATTTTCCTCAACTTGATGTGGAAGTTTTAATTGATTTACAATTGTTTGTATCTCGCTTAGAATTCTTGATAAATGTCTTTCATGCCTTCTCATCAATTGCATTTTTGATTGCAGTCTACGAAGTCTTTGAAGACCTCGCTTTTCTTTTAAAGAAACTCTTCTATTTTCAATATACCTATTATCTAAACTAATAAGAGTACCAGAAATCGATGGTGGATACATTATATTTCTAGGTGGACCCTGACCCTCACCGCTTAGCTGACTCTCAGTTATCCTATAGTTTGATACTGTGATTCTTGAATCTATTACAGTTCCGCAATCACGGCATATTAACTGTCCTCTCTCATCCCGTATTATATTTCTGCTACCACAAACTGTACATTTATCTTGTGAAGTGATCATTTTGATCTCCTCGATGGTAATGAAATTACATATACATACTTATCTATAATTTTCTCAGGATTTCTATAATTAGGGTTTAATTTGATTGATATAAAAGGAGAATTAACTGGTCCAATAATGTCATAAATTTTCCCAACAACCTTAAGTTTATCATCAAACACTTCGAGGCTCTGATGCGGAATATCAGAATCCTCTGGTTCAACTATTACATGCCCAGTCTTTGTAATACGTAGTACTCTGCCGAGCTTTTTCATGCATTACACCTCTAGCTAACTTAAGGTCACTAATTATTAGTTATATAAAAACTGAGTATTAAACCTTAACATTTTCACAAAAACAGCTATTGATAAAATACCATTTAAATCATCATTTATTGTATAAATATTCATAAGGGTTAAAATTTTTAATAATTATAAGCTTTTACCAGTCAATCTTTTTTGTCGTATCTTAATTAAGTTTGATGCGATTAGTTTTAATATTTCAGATTTTTTTAAATTATTTTTCTTTATAATAATCCTACCACTTTCCCACCATGATCTAGGATAAGCATGATCTTTTTCAACAGTAAATTCAAGATTTAGTGATTTAATTGCTTCTTCAAGTTCGCTTAAGCTTGGTTTATCAACACAATATCTTCTTGGTAATCTACGACCATTACTTCTTGTTTTACTTAAATCAAAATACGATGGCCATAATATTATATAATCTCTTTTTGGCATTTTACTCAGGCTGCTCAATAAGAATACCATTTAGTATTCCATGCTGCCCAGGCCTTGAGGTAACTTTTACAAGTCCTAACTTAGTTTTCAGAACAGTTCCTTTAGTTATTACGCCTCGTCGATTGTAATCAGTTGATGATGGATTATTCACAAACCCTATTATTTTTTCTTTAACAGTTTTGCCTGTTTTTGGATCAGATACGTTTATTGATTCTGCAACCTTGAGCTTAAATTTATAATTTCCGCCCATACCCCTACTCTTAATAAGTTCTGTCTCTTTACCCAGAATAGTTTCAATAGGTGGACTACCAGCTTCATAGCGTCTTCTTTTTCTGCTTGAGCTCTTTTTTCCACCACTTGGTTTAACCAAATCGTTTGAATGCCAAACACCCATGGATTCTCTTAGTTAAAATCTTAAGGTATTAATATAAACTTTATGCTTCAAAAAGAAGATTATCGCATAACACTTCATTACGGAATCTTCATCTAATGTTTTTAAGTGAAAACTACCGATAAACTTAAATTATTTAAATTATTGAAATCAAAAATATTTAAGATAATTCCTTTGAATAAACTACAAAATTTAGTGTTATATTTAATAGTTAGAGTTTATGCATTAAAAATTGGTTGGTGAATATGAAAGCTTATTATAAAAAGCGAGTAGAAAAATTAATAACCGAGATGAGTAAAACTTCTGTTGATGGTGCTCTTTTGATAGATCCCGCATCTGTTCAATATTTTACAGGTTTAAAGTTGGTAAGCAGCGAGCGCTCCCTTTATGCATTTATCGGTAATGATGGTAGTGTGGTTATTTTTGCCCCAAAATTAGAAATTAATCAGGCAAGAGATGAGGCAGTATTAGGCGATGTTGTAGAAATATCACGTAATGTTTCGGCTTTTAGTGAAATTTCATCGTATATTAGAACAAAAAATATAAAAAGACTTGGAATTGAAGGATTAAAATTTTCATATATAATGTTACAACGTTTTTCCAGTAATGAAGGAATTAATATAAAGGATATATCTAATACAATAGCTTATATAAGATCTAAAAAAGATCTATTGGAATTAGAGAACATAATAAGAGCAATTACTATTACAGAGCAGGCATTAAACGTTGCAAAGGATATGATTATGGAAGGTGTTAAAGAGATCGAAATAATGAACGCGGTCATTTCAGAAATGATTAATAATGGTGCAGAATGGATAGCCTTTATACCAATAGTAGCTTCAGGAGTAAGAGGAGCATATCCGCACGGTTCATCATCTAACAAAATTTTAAAAAGTGGAGAATTGGTTGTAGTAGATTTAGGTGCTCGTGTGAATGGATATTGTGCAGATTTAACAAGAACATTTATAGTTGGTAAGCCAGGTGAAAAAGAAATAGAATTATATCAAATTATTAATGATGCAATCGAGCAAGCACTTAAAGCTATTTCACCTAATGTGAAAGTCTCAGAAATTGATAAGGCTGCTAGACAAATAATAGAAAGGAAAGGTTATGGTGAATATTTTACACATGGACTTGGACATGGTATTGGTTTAGCAGTACATGAGTACCCAACACTAAACTCAATAAGTGATGATATCATTGAAGAATATAATGTTGTAACTATTGAACCGGGCATTTATATTCCTGGATTTGGAGGAATACGTATAGAAGAGGATGTTTTAATAACTAAAAATGGTTATCAACTGCTTTCACATTTTCCACGCGATCTATATTAATAAATTTTCTTTTTATTGCTTTGTTGCATAATTCGTGCGTAGTTTTATGGAGCGTTTCACACATTTCCTCCAATCTCATGATGCTTACTGATGTGGTTTGATGTATGCTAGTTAGGAGTGTTTTAAAATTGTGAGAAAACATCATCAAACTCTCAACACACAAGAATACTCAACATGAAAAGCTCATCAAAAATATATCAAAATTATGCAACAAAGCACTTTTTATGCATTATATTATGATGAAACTCTAATACGTTGAACACGTTCATAAGATATAAACAATATAGTTAATAGCACTGTTATTGCGAAACTTAATGCAACTCTATTTAAGATGAGTGGTATGAGTATTTCTGATGGAAATATTGTCCTTTGAGTTAATATTTCACCTAAAGTATCGATCACAAATTTCAATGTTATTAGAAATGAGATGCTCACAATTTCATGCCATGCACCATGCATAATGCCTGGAGCATGTTTAATAAATTTTGTAATAAATCTTCCTAACATTAAAATTATGAGCCCTGCTATTATCAAATCACTTGAAGAAAATGGTTGGCCTAATCGTTCTGTGATAAATATCCCAACTAGTACCGTATTTGATATATTTTGATTCCCTACATGTGATAAATAAGTTGTTATCCCCAGGAAACCAATATAAAACCCAGTCACTATAAGAATAAGACTTAATGCTGCTGAAACAACTATAGTATGAGCATTTTCCCAACTTTCATATAATGCTTTATCAATTTGAAAAGCTTTAATTAATCCTATAATTCCAACAATAAATTCTGCTATAACCCAAAAATAATTAACAAAGCCCATCACATAAAAAATACTATATAAAATTATTATTATGCTCGGAACACCTAATAGTATTCTTCTTGTACTAGGATCCTCAGTTAACCTCTTTATATATCTAGTAATTATAGTGTATATCTCTTCTACACTTTGAGATTGCTGAACGATGACTCTGGAAACTGAGATTATTGGTACTTTTGATGTAATTATTGGTACAACACTCTCATCAGATACACCATCACTTACTAATATTACACCATCGGCTTTAAACACTCTTAATACCTCGTCTAACTCCTTACTTATTTTAATGTCAGCTTCAATACCCTCCTCAGGAAGACCTGTTATACAGGCAATTTCACAATTCTCCTTACCTAAAATTCTGACCAATCTATCATAAAGTTTTATTGCAGAAAACATAGTATTTACATCAGAATCCTCAGGTGATACTATAGCAAAATTAGTTGCAGCACTTAAATTTGATTCACGACCTATTACTGGCGTTTTTATACCAGTATTCACACCTAAATCATTATCCCTGTCAACACAGAGTATTAATATCTTCCCTTTATACAAGTCCTTTACTTCAGACAATTTTTCTCTGTATTATCTTTCTACAAAGCCTAATTTAAGAATTTAGTTCCAAACTCCTACAATACTGTTTATCTATTTTTTATTCAGAGATTCAATAATTTCGAATAAGGAAAGATATAAATATGATTGATTCAAAAATTTAGCTATAAACGAATTAGAAATTTTTATTTGCTAGTGTTTTCTTGAGATTCTTCTTGATTTAGTACACCACGTTTAACTAGTATGGAATATTCATAAAAGTCAAGCTTCATACCTTTCTTTAACTTTTCTAATGCTTGTTCAAATATTTCGTTTTCTATTTTTTCAAGTTTTTGACGTTTTTCATTTTCAGAGAAACTTCTTCTGTGGAATTGCTCCTCTCGTAACTTATTTGAAAGCTCAAAATATTTATTCCTAAGTTCATATGCTTTTTGTGCAGTTTCTATAATGTTCTTCATAATTTCCTTTATAGTTGTTCCATTTTGTTGCATTTCTTTTATCATTTCATCTATTGCAGACCTTAAATTACTGATTTTTTGTCTTGTCTGTTCAAGCTTTGAGATTATTTCTTCTCTTTTCCTAATCACCTCATTGAGTTTTTCATCAGCTTCAGCGCTCTTCTTTTTAATCTGCATCATTTTGTTATAAATTAAAAGTTTCTTTTCGATATCTATAATCTTTTTTATGATTTCATCCTCTTCTTTGGCACTTAATGGTGTTGTTTGATGATACCACTCTAATTGCTCAAGCTTTTTGCGTAATCTCTCCTCATCTTCAATAACACGTCTGGATAATTCTCTAAGGTTATTTAAAGCCTCAGCTCGTTCACGCCACAAATAATTCTTCTCATTCTTAAATTGTTCTAATTCTTTCCTTAATTCATCCATAGTATTTCGTTCATTTTTTAATTGCTCACGTAATTCTTTAAGTAACAATTTAAGTTCTTTATTTCGTCTAATCAGCTGTTCTCGCTTTTCCAACAATGATTTTACCTCATTATCAGCTTTTAACCACTCATTTCTAATGTTTTCAAGCTCTGCTTTTAAGTTACTATTTGACATTCTCAACACCTCCGATTACGATTCGTGCATCTACGATTTTTATCCCATTTTCATATACTAGGATAGGATTTAAATCCATCTCGTTTATTTCATGATTTTCTTCAATAATTTCTGATACAGTTAAAAGAGCATTCACTAGACTATCTATATCAGCAGGAGGTCTTCCTCTGTAACCCTTTAAAAGAGCATACCCTTTAATTTCCGTTATCATTTCTTCGGCATCTCTTCTAGTTATGGGAATAATTCTAAAACTAACATCCTTAAATAATTCAACAAAAATTCCACCCAATCCAAACATTATAGCATGACCAAATTGTGGATCCTTAGTAACACCAATAATTACTTCAGTTGATGGAGGTGCCATCTCTTGAACTACAACGCCATTAATTATCGCATCAGGCTTATTCTTTTTTACATTATTAATAATTTGCTTGTAACCATTAAGAACTTCTATTTCATTTTTTAAGCCAATTAATACTCCACCTACATCAGACTTGTGTAATATATTTGGAGATAAAATTTTAAGTACAACAGGATAACCTATTTCTTTAGATATCCTGAGGAGTTCTTCTTCATTTCTTGCAACACCTAATTTAGTAACAGGTAATCCATATATTCTGCAAATTTCCTTTGCTTCAGGTTCAAGTAACCAATTTCGTTTCTCATTAAGTGCCTTTGAGTATATTTCCAAAAAGATTTTTCTTCTATCCATCTGTACCACACTCCAAATTGCTCGTCTCACATTTAAACCGTTCTTTTATCTCGTAATAATCTCTAAGAACCTTCAGTGCACGTACTCCTCTTTCTGGAGATGGATAGACTGGTATTCCTCCTGTCTCAAGCATTTTTGAGATCTGCGTGGTTAATTCACCACCAACAGTGACCACAACCATGGGTTTTCCTAAAGATTTCGCTACAATTAAATTATCTACAATTTCTATACCTAAATCCGGCGTCTGAGGCAAGATTCCTATAATAGCAGCATCAACCTCATTGCTATTAAATACTATTTCCAATACCTCCCTATACATTTCTGCAGTACCGTTAGCTGTTACATCTACTGGATTTTTTATAGCAGCAAAAGGTCGCAAAATCGATTTTAATTTAGACTGAGTTTCTTTGGAGAGTTCAGGAACATTAAAACCATACTCTTCCGCGGCATCAGTCATCATGACTCCTAATCCACCACCATTAGTTAATACGAGTAATTTATTACCACTAAGGAGAGGCTGCATAGTAAGTGCTTTTATAAAATCAAACATATCCTCAAAATTTGTTGCCTCAATTGCACCTACTTGTCTTAATGCAGATCTAAAAAGATTATACTCGCCAGCCAATGAACCAGTATGTGATGCTGCAGCCCTACTTCCACTAATACTTTTTCCACCCTTTACTATTATAACTGGCTTATGATAAATAACACGTCTTATAGATTCAAGAAACTGCTTACCCTTTCCAGGTTCAAGCCCCTCGATATATGCAGCGATTATTTTAGTTTTCTCATCGTAAAGAAGATATTCTATTAATGTTGCCTCATCCACATCAGCACGGTTACCGTAACTCACAGCTTTCGAAAAACCTATATCGATAGCCGCTGCTAAATCCATAATAGCTGCCAATAATGCACCACTTTGTGAAATAAAAGCTACACCACCTGCCTTAGCCCTTCTAAGGCGAGTATCCGGAAGAAATAGCGCATCAAGACCATTTTCAGCATTATATATACCCAAGCAATTAGGTCCAATAATACGTATATCCCATTTCTTAGCTATACTTAACATATATTGTTCAAGCTTAGCACCATCAGGACCTGTTTCTCTAAAACCACTGCTTAAAACTAAGACATTTTTTATGCCGGCCTCTCCGCATTGTTCAATAATCTGAGGAACAATCTCAGCACGCACTGCCACGATTGCTAAATCAATCTTTTCAGGGATTTCCTTAACAGTAGGGTAACAAGGTTTTCCTAAAATCTCTTTATAGTTTGGATTCACTAAATAAACCCTACCCATAAATCGGCCATAAAGAAAATTCCTAACCAAAACATTGCCAACGCTGTTAGGCTTATGTGAAGCGCCAATTATTGCAACAGTTTTTGGTTCAAAGAAATCTTTTAATGTTTTAATCCTTGTTTTGCTTATCTTACTTGCCAATGGGTACTCCAAGGTATATCGGGCTCTCAATTAAAATCAAACAAATAAACTTGTCGTAAGAATAAATTATATATGCCATATATTATAGTATATGCAAATAATTTTATTTTGAAGACGATGATGGTCCAGCAGTTTTCAGGGACTGCTCACATAAGACATCGCCTCCACTTCACAGTAAATGAAGAGGTTCATGAAGAGCCAAATGCTGTTTAAATAAAGCACACTAGAATTCACATAAAGAAAGCGCGAGACCAATACTTCAAAAAACTAAAGAAACGCTCAACAGAACTACTCAAACCGAAACCCCTTATGAACAAAACCAGCCCTCACAACAGCATCAACATACCAAGGACCACCATCAGTAATAAGAACAACATACTCATCCACACAAAGCCCCCTCACTATCACAAGGAACTATTTAACAGTTCTAGATAATCTTTTGCTGATTATTATAATTAGAAGATGTTGTGATGTATTTATTATACTTTATATATTTTTTAAGTGATGATGCTAGCTCATCTGGATCAAAAAATACTGGTATGCCTTCACTAGAGATCCTTTTTGCCATTCTCATTGTATAGTCTCCTCCTGAAATTAGCAACAAAAGAGGTTTATTACTATTTTTGTAATGATTCACAATCATTTTACTAAAATTTTCACTATCTAGGGCTGGTGTTTGAGGTAATACTATTGTCACTATTATATCTACTTCAGGAGCGTCTTCAAGTATC
Organism: Thermoprotei archaeon; assembly: GCA_049976445.1. GTDB lineage: Archaea > Thermoproteota > Thermoprotei > Gearchaeales > WAQG01 > JAVZOV01. The sequence continues at coordinate 28,627 of JBMFIF010000003.1, read as the reverse complement.
CTCAAGATTTTGTCATACCTATAACTATCTGCATCACCGGCTACATCGATCGGATTGTTTATCCCCATATATGGCGGGATAACTTCTTTTAATTTGTTACAGGTAGTCGTTGTAAAATCAGATAGAGAAATTCCTTGGCTTTCTAAAGAATCTGTTGTTAATACTCCCATACCACCTGCATTAGTTACTATTGCAACACGATCACCTTTTATGGGTTTTGATTTTCCAAAAATGTTTAATAATGAAATAAATTCAGCAAAACTTTTAGCTCGTATAGCCCCAACTTGTTTGAGAGCCCCATCTAAAATTTCAATGGGCCCTGATACAGCAGCAGTATGAGACTTAGCTGCAGCGCTACCTTTCTCTCCAATACCACCTTTTAGAATAATCACAGGTTTATAGCGTGTAATTTTCTTCAAGATCTCAAGGAATTTTTTACCCTCTTTTACGCTTTCTAGATAAATGCCAATTACTTTTGTTGTTGGGTCGTTTGCTAAATATTCGATTGCTTCAGTAATACTTATATCAGATGAATTACCTAAGCTTATGAACTTACTAAATCCTATATTTAATATTGCAGATACATCTAAAATTAACGAACCTAAAGCGCCTGATTGAGAGATTACAGAAACATTGCCAGATGGCGGTTTAAGCCATCTCTCAGAGGAGACAAATGTAGCATTTAACGGTAACCAATTATCCATTATACCAACACAATTAGGTCCAATTATACGAATACCGTATCTCTTTGCCGTATCTACAACTTTACGTTCAAGTTCTGCTCCCTCACGACCAATTTCACTAAATCCTCCGCTAAATATAATAGCACCTTTTACACCCCTCATCCCACATTCATTAAGAATTTGAATTACAGTATGAGATGGTGTTATTATAAGAGCTAAATCAACGCTTTCCTTAATATCAAGTATACTTTTATATATAGTAATGTTATTAAATGAACCACCCTTTATATTAACTAAATACACTTTTCCTAAGAAAGTATTAAGCACATTTTCAGTTAATGAACGGCCTAAAGAATTTGGCTTATCAGTGGCACCAATTATTGCAATGCTTTTTGGTTTAAAAAATGGATCAAGCATCTTCTCTTCAACAATAAAAATTATCACTTTTATTTAATTTTAAATAGTACCCTCCAATAGCAATCTCATACAATAGTTGTCCAGATTATGGAACAATAATAAACGTGCTAAATCACAAGAAAAAACTAATATATTTAAATTATAAAAAACCCTATGTATGTTATGAACGATATTCACAGAATTTACTTAGAAAATATAAGACTTAGAAGAGATATTTCAAAAGACTACGTTAAATTAACAAATATTTACAAGTCTGTTAATTTAACATTAAATGATGTTAGAAATATTTCATTCCACAATTCGAAACTCATATCCATTGGTATTTTTATGATAGCAGGAGTACCTGAGCCAATAATAAGTGATATTATTGGACTTATGATTTTAGGTTTAGGTTCAATTTTCACTAAAAAAGAAAGTATTAATGATTTTGTGATGAATAATTTTTACTCTATTAAAGAGGAATTAAAAGATCTTTTTGACTTTTTTATCATTGATCATCATATTTAAGTTCTGTTTCATCTTCTGAAGAAAAGATTCTTTGTAATTCTGCATAAAGTGCCATCGTTGTCTCTGATCTAAAGGAGGATACAGGAATTATGTCACCCAGAAAACCTAAGTTACTTACTATTATTAAAATATCTCTTGAAATTTCACGTTGAGATTCTTGCATTTCCAATTCTAATGCATCAGATAATGCAGTAAGGTCTTGAGACCATTCGATTATTTGTTTTAAATCATTCTCATGTATCTTATCGATCTTTGTCAAAACATTAATCTGTGGAAACATAAATTTCACATATGTGGATGCAGCTAACAAAAGCATAGAAGCCATAATAGATGGTTTTCTCATTGAAAACGAGTCAATAAGGAAGAGAATAGCTGAATTCTTCCTTTCACCTAAAATTCTAGCTATATTGGCACCTGTCTCTCTAAATGCAAAAAGTTCCATCTGACCTGGTGTGTCTATTAATACATAATCCGGTTCTATATCTTCAATAGATTTTACCATATCGTTAATATAATTTATCATTAGATCAACAGAAACTACAAGACCTCCATTAGGTCCTAGTTTATATTTCTCCATCACATCAGATAATTTGATATAATTTCTTACATCTACATCAGGTTCATATGGAATCCACTCAGCACCAGGATCTAAATTCACTTTAGCTACAGTTAAATCATGACTCTCAATAATGTTTGCAAGTGATGCAGTTAATGTAGATTTTCCACTGCCTGCTGGTCCTAAAATATAAACATACCTGATAGTCTTCATTCTTGTTCTACCTCAATTTTGGCACCCAAATTAGATAATCTTGATATGAGTTCCCTCATGACATTTTCTAGTTCTATTTTAGCATTTTTTTGATCTTCTCCAAGATAAGACAATTGAAACAATATTGTAGGCTTGCCCTCCATATATCCTCTTGGATGAGATTTAATATAAACAATTTTAAACTGCTTCTTTACATCTTTGACTACTTTAGCTGCTTCTGATTCCGGAATACCATGAACTTTAAATATTTTCTCTAAATAAACTCCCCTATCTTTAAGCTCTATCAATCTAGGCCTTACACTTTCAGTAAAAATACTTTTCATTTCTTCTGGAACTCCCGGGAGCATAATAATAATAGTTTCATTAAAAATAAGAAAGACGCCTGGTGCTGTTCCTACAGAATTGGGAAGAGGTAAGGAACCTTTAGGCATTTTAGCCATTTTAATTCTTTCTTCTGTTAACGGTAAGCCGAGTTTATTGTAAACTTTCTTGATCATATTTAATGCATCCTCATTTAGCTCTATAGGCAAGTTTAACGCCTTAGATACAGATTCAACAGTAATATCATCAAATGTTGGTCCAAGACCCCCTGTATAAATTACTATTTGAGGTTTTCGTTCAAGAACTTCTTTAGTAATTTTGATAATATCAATTTCCTCGTCATCAACGACAGTTATTCGTTTAACCTCTATTCCTAATGATGTTAACTGTTGTGCAAGCCAACTAGCATTAGTATTTATTGTAAATCCTCTTAATACTTCTCGTCCAACGCTTACAATCTCAGCTTTAATCATGTTAACAAACCCAGTAAAAGAGTAATACATCCATAAAAATATCCTTAACTAAAACTCCTTTAACTACTTAATGGTATTATTCCAGTCTCTATTGCTAGTTTCCTTGCAGCGTTTTCAGTTATACCATTTTCCCCAAGGACTGTATAAAAATTTGATTTTATAGTGTGCGCAATACTTAATGCTTTAACTATATATTCAGGATTAATGCCAAGTTCCTCTGAATTAACAGGAGCATTAACAGTTCTTAAGATCTTTTTTATCTTCTTCCAATTTAGCCCGTGAAGCTTGGCCATCATAATCGTTCCCACACCACATTGAACACCATGCATACTAGGTTTGAATCCATACTTCGATGCAAGATAATCTAATGCATGACTAAAAAGATGTTCAGAGCCACTTGCAGGCCTACTACTCCCAGCAATGCTTATAGCCACACCACTACCTATTAATGCTTTAACTAAAACTGAAACACCTTCTAAATTGCTAGTAGAAATTATTCTTGCCCTATTAGCAACCAAACGAGCACTCATCAACGCTAATGATGCAGCATATTCACTGAACTCCTCACCTTTTATTAAGTGTGCTAGCCTCCAATCTCTTACAGCAGTAAATTTAGCTACCAGATCACCTACACCTGATGCTATAGTCTCTCTAGGAGCCCTAGAAATAATTTCTATATCAGCGACTATTGCATGTGGTGCACGAATTGATTCTAATTGGCCATACTTTGACCTTAAAATATTAGCAAAAGGTGTAGCTATAGCAGGTGATGCTGTACCATCATGTGAAGCACTAGTTGGCACACTTACGTAAGGTATTTTTAAGTAATACGAAACAACTTTCGTAATATCCATCACTCTTCCTCCACCAACACCTATGAGCAGGTCTACTCTAAGATCTTTTATGTTTTTAAGGATTATTGATAAGTTTTCTATAAAATCAGACAGATCTTTGTTGTTCATAGAATTAACAATAATATTGGAAGATTCGATCAAAGGCTTTACTGTATCAAGAGCTATAGATGTTGTTTTTTCGCCACCTGAGAAAATTAGCACACTTCTAGGTTTTAGTTCTAGAAGTTCGATAACATTTGGTAATTCTTTTATAACACCAGGACCCATGTATACATATCGTGCCATTTCAATTTTATTAATACCTACCATATCTCTGAAATAATATGATTCCACGTACATAAATTTACGCACTCTCTGCATGTTTCTGATTAAAGAGAATAATATATAATGCTATAAAATAAGCTTTTAAATCTGTAGAATAATTAGAATACGAGGTTCAATGGAAAAATACAAAATACTTATGATTATATTAGACGGTGCAAGTGATAATCCTAAATATGGTTTAACACCATTAGATATTGCAGATGCACCTAATTTGACTCATATCGCGTCTAAAGGATACTTAGGTCTTATGTATACAATAGATAAAAATATTGCTCCTGAAAGTGATGCTGCTGCTTTTTCGTTACTAGGTTATGATCCTAATAGATATTCACTTTCAAGAGGTGTAATAGAGGCATTAGGAGCTGGTTTAGAATTTAGAGATGGTTGGCTTGCACTACGCTGTAACTTTGCAACAGCAGAAGAAAACAAAATAATTGATCGTCGTGTCGGAAGAAATTTAACATCAGAAGAGGCTAAAAAACTTGCAGTAGATATAGAAAGAAGCATTAAACTGGATAACGCAGATTTTTCATTTAGAAGCACAATTGGTCATAGAGCTGTTCTTGTGATACGTGATCATAACATTAAACTGTCAGATGCTATATCCAATTATGATCCTGCATATGAGAAAGTAGGATCAATTTCAATAGCCAAATCAACTGTTGACATGACACTTAAACCTTGCATTGCATTGAATGATTCCTATGAAGCAAAGAGAGCAGCACAATTAATAAATGAGTTCTCAGAAAAAGTTCAGAAATTTCTTAAAAACCATCCAATCAACATCGAGCGAATAAAGAATAATAAATTACCTGCAAATATTATACTAATGCGGGATGCAGGTTCTAAATATCCTGATGTTGAACCGTTTGAAAAGAAATTCGCAATGAGACCAGTGATAATTGCAGATATGCCAGTTGAATTAGGCATTGCAAAAGTTTTGGGATTTAGTTTAGAAAAATTTACACCAGAACGCTCTCCAAAATCATATGAGAAACGAGCAGACACAACTATAGATCTTCTTAAAAAATTCAACTTTATATATGTTCATTTAAAAGGCCCTGATGAGCCCGGTCATGATAAAGATTGTGAAGGAAAACGCAAAGCAATTGAAGATATTGATAAATATTTCATCAGCAATATCATTAATAATATTACCCTAGACGATACTATCATAGTAGTGACCGCTGATCATTCTACACCATGCAAGCTTGGTTCTCATAGTAGTGATCCAGTACCCTTAGCAATATATGGTGGAAATTTGATACAAAAACACGATAAAAAAAGAAAATTTTCGGAAAGAGATGCAGAAAAAGGAGAACTGGGTATTATAAACCATGGATATGACCTAATTCCAAAATTATTAAGCTTAATGCAAAAAGCTTAATTTATTTTTATAAATAACTTATTATTGGTTAATACCATGGATATAGAAGAGCGATTAAAATTAATAATACGTCCACCTACTGAAGAGGTAGTTACTATCGATGAGTTAAAGCAGCTTCTTGAAACGGAAGAGCATATAATTGCATATAATGGTTGGGAACCTAGTGGTATGGTTCATTTAGGAACAGGCTTAATTTGCGCATATAAAATGAAAGATTTTATAGAGGCTGGAATACACTTTAAAGCATTTTTAGCAACATGGCATGCATGGATTAATAGAAAACTTGGAGGAAATCTCGAATTAATAAGAAAAGCTGCTGACCACTTTAAACACGCATGGATAGCACTAGGTGTTCCTGCAGATAAAATAGAATTCGTTTATGCCGATGAACTTTATAAAGATTCAGACTACTGGAAGTTAGTTCTTCAAATTGCACAAGAACTGACGATAGATAGAGTAAAACGAACATTAGAAATTATGGGTAGAAAAGAGGTCGAGGCTAGGAGAGTAGCAGATTTTATATACACACCTATGCAAGTTGCTGACATATTTTTTATGAATGTAAAGATTGCGCAACTCGGCATGGACCAGCGAAAAGCAAACATGGTTGCTAGAGAAATCGGCCCCAAACTTGGATTCTGGAAACCTGTAAGCATACATCATCATTTACTTCAAGGACTAGCAAAACCACCAGTATGGCCAATACCTGATGAACAAAAAGCTGAGATTCTCTCATCAGTAAAAATGAGTAAAAGTATTCCCAATACTGCAATATTCATTTATGATGAACCAGAAACTATAAAAAAGAAAATACTTAATGCATTCGCACCTGAAAGAGAAACTAGATTTAATCCAGTTTTAGACATAGTTAAATACATAATATTTCGTGAATATTCATCGATAACGATCGAAAGACCATTAAAGTATGGCGGTACAATAGAATACCATTCATATTCAGAATTAGAAAAAGACTATATAGAGGGGAAACTTCATCCACTTGATCTCAAAAATGCTGTTGCAAATTACTTAATAAAAATTTTAGAACCGGCACGTCGTTATTTTGCTAACAATAAAGACGCTTTTGATACCCTCTCAGCATTGAAAAATGCCACAATAACAAGATAATTCGTACTACAACTTTATTTAGTAAAAAATCATTTACTAATAGGATGAAATATCTCATTAAATTAATTAACCCTGAGAAGGAAATACACCGATTACAATCTATGTTAAAAACTGAAAATAATTTTTACTGGAAAATGTTGTACCAATTAGAAATATCAAAAATATTCATGAATATTAATAAATTAAATGAGGCGCAAACAATATTACAACTTGCTGATAAAGAGCTTAGTACAATGGAAAAAGGTGAGGATTATGTATGGTTGCTTGCAAAATTAGCTGAAATATATGCCGAAGGTTATTATATAGAAAAGGCATCAGAGATCATTAATAAAGCTTTTTCATATGCAAAAGAGTTAAAAGATTTGTATAACCGATTGTCAGCAATTATTAGAATACTTCAGATCGCTGGAATATTTCTAGAATATGGTGTTTTTAAAGAAACTATTAATGAAATATTTGATAGCATAGAAAATATTAACGATCCTTTAAATAGATCAGAACTTCTAATCATGTTAGGTAATATTTTAAATAGCGAACTTAGCGAATATAGAGACCAACTTATTAATTTGATCATGAATGATATAAATTTCATTCAAGATAAATCTCAAAGATTTCAAATAATGTCTGATTTTGTAAGACTCCTTGCTAAATGGGGCTTTCTAATAAATGATATAATAACGGTTCTTAATGAGATTGATGATGAATACTGGAGATCTCAAGCTATTTGGGACGCAACAAGTGGTTTCTTTGAATCAGGTAATATAGAAAAAATGACAAAATTTGCAGAGACAGTTAGTAGAGAATCATGGGAAAAAGTCATATCACCAGAAATAGCTTCAATACTAATAAACCCGGTTGTAATAGTCGATGTACAGGATCATGGAAAAATTAATGAACCTTATTTCATAAACTTTTATACAATTGGATCTAAATTTAATGTTGAACCTTTAGAAACATGGGTTGATTTAACAAATGTAGGTAAAGTCACAGGTAACGATTTAGAAATTATTAAATATATAGGTAAAGCCAATATTACATTAAAATCAGAAAAAATAGTACATACCAAGGTAAAGATAAACATTGCTTTGGGAAACCTACGTGGGCATTGCTGGATAAAAATTAATATAAAGTGATTAACTATCCCTTCGATTCAATCTTAGCAATTCTTTCAAGTAATTTCCTGTTTTCCTCTCTAATTTTATCTAATTCTTCCCTTAACTGTTTATATTCTAAACCTTTTTCCATTGACGATCTAATTTTTACTGCTGTTTCTCTAGCTGACCTAATTATACGTCCATGAAGGTCTGTAGCTGATAATGCATCTAACATTGGAAGTAACCTAGGATCCATTAATTCTGCTGTTGCGCGGATCACTGCTGAACGGATCCTTAGATCCGGATCCTTTGATAACTCTTCTAACTTCTTTATCACTTCCACTTTTCCTGGAAACTTTGCTAACGCAAGAATAGCTCCTATTCTTACTAAACCTGGTTTCCCTAATTCAGTATGATCCATTATAATCTTCAAAGCATCATCACTACCTAATTCTCCAAGACCTAATAATGAACCTACTGTGATTACATAATTGTGCGAGGGCACACTTAATACTTCAACAAGATCATTGAAGTATTCTTTCCTTTTCATTTTTCCTAAACTTACTGCAGCCTGATATCTCACATAATAACTCTCATCATTATTTTTAAGAACCTTAAGAAGAGCGGTAGCAACGTTATCTTCTTTAAAGTTACTAAGCGCATCAACAATTGAACGACGAGCTCGGGCTTCCTTTACTTTTTCAAGTCCTTCAAGCAAAGCCTCCTTCGCTTCACTACTACCTATTTTACCAAGAGCCTTAGCGCTTTCCGATTTTATAAACCAGTATTCATCAGAAATTAAGGCCTTTTTTAATGCTTCTACAGCTCTGCTTCCACCAATCTTACCTAAAGCATTTGCAGCCAAGATCTTACAATATACATATTCGCATTCTAATTGTTTTATCCACTCTTCTATACCAGCATCTATATCCAAAACCATTAGATTTTTAAGCTCTGGATCAATACATACATAATCAGGTTTATCTTCAAATGGTATGTAAATAATTTGCTCTCGTTCATCGATCCAAAATGTTTTTCTAATTTTTATAGAACCTTTCCTTATTTCTATTTCAAGAGGTAGTTTATAGACACTTAATGAATCATCACCCTGTGTTTGCTTAATAGTTATTTTCAAGAGCTTAGAATTTGGTTCCCATGAGTATGATATTTTTAATACAGGATGCCCTGAACTATAAACAAATTGATCAAAGAACCACTCAAAATTTTTGCCTGTCACCTCTTCAATACATTTTCTCAGATCCTCAGTATCTGCATTACTAAACTTATAACGATTAAGATAAAGATTTATGGCTTTTCTGAACATTTCGTCACCTATAATATTCCTTAACATATGCAGAACAACAGCACCTTTAGGATAGGCATGTCCATCAAAGACTTCATCTGGTATAGCATATAATCGTGTTACAATAGGACGCGCATACCTAGTCCTATATTCATCTAAATATGATTGTAAGTCCCTGTATACTTCATAAATAAATTCTGCATTTCCTCGATCTCTTTCAAGATAGAGATTCTCGAAGTAAGTAGCAAAAGATTCATTAAGCCATATATTAGCCCAATCTTTGGTTGTAACCATATCACCAAACCATTGATGTGCAAGCTCATGCGCAACTAATGGTTCACTAAAGAAATCCATATGAGCTTTTTCATCATGAAGCGTTGTATCAGTTAACGTTGCTGCCGTCACATTTTCCATGCCTCCAAAAATAAAATCAGACACGCAGACTTGTGCATATCTTTTATAAGGATATGGTATACCTGTATATTCGCTAAAGAACCTCATCATATCAGGAGTCTTCCGAAAACTTCTTTCTACATCATTTTCTCGTCCCCTAGGAACATAGTATTCAAACTTTATTCCATCATGAACTTCTTCAAATTTTGAAAAATCACCTATAGCAATACTTAACAAGTATGTAGAATTAGGTTTATCTAATTTCCAATGCCATGTTTTCCACCCATTTTTTTCAATGATAGACACTAAATCACCGTTTGATACTACTACGAAATTAGATTGAGTTGTAATTATAATCTCGGCAGTAGTTTTATTATTAGGATAGTCATAAATTGGTAACCAATACTTATTATCTTCTGCTTCTCCCTGACTCCATACTTGAGGCACGCGATCTGGATAGTACTTATCAGGAAGTATAAAATAAAGGCCTTTACGAGGCTTTGCAGAATATTCAACTATAAATGTATACTCAGTATCATCCGAAATCTCTGTTTCAGGATATACCCTGAGAACCTTTCCATCATAATCAAAACGTAATTCTTTGCCAGAAATATTTTTTACTGCCTTAATGATCATTTCAACAGCATCAAGATCAATATAAGTTACGTGAGAACGATTTCCGTTCACAATATAAGTAACTTTTCCATCAACTGAGCGATTCCACACATCAATTTTAAGCTCAGCCCTAATATGCCTAAGTTTATAGAGTGGGTCTCGCGGATAACGAGGCCTGTATTCAGGAAAAGCAAAATCACGCCCTACTTTAGCCTTTAAATCAGAGTTCACCGACATTGTTTCACCTCATTTTATATTAGTTAGAGTGATATTTAAATAAATTTATTATTGTGCGTGAAATATTATTTTTATCATTAAAAAATAAGCGAATAGGTTATATTGCAGTCTTTTTAAAATATTTATGGGTCGGGTAACCCTGGGCTGCCTAATGGCACAGAACGGTCGTCTAGATTGGTAGGATGCCACCCTGACGCGGTGGTGGTCGCCGGTTCAAGTCCGGCCCGGCCCATTATCACGATTCTATCTCTATTAACGATGTTTTAAAAAGTACATACTTTATTAAATCTTCATCAGAAATGCTAGACGGTAAATTATAAATCTTGATTAACTTATTTCTCTTTTCTTTATTAAGGTAAAGAATATTATTTTCTAAATCACCATCAATCATATTAAGGATCGTTTTAACGTGTGGACATTCTGTTTTTCCATAACATATGAGTATAACATTAACAGAATCTGGTTTTATACCAGCAATTTTTATTGCATCAGAAATCTGACGTGTACCACATAATCGCAAGAGCAATTCTACGTGCTTTTTGTGCGAAATATTCCTTTTTGAATGAAAAGAACGTTCTGTTCTAATTATTGCCGCGATTAAATGATGAAGAGAAGCGACAATATCTGCATCAATTAACTGTATAACGTAATTATTACTATTAGCTTTTTCAAGAATTTTTTTAAGTGAGTTAATATTAATTGGTGAACGAACTTTTATTCCTTGAATTAGTACTATTAAACCATTAGTACGTACTGTTAACAAATGATTTACCTCTTTGACTTTAGCATAAGTATTGCAGCCGCTATATCTCCATTGGTTTGCATTAGTGCTTGTTTTGCTTTTTCCTTTGAAACACCTGTTTGCTCTGCAACTAACACCACATCCTCTTCTGGAATAGTTAGAGGTTGTTCTTCAGGTTTTGATAACGGTGTTTGGAGAGCCTGTCTTTCTTCTACTATCTTTTCAGCGACTATCTGATATATATCTTGTCCACCAGCTTTTGTTACCATTACTGATGGATTAATAAGTTTCAGAGTCTTATCATCAAATATTAAATGGACTTCTCTGACACCATTGAGTGGTTCCACGCTAATGCCCATACGTTGTAAAGTTCGCATCATGTTTCTGTTCATAATCCTGCTCAATCTTCAACACCCCTCCTAACTTTAATTGCTAATCCAGACTTTAAACTTAACATCTCTTCACCATTTAAAATAGCTCTTCCAACAGCTATTAATTCTTTCCTTTTGTTAACTATAATAACTTCTTCACCTGCTTTTAGTTCTTTAGGGGCATGCTCAATAAATTTAACGAATACATTACGCCCATTTTTTACAAAAGGTACTGCATCCTCAGATATGATTACAATATTTTTTTCTACCAAATTACTTTGTAATAGTATTCTTGCACCATCTAATGTGAGTGCAATATATCCATCACGTGCACGTATAGTGGCTATCAGCTTATTGTTTAAATAAATCCTTCTTGGTCTTCCTTGTTTTGAAAGTTCAATGTTAACATTATCAGGAAACAATATTTTACCAACCCCTAAGCCAAACTGGTAGTCTGCTATCCTCCTAATTTGTGATAACATCACGTTCAGAAGAATCACCACCTTACAAGAAGATTAAGATATATTTCACCTTAAAATACTTATATAGTGGTGTAAGCTTTGCTTACATGCGAAATCTGCGGTAAACCTATTAAAGGTCAACCTGTTACTATCTTAATAGGAGGGGCAAAATTAACCGTCTGCAATGAATGTTCACGATACGGTACGCCAATAAAGACTAGACAAGTTTCACAAATTCAAACGCTCTCAGCACAATCTAAAATACAGCCAAAACCAAGTAGTAGGACTGTTCAAAGAAAATTCGAAAAAGATATTTTTAATGAGGATATAAAAGTTGTTGATGAATATCCATCTCTAATAAAATCTGCTAGAGAAAGATTAGGATGGACCCAAGACTTTTTAGCTAGTCAGTTAGGCGAAAAAGTTTCTGTAATAAAAAAGATTGAGGCGGGGTCCATCATTCCTAGTATCCAGTTAGCAAGGAAAATAGAGAAAATATTGGGCATCCCTCTTATTGAGAAAATCCCCTCGGTCACAAATTTAAGCCAAAATTCTATATCAATAGATTTAACATTAGGTGATGTTGCAAAACTTAAAATGCCTAAAAAGACTGACGAGACAAAATGAAAATCTTTGTATTCAGACTAGGACATAGACCTGAACGAGACAAAAGAGTGAGTACCCATTGTGCATTAGTAGCTAGGGCATTTGGTGCAGATGGTATCATATTCGATACTGTAGATGAAAAAATAGAAAGGAAGATTCATGACGTAATAAATAGATTCGGCGGTCCATTTATACTAAAAATGGGCATTTCATGGAGAAGTTTCATTAAAAAATGGGTTGAAAACGGAAATGAAGTAATACATCTTACGATGTATGGCCTTCCATTACCATCTATAATAGATAAGATAAAAACTAGCAATAAAGATAAATTAATAATAATTGGAGCATCAAAAGTGCCTAAAGAAATTTATGAGATGGCAACATATAATGTCTCAGTAACAAATCAACCTCATAGCGAAGTAGCCGCTCTTGCAGTATTTCTCGATCACTTATTTGAAGGTAAAGAATTTTATAAAACTTTCACCAACGCTAAAATACAAATCATACCATCAGAACGTGGGAAAAAAGTAATTAATATAAAACCTAATGAATAATACCTCTTGAATCCCGCTAATATGCTATATTAAAAGTTAAATATCTTAAGGTTAAATAATAAATGAGCAAAATGTCAAGATCAGAAAATCAAGCGAAATTCAGATCATACATATCAAAGCTGGCTAGAACATTTGTAGGGCCAGTCGCAGAACCCATAGTTATTGCACTCTCAGAGAGAAGAGAAACTACTGAAGAGTGGCTAATAAAAAGAACTGGACTTAAACTGAGTGTAATAAGAAAAGTACTTTACGAGCTCTTTGACGTAGGAATCGTAAAATATCGAAGAGAAAAAGAACCAGACACAGGTTGGTTTACATATTATTGGAGCCTAGATTACGAAAATTTAGCCAACGTAGTACTCAGACGAAAAAAAATAGTTCTCGAAAAACTTAAAACCAGATTAGAATACGAGAAACAAAACATGTTTTTTGCATGTCCAAACCATCCTGAAAAAAGATACACATTCGATGAAGCATACGATCATAGCTTCAAATGCCCAGAATGCGATTCAGTTTTAGAAACTCAAGATAACTCTATGATTATTAAATTTATAGAGGATTTAATGAAAAAAATAGAATCCGAAAGCCAACCAACAATAATCTCAATAGACGATCCATAAACTCACTTTAGACGATATCCCTTACTCAGCAAAATAATGACGATATACTTAAAAATCTCGTTTTACTTACATTAACAGAGGGCCGGTCGTCTAGACTGGTTAGGATGCTGCCCTTACGAGGCAGTGGTCGCCGGTTCAAATCCGGCCCGGCCCATCTAATTTTTAGATAAATACAACATTTTTCCTCATAATTAATGAAATATGAAAGTTAAATATATGCGCCTAAGAATTATAGATTAAATAGACTGCATCATGATACAGACAACAGATACAAAAATCAAAAATTAGGTTCACTTTGTTATGTGCATCACTTCAAAACGGTAGTCTTTGCATGTCATGTTAAAGTTTAAGCACTTTACTTTATAAATGGTTATATAAGAAAATTTTATCATGACAAGCTGAGACTACTGCTTGCTGCATGCCTATTCATCCTAATTTTCATAGCTAAAAATTTTCATGAGGCTTATGTAAGGTCGATTAAGCTTGTATTGAAAGATGTTGATTACAAGGCTGAAGATGGAAGTATTTCTAAGATCGCCGAAGACTTGTCAGCAGAGCTTGGAATTAGTGCTCCAAAGGTCTTCCTTACTAACAGCAGGGGGATAATCCTAGAGAATTATTCTGCTTCTACTGGACAATCTCTATAAAGCTTTTTTAAATAATTTAGAATATGACAATAAAAATATTAACTAGAATTTTATAATGACAGGTAAGTGAGCGGAAATGCCAGTAGAAATATTTGATGAAAAAGAATTTTTAGAAATTGCTAAAAGAGCTAAAGAATGTCGTGTTAAAAGAAGCGGTGATGTTGTAAAATTAAAATTGCGCACATCATCAAAATTATATACTTATAAAATATCACCAGAAAAAGCTGAAAATTTAATAAAACAAATTACATGCCCGATCGTAACATTATAACCATTTATATTAAAAAGAGCTTTGTGATCCATAAAGCTATCAAACCTAATAACGATGGTATTGGTAATCCAGGAACTAATTCTCTTCGAGTTAATAGGTAAAGAGTAAATCCGACACCAATAATTACTCCTATTAACGTTATAGTATAAACTAAGAATGCTATAGTGAAGGCATTAGATATAATTGCAGAATAAAACAACATATCACCAATTCCGAACTCAACATGACCTAGAGTAAGGAACATTCCTCGTCGAAAATTTAACTTTTTTTCTGTCATTACATTTTTACTTTGAGAATTTATGTGACTTGTATCTGAAATGATTCCTTTCATTGTTTTTTCTTCGATCTCATTTATTTTTATTACAATCTTTTTTAATGGTCCTTTTGTAACTGTAAAAATATCATAAAGTGATAATATAAGAAGAATTAGTGTGATTTGTACATCAGTAAACATGATTCCTAATAATGACCCTGTGATACTTACGAAGAATGTTAATCCAATAGTATTTATTGTTATATTTTTATTTATGAAGACAGAATAAACTATAATAAGCGAGAGTAACAGAGACATTAGTATCAAGATATTTTCATTAATTTGGTTAAAATTCAGTAATGATGTTAAATGTAGTTCAAGTGCTACAAATGTAACTATAAACATTGAGCTGATAAAAAGTAGATAAATAAAAGTGAACTTATGCTTAAGCAATAAGAAAAATATTAGAGATGCACCAATAAGTGCAGAAACCGCCATGAATGCAGCTTCACCTGTTGCTGTTTGAATATTTGTAGTACCAGTAGCATTTCTTATTATAGTTCCGGTCCCATTATATTGTAAATTAAGTGTAAATAATAGTGTTAGTAATGACATAAATAATAGTAAAAAGGTTACTTTTAAAAATTGAATAGCAATTAACTTATATCTGTATTGCGTATCCGTTTTTTGCAATTTCGACATTAATACCATGCTCCTCTAATTCTGATTTAAGAACAGACGCTTTTTGTGTTTCACCATGAACTAATAATATTTTATTAGGGTCTATCCTTGTTAGAAATGATTTGAGTTGAGAATGCCCACAATGACTTGAAAAATCTAACCACTCGACTGTTGCTTCGACCTTAATATCTTTTTTAATATTGGACATGAACCATAAACGTTCATCATAAAGTTTGCGACCAGGAGTGCCTGGAACTTGATAGGATACTAAGATTATTGAATTTTTATTAACGGTTACAATTTTGTTCATGTAATATACTGCTGGTCCACCTTTTAACATGCCTGCAGGTGTCACCACTATATTTGGTCTTTCTACTATTCTCTTTCGTTGAGCATTTGAATTAACCCATATTGCTCTCTCTAATGCTTTTTTAAGTAATGAATAATCCTTAAAGAATGAGGGATATTGTAAAAATAATGATCCAACCTCTTTTGCCATTCCATCTAGATATATTGTGTATGGTATGTTATGTTCTTCAAAGATTGATAGGATCTCTTGAGACCTTCCTACAGAGAACGCCGGTATTAAAACAAAACCTTTATTTTCTACTGTAGCTGTTGATATTTCTATTAATTTTTTCTCGACATCATTTCTTGGCGGGTGTTCGACCCCAGAATAAGTACTCTCACTTATGACAAGATCATATCCTGGATCCGGTACCTGTGCAGGTTTAAGAAGTTTTGTCTCCCATGTATTAAAATCGCCGGTGTATAGTATTCTTTTGTTACTGACCTCTACTTCAACCATTAAACTACCAGGAATATGTCCTGCATCATAAAATTTTACGTGAAAATCATCTATGTCTATTGAATCTCCAGCAGTAATTGGTATTGAATGCTTGAACATCCTTTGAACTTCTCTCTCTTCAAATGGTAAATACGATGTGCTGATGTTCATAAAATCATGAAGAAGAATATCTGTTAACTCAAGCGTCATTATCGTTGAATAGAGCGGTGGTGCTTTTGCTGAAGCATAAAGCATTGGAAGTGCACCTGAGTGATCTAAATGTGCATGCGATAATATCACTGCAGAAAGATTCCTTGGTGATACGTGTAATGGAAATTGTACCTCATCATTCGTAAGTGTACCATAATCCAAGAGCAGTGCTCGTTCTTTATGTTTAATAAGGATTCCAGACCTACCTACTTCTCCTCCAGCGCCTAAAACTTGAATTGTAACCTCGGACATGATTTTTCACTTGTAGTTCATAGTGTTATAATTAAGTTACATATTTATTTTTAGCTATAATTAATAGTGTGAGGTTGAAAAAAATTATGAGAACAGAAGAACGAATGAACGAAAAAACAAAATTCACAGTAATATTAAAAGATAAGATGATAAGAGAGCCTATAGGAAAAAATAAAATATTTCTTACAGGATTTCATGGAATTGGAGCAGTAGGATACCTAACTACTAGATATATAGCTGATCAGTCAGATTCAAAACATATTGGATATATTCTATTAGACAGATTACCACTAGTTGTGAAGATGGGTGATTCAAGAATCCAACTACCTTTTGAACTTTACAAAAGAAAAAACTTTATAGTAATGGTTACAGAATCCCCCCCAGAACCTAGAGAAATGCACTTACTAACACGAGGAATAGCTGAATGGGTTATAACTCAAGGTTTTAAAGAAGCAGTCCTTATTGGAGGATTATCAGATAAATACAGAAGTGATAATGATGATGAATACAGAGTCGCGTATACTAGTGCATATGCATCAACTAAAAAAATCTTCGGAAAACCAATGGATGCACGTTTAACAATTTTTGGACCATTAGCATCATTACTCTCTTACTTTGAACTTAACGAATTTCCTGCTATAACCATACTTCCCTATGCTAGACAATTTGAACCAGATACACGTGCGACAATGATAGCTTTAAACATACTTAATGAATACTATGACGCAGAAATTAATATAGAATCTATTAGAAAAGAAGTAGAAGAAATTGAAGCTAGAATAGAAGCAAGTATGAAAGAAAGTGAACAAAAAGCACTCGATGAAAAAAGCAGAGAAAAATTCATGTTCTACATGTGAAATAAATAACAGAATTATAACAAACTAAGCACATTTTTAAGAATTTTTATCATAGAATCTCCTTTTTTCAAACTAATTTCGATAACTTTTACTCCTTTTTCTCTTAAATATTCATTGATTTTATTAAGAAGATCATTATTGTGCTTGTCAGATATTGATATTGCTACTTCTAGTCCATCAAGAAATTTGAGATTAGGAAAATTATCTATGAATATTTTTGAAAGAGCTTTAGAGCATGCCATGCCTTCATATTGTGATAAAGGATATATTTCAGAAAGTTCTATTGGTATAAAAATAAACGGATCGCCAACAATAGCTATACATGATGAATTTGCATATTTTGTATTATTGATTAGTTGTATAATATTCCTTATAACAGAAGATCTGATGTATGGCCTATTTATTACTGGAGGAAGTAATATAATAAGTTTAACAAATTCTGGTGAATAATTTGATATAATTCTCATTACATGTCTATAAGTCTGAGGCCTTAATGCAGTCTCATTGCTATAGAAAAAGAGACCATGAATAACAGGTTTAGTGATTGGGTCACATCGTTCAAGATATTTATGAAACTTCACAAGAACTTTCATAGCGTTAAACAAGGATGGATGCGCACGACTTCTTTCTTCACAAAGTTCCCAGAGTGTACCTTCAGTTATGTGTTGGCGTACTCTTTTTACTTCAGATAAACTAACATACAAATTATGAATCATCAAAAAACGCTTTCTTTCTTCTTGAGACATATTTCTTACATCATCTGCAGAGGCTTTTGAGCATACAGGACAATTACATGGTAATTCTTTTAAATCGTTTATCCTAAAAGTACCTGATGAAGTTATATATCTACCATCTTGTGCATAAAGCGCGTACGCGGCAGAATCAAATAAATCTACCCCAACCGCAACCATAAACGGAAAGAACATAGGATGGCCCGCGCCAAATAAGTGTAATGGATTCCCAGAACCAATAATACTTTTCGCAGTAATCACCATTTTCAATACCGTACTAAATTTGTAACCTTCCATTAAACCAGTTGGACTTCCTACAGCATATATATCAAAACCCTGTTGATACATTGATTTAGCTGATAACCTAACTAAATCAAGATATTTACCACCTTGGATAGGACCAACCCAAAGTCTTTCATGATCCCTTATTTTATTACTTTCAATTGCTCTATGTAGCGTTATTTCCACACTTTCTTTAGCCTTATTCCAATCATCATCTGGACCGGTTGGCACATCAAGTATTACCGCAATATCACTATTGATTAATTTTTCGTATTCCACAATTTCTTCAGGCTTAACTTCAACAGCACCATAACGTAAAATCTGATAAGCTCCAGAATCCGTCATTATTGGCCCATTAAAGTTTAAATGATCATGAACATCTCGTGGCTTTCCCTTCATATTTCTCCAAAGAAGATAAGCGTTAGTTATTACCGCATCAAAACCTATTTTAGCAATATCTTGTGCAGAAAGCTCTTGCTTTACAGGGTTTAAAACTGGCAAGAGCGTAGGTGTTTTAATGTTTCCGTGCCTAGTCTTAAGTAGACCAATTCTCCCACAAAGGCTTTTATCCAGTATTTCGAAGCTCATTTTACGATTACGTATTCATCTTACTGAATTTCTTTCATATATTGATCGTATATTGACTTAACTTTTTCGGCAATAGGCCCTGCTCCTTCGATAACGCCTTGTTCCCCAACTTTTACACGCTCTGCAACAATTATCAACCGTGTGCTTTCATCATATCTAACCATCTTAGGAAATATTTTTTCTAATCTTTCAGCTAATGCTCTCATATCGAATGGTTTTTCCTTAAGTAATATCTCTGTTATATTTGAGCCATTAAGTACAACGGCATGATATTTGTTACCGTCACTAGAAACATCTGTAAGTATCATATTTAGTTTATCCGGATCTATTGCAGATAAACGCCCAATGTATGTTTTACCAAGCGATGTATGAACTTCTATTATTCGCCCTACTAAGTTATTAATTTCACTCGTGAACCTTCGAATCCCGACTATAGACATCCCTTCGACCTCCCTAATCGAAAATAATAGCATTAATTAAAAATCTATCTATCGCCCCTTTAAAATATCCTGCATACTAAAGAGTTTTATAACCTCTCCTCACTCCTAGGAGTGAGGCTTTCATTTTTAAGTATCTTATAGTTCAAGTTTCCATTTTTACTAAAGTACTCAAATTTTTGAATAATTCAGCAAAATTATTGATAAGATTAGTGGACCGGGCGGGATTTGAACCCGCGACCTCCCGCATGCCAAGCGGGCATTCTCCCAGGCTGAACTACCGGCCCATGATATTTAACATAGCAGTACTAAATAAGTCTGATTCCATTAACTTTTTTATTCTGCCAGCTGTATTGTCTTATTTTACTTGTACGACCAAATCCGCAAGCTGCACAATATCTTTTTGTGATGTTGTATGAGTGCCTTCCGCATCTCCTACATCTTATATGTGTAGGAGTTCGGTTCATTTTTCCCATTGATGATGTGCCCTTCATTTGATACTCACCTATGAAGGTGATATCAGAATTACGTTATCTCCACGTACAACTAGCGTGCCAAGTTTACGTGTATTTTTATTTTCATCTATTTCTTCTGCATCTAATAATATAAGGTTCATGTGCATATCAAAACTTTTTAGAATTCCTCTTACAAATCTGCCACCCTTTAATTTAACTAATACTGTCTGTCCTATGCTTGCCTGTAGAAAATCTCTAGATTGTACCTCGCCTATGTTTGGATTACGGCTCACATAACTCACCTTCTACTACTAATGATGTTTAACAGTTTCATATATAAATGTGTTTTTCTATAAGTTATGTAGAATCATGAGCGCTCAGATTAAAAAACGTTTTTATCTAAGCAAAGGTGATAGCAAAAAACTGAACGAGCAATTAAAAATAAACAATATTAAATTAGATCTATCAGATAGGATTATAGAATACATAGAATTAAAAAGTGGAGAAATAATTTATTTGATAGATAAAAAACCCGAGATAATAGAAATAAATAATAAAATGATGCCCTTCCTCACTTCAAAGCTTATACTTCAACTTCCAAGATTGTATGTAGATCAAGGAGCTGTTCCTCATATAATAAATGGAGCAGATGTAATGGCTCCAGGTATTACTAAAATTGTAGGAGAA
This sequence comes from Thermoprotei archaeon, assembly GCA_049976445.1. Taxonomy (GTDB): domain Archaea; phylum Thermoproteota; class Thermoprotei; order Gearchaeales; family WAQG01; genus JAVZOV01. The sequence goes on along the minus strand of JBMFIF010000003.1, from coordinate 7,633 downwards.
CTTAAAGAAGGAATGTTAGCTGTTGTAGTTGATCAATTAAATAATAGACCACTAGCTGTTGTTGAAATATTAGATAACTGGTCGCAATTAATTAAAGATAAACATGGAAAAGTTGCTAGAAATTTACATCATCTTAATGATAAAATCTGGAGGGTAGTAGCAGAATTATTGAGATAAAAATTTTTACATCCATTATGAAGTACATGCTTTCGATAGTAGTCTAGTGCACTTTAATTGCTTCAAGAACTTCCGGTACTACAGTTTTTATGTTAAAAATTTTTTCTATTGCATTAGCTAATTGTAAGCTCTTTGATTTTTCGCCATGATTTACTATCACTAATCTAGGTTTTTGTGGCATAGTTCGGATATAATTTAAAAGTTGTTTTCTATCACTGTGACCCGAAAATCCTTCTATACTTTGGACGTCCATTTTTACAGTGACAAGTCGTTCTATACCTTTTTCGTCAGGCAGCATAACCTCTCTGATACCATCTTTTAATCGTCTGCCTAATGTACCTGAAACTTGGTATGATGTAAATACTACAGTACTTTTCTCATCATTAGCTAAAAGACGTAAGTACTCTAAAGCTGGTCCTCCATTGAGCATACCTGAAGGAGCCATTATAATGCATGGTGAACCTTCTACGATTTCTGATCTATCAGTCTTTTCATGAAGCATATAGAAATAATCTGATTTGAATGGTATAACACCTTCCTTAAACACCTTATTCTTAATATCCCATGAAAGCTCATCCAAAAATGCAGTATGAAGTGCTGTGCTTTCTAATATCATACCTTCAACATATATAGGTACTTTAGGCATCTTATTATTCTCAATTGCTTCATACAAAGCAAGCATGACTTCTTGTGCTCGTCCTACTGAAAGCATAGGCATTAAAACTTTACCGCCACGCTCTAAAGTATCCTTGACAACTTTTATAAGAGATTGCTCAGTCTCTTCAACAGATGGCATTACATCTGTTGGTGCACCATAAGTAGATTCTATTATAAGTGTTTCAACACGTTTAAAATTATTAAACGCCTTGTTAAGAAGACGTGTATTGGCAAACTTAAAATCGCCACTATATACTATGTTATGTAAGCCATCACCAATATGAAGATGTACACTACTCGAACCTAAAATATGACCTGCATTATAAAGTGTAAGTTTTATGTCAGGAGCGATATCTACAACCTCTTCATAATCTATTGTTATGACATGCTGCATCATTGTGCGTACATCATTCATAGTATAAGGTAACGGGCGTCCTTCTTTTAAAGCAACATCAAGATAATCTTTTATAATTAAATATGTTAGATGCAGTGTAGGTTCAGTCATATAAACAGGACCTCTATACCCATATTTGAAAAGATAAGGTAATGCTGCAGTATGATCGAAATGTGCATGTGATATTACTATAGCGTCAAGATCCTCAATATCTAATCCATCAATATGAAATGCCGGATACTCATCGTAGAGTGTTTTCGCGCCAGGTCTCGCTCCAGCATCCAATAAAACTTTACTATTTGGGGTCTCCACAAGAATAGAACTACGTCCTACTTCTCCAAAACCTCCTAATGGTATAATACGTATATATTCGTTTTGGTATATACGCGGACGATTTAAACGTTGTCCTATTCTCATTAATGTTTTTAAATGTTCCTTTTTAGAAGCTATTATCTGTTCAGATACAATCCTAAAAATTTCTGATTGCATGACGGGCGCTCGATGTGGAACAATTTTCCATCTTATTTCATTCATAAGCATCCAAAGGTTCATTCCTCCTCTACCTATTAATTGCCCTAATTTTAGTGCGTAGATGTGAACTTCGCCTTTAAGCTCATCAAAATATATCTCATGTAATCCTATATCAGGTGGAATATTTTTTATTAAAAACTCCTTAGCTTTTTCTACTGGTAATCTAATAGACTCTGCTGGTCGTATAATCACTTTTCTGCGCGCTGCTTTAGCAATTTTTGCAGCTAAACCCTCCTCACCAGTTACAGCCTTAATACTCTCTGTATATAATACTAAATATGGGCCTTCAAATTCTATGCGTGTGATCTTAGCATCAGCTGGCAAGTTTTCGAGTAATGCACGAGTTATTCTGGTCTGTATATCTGTTGCTTGCAGTCCCATTTTGCTCCCCATCTTTTTGTTAAATCTCTATAAATGATCATGATGATAATATCCTAATTATTTCGTGATCATCCAAAAACCTGTAACCGTTAGCATCGATTACAGCTACATCAATGCCAGAACCACCAGTATACAAGTCCCAACGTGATGCCGAATGTACTGCTAAGGTAGCAATACGAACACCCTCATCTATTGCAATTCCTTCCCTGTACTCTTTTTCAAGTACACCTAAAGCTACTGGCGAACCAGAGCCTCTAGCAACATAATTTCGTTCATTAGTAACAGAACCAAAAAAGTCTATTGAATACAATGAAGGCCCATGTAAATCATACCCGCCTATGTTAACTTCGACTATATATGGTAAAAATCTCGATCCAAACAATATATTTGATGCAAGACTTGCAATAGCATTAATTGGAATAGGACGTTTATTTCTTATCCGATAAAGTGATGCATTAGCTCGTAATACATCTACTAGCGCTTGAGCATCCGCTACCAATCCCGCAATGGTAATTAATGCATGTGTATCTATAGGTAAAATTTTTCTACCTATTTTATGTGCAACTAAATGTCCTGCAGTTACTTTTCTATCTGCTGCTAGAACTACTCCATCCTTACATACTACTCCAACAGTTGTAGTTCCTGTTCGTAATCTCATATCTTTGGAACTCATATTTATCATTGACACTTAATCATACACCTCTAGAAGTTATTTACACCAACTGTTAGTAAGAAAATCCATTTATATAAGCTTTCCTATACTATGATATTTAGGTGGTCATATTGGGAAAAAAATAATAACATTAGTAGGATCAAGAATGGCACGAATAGGAGAAAAATTCATATTTACCGGACCTGTTGATGAATGTCATAATTGCAAACTTTTCTTGTCATGCACAGGAAATCCACAGTTAGAAGTAGGACGAATTTATGAAATCTTAAAAGTACGATCAATGAAACATGAATGCTTAATAAGTGAAGATGGTGTAATAGCAGTAGAAGTAACAGAGGCGCCAATAACTTTAATGATACAATCAAAATATGCCATTGAAGGATTAACTATAACATTCCAACCAGCATCAGTCGAATCACAGCAGCCTGATTTATTTAAACCCGAAGGTTTAAAGCCAGGTGATAAAATAAAAATAGTAAAAGTATGGAGAGAAAAACAATCATACAACAACGAAACATTCATAAAAGTAACTGTAGAACGCGTTACACAATAAAAAGGCCATTATCATCTTCAAATGTTTAACACTTAGTTTTACCAGTAATCCTTAAACTTACTAAAAAATAATTAAAAATGTATAAATTTTGACTTATTGCTGGGAAGTTGTATTTTGAGATGCAGTTTGTTGTGTCTCGTGTTGCGCTACAGTTGTTATAGTCTCATTAGTACTTTTCCCTTGTTCTTCTGCTTTTTCGGTAATTTTAGGCAGTTGTAATTCGAAACTTATTAAATACTTTAATATACGAATTTCTGGAAGTAACTCCTTTATATCATCAGCCACACCTTTCAACGCGTATTGTATGTTTTCTGCAGTTAATATATCAGAGGGTAATCGAACTGTCACTTCATCATTTATTTTTTCTATCTGGATTTTACCCTTATCTAATCCGCGTATCCTTCTGAATAAAAGGGCCATTATTTTATCCTCAAGCTTTTCGATCACACTACGTACTGTTACCTCATAAATAATCGTTTTTCCTGCAAGTGGATGATTAAAATCAATAACAGCCCTTCCACCACCTATGCTTAATACAATGCCCTCTAAACCCTCAACAGTCACAACCGAACCAACCCTTATAGGCCCACCCTCTTTTGGTAATTCTCTTACACTCACGATCTTTATCTTTTTAGGATCTCTTTTGCCAAATGCTTTTTCTGGTGGTATTTCAATAACTTTGCTTTCATTAACGTTCATTTTCTCAAGTTCCTCATCAAGCCCTTTAAGTACCCAATTCTTACCAACAACCACTAGCATTGGTTCATAAATACCATCTGATCTAGCAAATTTTTCTTTTTTTGCAACCTCCTCAAGAGTCAAATCTAGTATCTCCCCTGTTTCTTTTATACGTGCTACGTAATCTATTAATATGAAATCGCCCTTATTCACACTTACCTCACCTAAACAAAGGTTTAAAAACCAGTATTTAACTATTGCTCATTTAATAACTATTAATCTCTGTGTTAAATTATTAAGAACTGTTTTTCAAAAGTTATTTTCTTATACCTTTATAGTATAAGGACAATTTACGGATTGTTGTTTGCATACAGTACATACCAATTCATTAGGGAGTATTTCACATATTACACGGCTTTTTAGTATGTCATTACATGCTTCAGCAAGCAGTATTGTAATATCTATTGGATCCACCTTATCGCGTTCATTAATTATGTATTGTACGATGTGCTCAGACCACATGATGACTTTTTCAGTTTTAGATAAACGTTCTGATAAGTATCCCATGCGTCCTCTAATACCTCTCATGTAATTACTTATAGCCTGCTGTTTGATGCCAAGCTTATCAGCGACTTCCTTTTGAGTAAAATTATAATCTTTAATTAACTTGTGTGCTATCATGGCCCTAAGTGTTGGACATATTACTTTTGAAGCAAATTCAAAATATGTAAGCATTTTACCCACTTAAAAATATACACCTAGGTTAATATTATTTTTCCAGAACTATTCGCCAGAGGTTTTCACGAATTTGTTCAGCAACTATTATTTTATATCCCTTCTTTTTGGCAAGATCTTGAATAAGTTTGTAAGATGGCGGATTATCCAAAATAATCTCTAACCTTTCTCCTGAAGAAAGCTTCTCCATAGTCTTAAAAACTAAATATTGCGGATAAGGACACGATAAACCTTTCGCATCCAATACATGATATTTCTCTTTATTAACTTCACTCATCTAAACACACCTCCATTAATTTCTGCAGCTCGTTATCTGTATACCTGTTACAAAAATCTTTAAAAACTTCATTCTTTCTTCTATCCCTAAGATAGGCACTTATTATTCTTTCAATATAAAATTTAACATCGTCAGCTTTTACGTTTCTTTTAATAAGTCGCGCAAATGAAGGTAAATAACCTAGACCTCCTCCGAGAAATATATTATAACCCGCATGCATACTATTCTTATCCTTTATGTAAACTCCTTGTAAACCAATATCCCCTATAGGATGCTTACCACATGCATTTGGACAACCGCTAATGTAAATTCGTATATCTTTTATTAATTCCTTAGGAAACTTAGATTCGATATATGTAATTATCTCATTAAGCCTAGCTTTAGGATCTTCCGGTGATTTGCCGCAAAAACCTCCTGGACATGCAACACCATAATATTTCATAGTCATGATACCTACGTTTAGTCCTATCTTTTCTAACTCATTAAGTACAATTTTTATATTATTTGCTTGAATACCTACAAGTATTATATTTTGATGTGGTGTGAGTCTTATTTCCGGCCAACCATATTTTTCTGCAATAGATGCTAAACTAAGCATCTGTTTTGAATCTAAACGACCACCTAAAAGTGGTACACAGATATACCAAAGATTATTCTGCTTTTGGGGATTTATACCAGTATGTTCTTTACCACTAATTGATAATTGTATATGATTATATTTTTCGAAGGTAATTCCTAGTTTATTTTCAATAATCTCTCTTAATTTCTCACAACCTAATTCTTCTACTAACCACTTAAATCTAGCTTTCGCCTTATTATCTCGTCTTCCATAATCTCGGTATATTTCTACAACAGTCACAACAAACTTAACTACATCTTCAGGATTTACAATAATGCCTAAAGGCTTCGCTAATTTAGGTGGATATCCAAGACCACCACCCACGAATGGTATGAACCCTATCTTTTCTCCCCTAGCTAAGGCAATCAATCCTAAATCCTGAATTTCTGGTGAGGAACAATTGATCGCACATCCTGAAATTGATATCTTGAATTTTCTTGGTAAGTCAAGAAAATCCTTATTTCCGGTAAAAAATCTCTTCATCTCTTTAACCAATGGATATGCATTAAATATTTCATGTTTATCGACACCTGCAACTGGGCATCCAACGATATTTCTTATGTCACCATATCGTGCACCAGGATAACTCTGGCCACATTTGTCAGTAGTAAAACCAATTTGATCTAAAACACTGAATATCTCGAACGCTTTTTCCGGATCAACCCAATGTAATTGAATATCTTGTCGATCAGTAACTTCAGCATATCCTCTACCATACATCTCAGCCAAATTTGCAATAGTTCTAAATTGCTCAGTCGTTAAAATACCATTAGGAACTGATATTCTTAAGAAAAACTGTGAACCATTACCATTTTCAAACCCAAGAGTAAATCTATCAGCAAACCTTATTATATTTTCAAGCTCTGACGCTTCAAGCACTTTTCACGCCTCAAAGTATAAATTACATACACCTATTTAAATACAACGCCGTTGTATAACAATTTACACTATCTTCACTTTATGAGGTATGATTTATAACATCATAACCTTCTAGCTTTAATGTTTAATATTGAGATGGTTTCAAAATATTTAAGCCTTACTCTCTATCCTTTATCTATGGAATTCCGTGAGCTTAGCAACGTTGAGTGGAACATCATTAAAACACTCCTACCCCCCAAACCTAAGAGGGGTAGGAAAGTCTCAAGCGACGACGGGTCCCTGATCAACGGCATACTATACGTCATCACCACCGGTTGCAGATGGCGTGAGATGCCCAGAAAATACGGCTCATACGTAACAGCCTGGAGGAGACTCAGAAGACTCCAAGAACTTGGCATATGGGAGAAGATAATGAACCTCCTATCCTCCACGAAAAGCTGTGAAAACGTGGCAGTGGACAACCATCGAGGCTAAAAGGGGTGGTGAATGCGTAGGCTATGATGGGTTCAAGCATAGGAAGGGGACTAAGGTGCACGTGATGGTTGATGAGGACTCTAAACCATTAGCCGTAGTGATCAGCCCGGGAAATACTCACGATTCGAGGATGTTCGACGAGGTCTATGGTAGGCTTAGGGATAGGCCGTTGAGGCTTTATGGTGATTCAGCGTACGATACGGATGAGATAAGGCTTAAGCTTGAGAGGGACGGTGTTCAGGCAAACATACCGGTAAACCCTAGGAATGGGAGGAGGCCGATACCGTATGATGAGAGGGGGTATAGGGTGATGAAGTCAGCTGTAGAGAGGTTTAACTCGTGGTTAAAGACGTTTAGGAGAGCAGTGGTGAGGTATGAGAGGCTAGCAGTGATGTTTCAAGCGATAATAACGTTCACATGTATAATGATACACATGAGGTATGGGTTATGAAGAGACTGTCCACATAAGACATCACTCCCAGTTCACATACCAATAAGCGAAGAGGTTCATGAAAAGCTCAACACTCCTTAAACCAAAGAACACCAGAATTCACATAAAGAAAGCACGAAACCTATGCAAAAACTAAAGAAACGCTCGACAGAAC
>JBMFIF010000002.1:0-71529 GCA_049976445.1 Thermoprotei archaeon | reverse complement strand
GGTATCTCATCGTAGTACAATTATAAGTCGTATGTGCAAAGGTGAGGATAATGATTGATGTTGTTGGTTTATCGACAATTATTTTAGAAGGTTTAGCTTTTTTTTATAGCATCATTGATTGCTGTTAGGTTTTTAAAAATTTATTGGACTGTGCTTGATGAGCGCTTGGGTTTTCTTGGCATGGGTTTTGTATTAGTATCATTATCTTCATTTATATTTGCATTAATACCATTAACAGAAGAGTCATTTTGGTTAATATATTTTTACCTAGTTGCTATTATCATGGATGCTTTTGGTTATGTGCTGATGGTTTTTTCATATTTTTATAGTAAAATTAGTAAGAAATTTTACCAGATAATTCCATTTGCTTTAAGCGCACATTTAGTTTCTTTGTTTGCTCTCACGATATTATCTTATCATACATTGCAACGCAAAAGCATTTCTACAGGTATTGGTTTCACAATCCTTTTGGTTCAACACATTATGGATTTGGGTGGTTTCTTACAAACATCACCAGATTTTCTTGTATTTTCAGAAATATTAAGACCATGTGGATTGCTATTGTTATTGATTGGTTTACGAGAATGAGAGGGAAAACAAATGCGAAAGCAGTCAAGAAGCAGGGTTGGAATTATAAGAGATATATTAAAGACCATTAATGAAGAGGGGAAAGCCTCCATCACAAGAATCATGTATGGTTCTAGAATGCCTTACGACAGGCTCACTACGGTATTAGATTATCTGATCAAAAAGGAACTAGTGAAAAAAATTGAGGATGATGAGAAAAAATATTATATACTAACAGAAAAAGGTATGAAGTTGTTAGATGAAATAGAACGATTACAAAAAATTTTAGATAAACTCGGTCTTGAAATATAATTGTATTTAGATTTAATCCCTTTACTAACTTCTTAGCATATTTTAAGAGAATACTATTTCATGAAGGAAATTAATATAAATATATTACTATTATATAGTGGTAATATTTATATATTGTTTTCTATTGATTTATTTAGTGATAAGTATGAGAGCAGTCTTTATTAGACATCACGGTGGACCTGAAGTTCTTGAACTAGGAAAAGTTGAAGATCCAATCCCTAGCTCAGGAGAGGTCCTTGTGAAAATTTTGTATACTTCTATAAATAGGATTGATACGCTTGTTAGAAATGGTTATCCCGGTATTTCTATAAAATTCCCACATATACTTGGTAGTGATGTGGTTGGATATGTTGAAAAAGTCAGTGATGACGTTACTAATGTATGTGTAGGTGATACTGTGATCGTTAATCCTGTCATCGGTTGCGGTTATTGTAAAACATGTTTAAAAGGATTAGAGAATATGTGCTCTAAATGGAGAATGATAGGGTTTCAAATTGATGGTAGTTATGCAGAATACATAAAAGTTCCAATTAGATCTTTAGTAAAAATCGAATCTAAATTAGACCTTGAGAAATTAGGAGCCGTACCTTTAGCATTGCTGACTAGTTGGAGATCATTAGTTACATTAGGTAATATCAAACGTAATGATACAGTATTTATTTGGGGTGGTAGTGGTGGTGTTGGCACGTTTTCTATTCAAATAGCGAAGTTTTTTGGTGCACATGTTATAACTGTCACGAGTAAGGAGTGGAAAATTCAGAAGATGAAGGAATTAGGAGCTGATCTTGTGCTTAATTATAATTCGAGTGATTTAGTTGATAAAGTTAAAGAATTCACAAGCTGTGAAGGTGTTGACATAGTTATAGATCCAATAGGTTCTGCAATATCAAGATCAGTAGATTTAGATATTGTCAAAGTAGGAGGTAAGATAATTACTTTTGGTGTAAGAGATTCTGATTTATTACCAATTAATTGGAGAAGGATTTACTTAAAACATATTAAAATTATCGGTATGCATACTGGAAATGTATGGGAACTTATGGATGCGTTTCAGTTAGTGAAAAAGGGATATATACAACCAATAATTCATAAAACTTTTAATTTAGAGGAAATAGCTGAAGCGCATAGACTTCTAGAGAGTGGTGAGGTTTTTGGAAAAATAGTTATAAAGGTGAATTAGATGATGCGAAAGAACATTTCGCATATGTTACTATTTACTTTTCCTTTAATTGTGTGGCCATTAGTTTTCGTAATCTTAAGAAATACCTTCTTATATTCAATGGGCTTAGCGACTACTTTTCTTGGATTAACAACTGTAATATTCTTTAAAAATGATCTAATGCGTCTTTTAATTAACGTACAAGATCAAAAATCTAAGTTGGAATCTATCTTTATCGGTGTCGTATCATCTTTTGTGCTTTACATAATTTTTTTGTTAGGTGGTAAGATTAGCTATTATCTTGGTTTCGAAAATTTAGTTTTGAGCATATATGGTATGGTTTTGAATACAAACAAAATAATTCTAAGTATTGCATTAATAATAATAGGCATAATGGAAGAAATCTATTGGAGAGGATTTATCCAAGGCATATTCATTAATAATGTACAATATCCATGGATTTTATCATCGATTTACTATTCGATGGTTCACATAGCCACTTTTAATTATATATTAGTAATAGCAGCGTTAATAGTAGGATTAGTCACAGGATACGTAGCTTATCAATTTGGTATTATACCATCAATGATTACGCATATCATTTGGCTAGAGTTAGTTATTGTCATTTTTCCTATATTGTTGTAAAGAAGTGATGATAATGCCAAGTTCTTTTAATAATCTTTGGAAATTTATTATAAATGTAGTGTATATAACTAGGCCTTGGAGTTTCCTTATGACAATCGCATCCGTAACATCAGGAATTGCTTATGCTTATTATGAACTTAACATCTTTAATCCAATTATTTATCTAATTACTTTAATAGGTGCTATTTCACTGCACGCTTATACGAATGTAATAAACGACTATTTTGATACTCTTTATGGGGTAGATAAGCCCGATGCCCCAACCACAAGATACAGACCACATCCTATAATATCAGGCATCTTTAAACCGCACCACACGCTTAAAATATCAATAGGATACTTTTTTGTAGCAGTCTTAGCAGGATTTTCTTTATACCTCTTAAGAAGACCTTTAATCTTATTTTTAGGCTTGATCGGTGCATTAATATCGTTAGAATACACTGGTCCACCATTAAAATACAAGTATAAAGGATTAGGAGAGCTAGCCGTGTTTATAGTATGGGGACCATTAATATTCTTAGGTTCTTATTATGCACAAACCGGAATAATCTCCTTCAAACCAATTTTAATCTCATTCCCAATAGGATTACTCGTAGCAGCTGTATTATTAATTGATGGAATAAGAGATTATGAATATGATAAATCTTCAAATATAAAGACACTACCAATCCTTATTGGAAAACAAAATGCATTAAAATTATACTATATATTAGTAACATCACCGCTCATTTTAGTTATATTGTTCATTATCATTAACATTTTGGGAATTCCATCACTTATAATCTTCTTAACACTTCCAAAATTAATAAGCCTTATAAAACGCTTTTCAAAACAAATTCCAAATACTGCTGCACCACAAACATCTAAATTTACTTTACTCTTCGGTATTTTTTATATTATTGGAATGATTCTTAGTAAAATAATTTAAGTAAACGCTTCAAATAAAAATTAGAATAATTATTTACGTCTGACAATTATAACAAATAGTATCACTCCTATTACTATGGCTATTATTATAACGGTTAATGGATTAATAATACTAACTGGGCTGGTCGTTATTAAGGTCTCTGTAGTGGTTGTTAATAATGGTGTACTCGTGGTGGTTATAGTTGTAGTGGTCGTTGTGATTGTTGTAGTGGTTTTTGATGTAGTTGATGTTGTGGTCGTAGTAGTTAGGGTTAACGTCGTAGTAGATGTAGTAGATATGATGCCGAAGTTTATGGGCAGGGTCAATGTTGTAGCATGACCTGCAACATCAGTAATTTTTATTGTAATATTAATAACTGTTCCAGGTGGAAATCCTGGTAATGTTATCTTATAGTATGGTTGTTCATATGTTGATTCGATAACAGTTTCTTTATTTTGATATAAATATTCTGCATATACTCTCAAGATACCCCAGCCTGTATCGGATGCTTGTATGTATACCGATATTGGGGCATTAGGTTCTGGTTGAAGTGGTAATGTGTATACTATTTTTCCTGTTGGTACATCAGTATCATCATATGGTGCTAATGTTATTCTTATACCACTTCTTGATGGAACGTTTATTTTTACTGCATAATAGTTTAATCCTGCAATACTTGTACTGCTTAATAATGTTGCTGAAGCGCTTGATCCATAAGAGTTAGTATATGTTTTATAGTTTGATAACGTAACACTACTGTTTGAGTTAAGTATTATTACAGAATTTAAATTAACGTAAGTTAGAGCATTAGTAATGTTAACTGTTACTACTATTTTTTTATTATTATATATGAGTCTTGCATCTAAGTATCCTTGTGACCATGTTTTATCTATAGGAATACTATTCGGATATTGTTCGATTTTTCCCCATGGAGGCATGAAAGGTATGTTAACATGGCCTTCTTTATCTATGTCAATTATTCTAAAACCATTATATTCAGGCCTTCCTTCTCCTGTTGTTGTAGTGGTTATAAACCAGTGTAGTGATTTTGTTACTGTTGAATTTACTACAACAATTCTGTCTGTGTGCACATGGCCAGCTAAGATTAATGTGATGTTAAAGTCTTCTATAGTCTTGAGAAGAGCCTTGGCGATGTCAGGGTTAGCAGCCCAGCTATAATATAGCATTGATGTTGAAACGTTTGATAATGATGTGCTGAGATAACCTTGTACTTTGGTACTGAATAAGGGATGATGCATAAGGAGTATTTTGACTTTATTATCGCCATATAACATTAGTACTTGTTGCATCCATCGTAGTGTGTTATAAGATATAGCTCCATTTTCACCTGTATCTATTCCTATTACAAGGAATTTTCCTAAGTTTGTGAAGTATTGACGAGGCCCTACATAATCATCATAGGCTGTTGTTCTAGCATCGTGATTTCCAGGTATGGCAAAAGTTGGTAGTGTGGGTGCAAGTAATGAAAGCTGCCTAAAAGTTAGTTCTTGCCATTCAGCCGCAGTATCACCATCATCTCCAGTTATGAATACTACAGTTGAATTAAATAGTTGAGCACTAATAATCCCAGTAGTAAAGAGACTTATCGCCTCAGGAACACCTATATGAACATCGGTAAATTGAGCAATACGTAACCTATCAGGCCATTTATCAAGAATCCATACACTTTTTTCCTGAACATATTTTAAAATCGAATTACCGAGACGAAAGATAACCTGAAGCGTATAAAGTCCGGGTATCGTAGTATCAGGTACGTTTAAACTTAAGATCCACAGGCTATTTGATGAATTATAATAAGTGTTGGTAATGTAAAATGTCGTGTTTAAAGATATTAATGTATTATTTACTAGTTTAATACCATATCCTTGGGCTGTCCAATTTAATGCACTTTGAGGCGCATTTATTGTAACATTAAATGTTGATCCAACTAAAACAACCGCAGGTGATAATGGTGTTGGGAATATTATTGCTCTGTTTGGAGGTAACGTTTGTGCGTGAATAGGTGCTTGCATTACGAACATTAAGTTTAAGATCATCACTATAATGATCCACGGTAATATTTTCAATTAAAACACCTCAAGAGAATTTATCATTTTATGAATAAATAGATATCGTAAACAATTTATAAAGATTAATTAAGTTTTGCTTTGCTACATAATTGTGTGTGTTGTAGTTTGAAAAATGCTACTTGATAAATATGTGGTGGAGTCAGGTTAGTATGAACCAATCCATACTCATCTTTTCTTAAGATAGTATAAAATTTATCCTAAAATGATTCGACTACCCAATAAATAAGCTCAACGATGAAAGATTCATCATCACTTTATGAAGATTAAGGGACAAAAATTATGTAAAAAAGCATTAAATTTCTATCAGTAATATTTTTGAACAGTTTTCTATAATGAAGGTTTAAAGGAGTGACAACAGATTGGTGAGCATTTTAGGAGTGAAAATCTTCTGTCTTCAATCGTGATGAGTGCTTAGGTCCTTATACCAACCTAATGAGTCTTTGTGTTGAAAAATAGGTAAGATATAAGTATTGATCATTGTATATATTAGAGCCTTTAACATTGTTATTCGTTTTAATAAGTATCTTGGTCTTAGATAAAATCTTAAATATGCTTCTCTGAGCATTTTTGAGACTATGTGTTTGCTTAATCCTAATTTTTCATATTCTATAACTGGGTCTAATACTGTGTATTTATCCCAATCTTCTGTAGCGATTAATCCTTTTTGTTTAAGTTCATAGTATATTGGTGTCCCAGGATATGGTGTGAGTATGGAGAATTGTGCATAATCTGGGTTAAGTTTTATAGAGAATTTTATAGTGGCCCACATCTCATTAAGAGTTTCACCTGGATAACCTAGTATGAATGATGCTAGTGTACTAACACCAATGTTTTTAGTTTCATTTATGGCTTTTTCCGCTTGTGATAACGTGATTCTTTTATTCATTAATTTTAAAACGCGTTCTGAACCTGATTCTACACCATAATACATTGTTGAAAGCCCAGCTTTTTTTAATTCTGTTAATAATTCACGGTTTATAGTATCAACTCTAGATGATGCAACAAAGTTTATATCAATTTTTCTAGAGCGTATTTCCTTAGCAATCTCTAATGCACGTTTTTTGTTTAGAGTGAAAATATCATCAATAAATTCGATTGTATCAACATTGTATTTGTATACTAATTCTTCGATTTCATCAACTACATTTTTTGAACTGCGTGCTCGAAACATTCTTCCCATCAGGTGCGAGGATGAACAATAATTACATGCAAAAACGCAACCCCTACTTGTAATCATACTACCTATGGGTGTATCCTTGTTGTACAGCTTATATTCGTTAAACGGTACTAAATGACGAGCCGGGAATGGTATTAAATCTAAGTTTTTAATAAAAGGCCTTGGGGGTGTGATTTTTATTTTACTTGAATCATGATTTTTTATCCTATAAGCCACTCCTCTTATGTTAGAAAGCCATTCCGGATTACTTTTTTCATAAGATTCTGCTATCTTGACGATGGTTTCTTCACCTTCACCTATAACTACCGCATCTAAATCTTTTGACATATTCAATGTTTCTGTTGGAAGAAAAGTAACATGAGGTCCACCTATTATGGTAAATACGTTTGATATAGCCTTTTTGATTTCTGATACATAATGTAAAGCAGTTTTTATGGTAGCGGTTGCAGCTGTTAAACCAATAATATCAGGTCTAAACCCTTTTATTACTCTTGCTATTTGATGCGGTAGTATATTATAAAGATTAGCATCTATAATTTTAACATAGAATCCAGCTTTTTCAAGCGCAGACGCAAGGTACATTAAATTTAGTGGTGGTGCTTTTAGTCCAAGCCTATTAGTGATCTGAGTTCTATCTATAGGATTTATGAGAATAATGCGCGTCATGGTGTATCATTTATTCTTATGAGAATATTACCTGCTGGTGTTTCCTCTGCATGATATTTAATAAGCAATTCAGACCTTAATTTATTCCATTCTTTAGAATTAAAAATGCATCCTGGGTCAGGTGCTAATACGTTGCCAAAATAATTATATGCACGAGCTCGACACCCCCCACATGTATATCTAAACGCACATTTACCACAGAATCCTTCTAAAATATCCTTATTTCGTAATTTCCATAATAACTCATGTTCCCTCCAAAGTTTTTCGAAATCATCTTTTAACAAATTACCGATTTTTACTTCATCTACATGTGGAAAGAATACGCATGGATATATGTCTCCATTTGGCTCGATCGATATATAAAACCTCCCAGCACCACAACCACCAATAAATTCTGCTAACTGACGTATTTTTGGATCATTATATTCAGGATTATAGAAATGAGTTGGTATTATATTCTTACCATTCTTATTAAACATTTGCGCAACAGCAGCATACTGAGGAGCTGTGGAAAGCACTTGCAAACCACCATCACCTGTTTCTGAATAGGCTAATTTTAAAAGATCAAAACGTTCTCTCGGTGAAAGATCACTTTCTATAATCTCTTTCCCACGCCCTGTAGGGACAAAATTATATAACATAAACCAATTAGCTTTAAGATTTCTGACAAACTTAATCATTTCAGGTATTTCATTAATATTGTATTTTGTAACAGTAGTAGCTACTTCAACAAATAATCCTTCCTCAATACTATTTTTTATTGCACGAACAGCATGTTCCCAAGCACCCTTCACCCTTCTAAATGAGTCATGAGTGTTTGGATTCAGACCATCTAGACTAATCTGTACATATCCTAAACCTGCACTCTTTAATTTTCTTATAACATACTTATTGGCTAAAACATAACCATTAGTAGCAATAGCTACGTACATTCCCCTATTGTGAGCATGACTAATGAATTCTACTATATTAGGATGTATTGTTGGCTCACCTCCAGAAAACGCTAAGATAGTTACGCCAGCATCAGCAAGTATATCTATTCCCTGATGAATTTGTTCAGAAGTGAGTTCATCATTACCCTTTATGCCAGCGCTTTCATAACAATGCAAACAGTTCATATTACACGCTTTGGTTATATTCCATACGACTTGAAACGGAGCCCCTGGTACAAACGGCTTGCGAACACCAAAAAATGCTATACCTTTAAGTACACTAATAAGACCTCTTCTCCAATACGAATCTTTCATAGTACTTTTTAATTGATCCTCACTAACTCCAAAACTCTTTGCACCTTTTTTAACAATGTAACTAACAACCTTAGAAGCTGATCGACAAGAAAAACAAGCATCTTTCCTAATTCCTAAGTAAAGTTCAAGAGCAACCTCTAACCGATTCTCATGATCCTTCTCACAATAACCAGTTAAATATCTTAATAAATACTTACTCAATGGATTATCTACAATACCCTTAAATGATTCTATAGCATTAACCATTGAATTCGAACCATTAGTATTACCCATAATTTCTCACTTATATATTTCTTTAAAGATACTTATATTTTTGACTGACTAGTTAGCCAAAAAGTATATAACTATGCAGAACTAAATTATGTGTAGGATTATGAGGAATAGCAATAACGAAAAAAAGAAATTAATCATCATGGCTGCACGTCAAATATTCGCTGAAAAAGGTTTTGACTTGACTACAGTAGATGAAATAATGGAAAAAGTTAAACTCTCCAAAGGCACATTTTATACATATTTTACAAGCAAAGAGCAATTAATCAAAGAGATTGCTATCAGTGTTTCACCAGTTGAAGTATTAAACAATGTAATAGAAAAACATTATAATGATGTTAAAGAAATGCTTAATGATCTAGCATTAAAATATATTCTAAAATACAATGACCCCATTGAAAGAAAACTTTTCCTTTATTCCATAGGAATAGCAAATAGATACAGTGAAATTAAAGAAACCTTCAAAAAAATTCATCACTCAAACTATACCAAATTAAAAGAAAAAATACAGAACCTAACTGGAAAAATGATCGATGAGTTTTATTTAAAAATATTCCTTGGAAATTTATTTTATTATGTTATTTCTATGGATTTTGCTGAACGCGTAGAGCAACCTTATGAATATATACAAAAGATCATAGATGTTTTATTTAAAGTACAATAATCTAATAAAAATCTCAAAACTCACTTATCTAACTAATCAATTTTAATATTATCTGATTTAACACTCAAATAATGGTTAATGATGATTTTTATTTAATGCCCGTCAAAAATATTTAGATGAGAATTCACTTTTTTAATGAGAAAAATGATTAAAATAAAAAGAATTTACGAAGAACCATCTGAAGATGATGGTTACAGAATTTTAGTAGATAGACTATGGCCTAGAGGATTAAGCAAAAAGAAATCAAAAATAGATTTATGGCTTAGAGATATTGCACCTTCAAATGATTTAAGGAAATGGTTTTCTCATGATCCCGCTAAATGGAATGAATTTAAAAAAAGGTATATTAAAGAATTAGAAAATAATCCTTCATTACAAAAATTAATCGAGATAATAAAACAAAAAAATAGCATAACATTACTTTATGCAACCAAAGACAAAGAAAGAAATAATGCTACAGTAATAAAAGAATACATTGAATTCCTTCTCAATAATGAACAACATTAAATAATTATAGAAAAATTGGTGAGCTTAAGTACTGAGATTCATTATACACAATAATGTCGATTATATGAGCTACTCCTAAAAGGCTGAGCTTCTGATGTTCAGCTGGGGGCTTTATCCTCCAACCTCATTTGCCAGTTCAAGAGGGCTCATGCCTCCTCTATCCTTTTTTAGGAGTCCCTTCTTCTGGAGCTTCCTCCTGATATGATTGTAGGGTCCTCTTATGCATTTGATTTCTTTTCCCTCTAGAACGGTAGTGGAACCAGATTAGTATGAACCAATTCATACCCATCATTTCTTAAAACAGTATAAAATTTATCCTAAAATGATTCAACTACCAACAGAAAGTATGTGAATTTCAGAAATTAATATCTTGTTAAAGTTGATGCTATCAGGTTATGTATTTTTGGTCTTAGTTCTATAAGTTTTGTATTTTGTCTTGAGGGATGTATTCTATTAGTAAGTAAAACTGCTATTAACTCCTTTTCCGGATCAACCCAAAGAGATGTTCCTGTAAAGCCAGTATGTCCAAAAGATTCTTTAGAAAACAGATCTCCAGCTGATGTTCCATTGGGGGCATTATTTATCATCCACCCTAAACCATAACCAGCACCTAAATTTTTAACATGATTTTTTATCATAATCTGAACGGAAGATCTAGATAAGATTTCTTTTGATCCATAGATTCCACCGTTAAGCATCATTTGTGCTATCTTAGCGATATCCAATGCTGTTGAGAAAAGTCCAGCATGACCGCTTACACCACCCATTGCATATGCATTCTCATCATGAACAGAACCAACTAAAACTTCTCCTCTCCATTCGCATAATTCTGTAGCTGCTATGCGGGATTTTAAATAATCCGGTGGATTAAACATTGTATCTTTAAGGCTTAATGGTGATGCTACATATTCTTCGAATAATTTGTCAAATGTTTTACCAGAAACTTCTTCTGCAATACCAGTTAAAATAATATAGCCTAGATCACTATATGTATATTTCTCACCGGGTTTGCTTGAAGGAAATGCGCTAAGTGCAGCTTTAATTATTTCTTTTTTGTCTTTAAAGCCTTTGTAAAAAGGTTCCCATGCAGGTAACCCAGATGTGTGAGTGAGCAAATGCCATAATGTAATTTCGCGCTTTATTTCATCTTTCCCTATTTCATCAAATATTGTTGAAATTTTTTGTCTTAGATTTATAAGACCATCTTCAACTAGTCTCATAGTTATTATTGATGTTGCTAGAGGTTTAGTAAGAGATGCTAGATCAAATATTGTCTCCCTTGTCATTTCTCTTTTTACTGGTATAATCTGTGAGCTGCCATATGCTTCATGAAATGCAATTACACTTTTACGCGCAATAAGTATTACAGCACCTGGAAAGGCATCATTAACGTATTTTTTCATAAACTCATGAATCTTATCTAATCGTACCTTATTTAATCCGGCTTCTTCAGGTGTTCCATAATACAACTCCATTAGATCACCTAAAAATCTCTCATACCATAACCAATTTTATACTCTTCATTTAAGTTAACTGGCAATTTACCATTAGGCTTAATTTTTCCTATGATAAGCTCACTAATTGCAATAATCATACACTGTGTATAAGCGTATCCTATTATTATTGAATCACTGCGATTAGTATTTAAATAATTTATGAGAAAAGGATTCTTAAAAAGAACCACTACAGTATCATTATTATAGTTATTATTCTGCACTATTTTATTAAAGAATTCAACACCATCTTTAGACGAAATTACGATTAAAAATACAGCAGCACTATTACTTTCTAAGAGTTTGGAAAACTTACTGTAATAATCATCGTTTAAATCCTTATTAACTACTACACTCTTTATTTTAAGATAATTCTTAAGTATTTCAGATAAATATAATGGTTGATATTTTTCTTCAACTTGTGATGAAATACCTATTTTTGGTTCAACAATTATAACCTCTCGTTCACCTTTAATTGGTAATACTCTATTATTATTTTTTAACAATGTTACAGCCTTTCTAGCGACTTCTAATTCAAAGTCACGATGTTCCTTCTTACCGACAATCGATGGATCTATTTTACTCATATGATCTATAACGCGAAGTTTAAGCTGAAGAATCCTTCTAACCTTCTCATCTAACTCATCATTTGTAATATACTCATTTTCTACTGCCTTAAGAACAGTATTATAAGCCTCAATTTGTTTAGAATATGTATGAGAGAAAAGTATGAGGTCTGCACCAGCCTTTAATGCCTTAATAGAAGCATCACCAGGTGCATATCTATCACTTATTGCTCTCATCTCCATATCATCTGTCATTATAACCCCATTGAATCCTAATTTTTCGCGCAAAAATTCTCTTAATATTTTTCTAGAAAGCGTTGCAGGATTTTCTTTGTCGAGAGCTGGATATACTACATGTGCAGTCATTATTGCATCAACATTAAACATACTAATTGCATCCATGAATGGTTTTATATGAATCTTCATTAATTCGTCAAGATCTTTATTTATTATTGGAAGATCCAAATGAGAATCCAACGATGAGTCACCATGTCCTGGAAAATGTTTTGCTACGGCTAGTACACCTTCAGAATGAAGACCTTCAATGTATGCTCCACCTAACGATGCGACCATCTCAGGATCACCACCAAACGATCTAATACCTATCACAGGATTTACAGGATTTGTGTTCACATCTAAAACTGGTGCCAAGTTCATGTTTATTCCTACTGAGATCAATTCCTTACCAATAATACGACCTACCTCATAAGTAATCTTTTTAGAACCTATAGCACCAAGACTCATATTACCAGGAAATATTGTGCCATCTCTTAGTCTGACTACATTACCACCTTCTTGATCCGTTGCTATGATAACGGGCAACACATAATTGTTACGCCTTGATAACGATTGTATTGATTTAGAAAGTTCAGCAGCTTGTTTAGCACTCTTTAAATTTCTAGAAAAATAAATTATTCCTCCAACATGATACTGGTCGATAATAATTTTTAATCTTTCTGTAACAGCTCTACTGTCATCAGTACTGTCAAAACCAAACATAAACAGGTTACCAATTTTTTCTTCAAGGCTCATTTGATTAATTAAATATCTTACATCAATCATTCTAATCTATTTACTAAAACCTCCATTAAAAATAAACTTAACTCTAAAGTGAACTACTCCCAACTAAAATTGGGGAGCTTCATGCTTCACAACCCCATCATGCCCATAGCGTATAACGAGATTAGCTTTGCATATTTGATGGTAAAATATTTATGCGAAGATTAAATAGGTATTCATATGTCAAAGTTTCATGATTTTGTTGAGTTCATAGGTGTTTTGAAGAATATTCCTAGGATTGGATGGATTCAACGTGGTGTTCCATTGCAATTATGTGAAACTGTTGCAGAACACATTTTTGAGGTTTCAAGTCTTGTACTCATGTTTTCTCAAAGAGTTATATATTCTGGTGTTCAAGTTGATTTATCAAAGGCGCTTTCTATGAGTATAATTCATGATTGGGCTGAGGCAATCACTGGAGACATTCCTAAATCATTAGGTAAGTACTTTCCAATGAGCATGAAGGAAAACATAGAAATGATGATTCTCTCTGATATGTTTAAGGATGAAATGGATATTATAAAGAAATTTTTTGCAGAATATTTAGAAAGAAAGAGTATTGAGGCACAATTAGTAAAACTGGCCGATCATGTATCCACGGTATTGCAAGGTAGAAGATATTTGTCGTCTGGTTACAATGTGAACGATATTGTAAATAATAGTACATCCGAAGCTTTAAAGCTTGTTGAAAAAGGAGAATTAAGCGTATTAAAACATTTAATAGAAGAATTATTAAGCGATTCAAGATAAAATATTTCATTTATATTCATTGACTGTACCTTTAAACAGTTGTGGTAACAAGATAAAAATAAGATTAAGTATAATTTATTTTGGATTGGCAGTGAGCAGTATGTATCCTTCAAGGATTGTTATTAGTATTCCTGAGACTCGTCTTAAATCTATACTAGGTAAAGATTCTTGGTTTATTCGTGAGGTAGAAAAAGTTACTGGAACCAAAATTACTGTAAAGAGAGAGACTGGTGAAATTACTATTGATGTTGATAAAGATTCTAGACAGAGCGATATAATAAGAGCAAGAGAAATGATCCAAGCCTACGGATACGGATTTGATCCAAACGATACATTAAGGTTACGAGACCCTGATACTTTTATGGAAATAATAAATCTTAAGGACTATTTATCATCGTCTAATGACATTACTAGAGTGAAGGGGAGAATTATCGGAGCTGGTGGTAAGACTAAATCCACAATAATCGAGTTTACTGGTGCAAGTATTAGTATTAGCAATAATGAGGTAGTCATAATAGGTAATTTTGAGCAACTTCAAGCAGCTAAAAGGGCTATAGAAATGTTGATTGATGGTTCGCCGCATACTGCAGTTTATAGATTCTTAGAACGCTTTAAGTCAGCTCAGAAAATAAGATCATTAAAAAGTTTAGGAGGTGAAGCTTGATTTGATAGAAGAAAAGTATGAATCCATTTCTCCTGCTGATTTTTTCTATAGAAACAAGGAAATAGCGGGCTTTGACAATTCTGCCAGAGCTACATATACAATACTCAGGGAACTTGTCGAGAATTCTTTAGATTCATGTGAGAATAATGGAATACCTCCTGATGTTGAAATACGCATGATAAAAGTTGATGACACTAACGGAGTGCTTACTAGCAAAATGACGGAGAATGGAGAATTACTTAAAATACGTGTTATAGATAATGGTGGTGGAGTTCCTCAAGAGCATATTCCTTCAGCGTTTGGGCAAGTTTTTTATGGTTCTAAATACAGGTTAAGACAAGCCAGAGGATTATTTGGCCTAGGCGGCAAAATGGCTATACTTTATGGGCAAATTACCACTAATACTACAGTTGAAGTCGCATCCGCAACATTAGGATCTCGGTTTATTTATTACTATGAATTAATGATAGACATAACCAGAAATAAACCTTTACAACTTAAAAGAAAAATACTTGAGAACACGGATGATTGGCATGGAACAATGATAAGCTTTTCTTTTATAGGAGATTATTATAAAGCAAAAAATCGTATAATAGAGTATTTGTGGCAAACATCTATGATACTACCTTACGCATCGATCAGGTTTATTGATCCAGATGGTGTGATGTATACGTTTGAAAGAAAGACAGAAAATATGCCAAAGAAACCACATGAAATCTTACCACATCCGCATGGTGTAGATGTAGAGTTATTAAAAAGGTTGATAACGAAATCTAAAGGTATGACTCTAAAAGAATTTTTAATAGAGAATTTTCAGCGTGTGGGTCCTAAGAAAGCAGAAAAATTCCTAGAGTATGTAGGTTTTCAGCCAGATCTGCGTGTTGAAAAATTAAACCAGGATATGATAGTAAAGCTTTCTGCGGCAATGAAAAACTTTAGCGAATTTTTACCTCCTGATGCATCTGGTCTTTCACCCATAGGTGAAGACCTATTAAAAATTGGCATTAAAGAATCTACAGGTGCAGAATTTGTGCATGCTGTTCAAAGACCTCCATCATCTTATGAAGGTCATCCATTTATTGTTGAAACTGCAATTGCTTATGGAGGAAAAATACAACCTGCAGGCGAAGGTGAGGTAAATCTTTACAGGTTTGCTAATAAAATTCCACTCCTTTATGATGTATACAGTGATGTCTCAATGAAAGTTATTAAAAGGATTGACTGGAACAATTACAAGATTAAAATCTACAATGAACCCATCGCATTCTTTGTCCACATTTGTTCCACAAAAATACCTTATAAGACTGTAGGAAAAGAGTACATCGCAGAACAGCCTGAGGTAGCAAGAGAAATAGAGCTTGGATTAAGAGAAAATGCAAGACACTTATCTGCATATCTAAATAAGAAACGCTTTGAAGAGATAAATCGTACACGACTCAATGTTTTAAGTAAATATTTAAAGCTCATTGCCAAGTATTCTTCTGAACTTACAGGATTACCTGAACCAGTACTTACTGAAACTCAAATAGAGGAGGTAGCAAAACAATGAGTATGAATAACGATAGAATGAATATATCGGAACGATTAAGACTTCTTGGTCTTGAAGTATATAAACAGTTAGAATCTGGTTTATATCCAAAAATAAAACTGCCTGTAAGAAGCGTTTCAAACATCATATATGACCCAGAAAAAGGAGTAGTAAAATTAGGAGAAAAAATGTCAATAAGGAGCAGTTCAAACATAAAACAATCAAAGGCATTCGCAAGATTAATGTGGGTTGCAGCTTTTGCAAAAACAAATCTAGTAGATAAGGGCAAATCGTGCAGTCTCAGAGATCTATACTATCATTCATTCAACGACGAAGCAATCAAGTTTGATGAACAAGATGAATCAGATAATGTAGTTGTTGAGCTAGAAAGCATACTAGGTGTACCACGCGAAACATTTAACATTCTACCTGAAGAGAAAAGCTCGATATTTGGTGATTTGACCATTGAATATACAACACCTGAAAGCCACGCAGGATTAAAGGTAAACTTAATGTCAGATCCTGATGGCAAAAACATAGGACTTTCTATTGCAACAGCAAAATTCATCGAAACAAACGCAAGAATGGTTATAGCTGTAGAAAAAGGAGCAATGTTTAGAAGATTCATAGAAGAAGGGCTTTACAACAAACTAAATGCAATCCTTATAGATACCGGAGGCCAAGCACCAAGATTTACCAGAATTGTCATAAGAAGATTACATGAAGAATTAGGACTACCGGTATACATTCTTACCGATGCGGATCCATGGGGAATGCACATCGCAAGGGTCATCACATCAGGATCAGCACAAGCAGCTCATATACCATTTCTAGCAACACCTAATGCCAAGTGGGTGGGCATATGGGCAACAGATATTAAAAAATACGACTTACCTGCACTTAAACTAAACACTATCGATGTACAACGTTTAATAACATTAGAAAGAGACCCTAGATATAGCGATGGCATATGGGCAGAACAACTTAGAGCATTTAAGAAGATAGGCCTAAAAGCTGAACTTGAAGCATTCAGTAAATACGGTCTAACAGCAATAATAGACCGTTACATATTAAAGAAAATAAAAAGCATGGAGAAAGATACTTAAAAATTAAACTATTACTCGTATCTAAGTGCAATAGCTGGTTGTATCTTAGATGCTCTATAAGCTGGTATGAAACCCCCTATTATACCAACAACTATAGCCATACCTATAGACCTTAATATTAGATCAATAGTTATTAAAGGCCCTGCTTTTATTGTTATTGATTCGCTTACTCCCCTAATTACAAACGAACCTGCCGAAGAAAGGATGTTAGCTCCAATAGCTCCAATTATTACTCCCATTATGCCCCCTAATAAACTCATTAAAAGTGCCTCAGTTGTGATTAACAATAGAACAAGCGCATTCGAATATCCCATTGCTTTAAGCACGCCTATCTCTTTGCTTCTTTCTATCACAGATGTGAACATGGTAGCCATTGTTCCAGTAACTGCTACACTAAATGCTGATGAAGATAAAGCAAAAAGCAGAAAGTTTAATGTATCTACGACTGAACTAATTATATTAGCAATCTGTTGGAATGCAAATGTGGTTACTAAATCTTGATATTTATTTTTGATTTCATCGACTATATTCACCACATGCGAACTATCTACTGCAACGACCAATATTCCACTGTAGTTGTTCATCGATAGTAATGAGCGACCGGCTTGAAGAGGCAAAAATAGTGTTGAATCAGGGTTAAGGACTAATGCACTGCCGTATTTACTTAATATACCAGAAATCCTTACATTGATATTTTTTACTTCTAAATTATTACCTTTTGCAATGACAATCTTTATTCCTACGGAATCGCCCACATTGATCAACTTATTATTATCCTTATATACTATATCATGACCTAATATGCCTGATGTGTATGATGTAGGATTAGGAATAATACCACTTTCAAGTTCTAAACTAGAAACGGCTTTAAACAATTCATCTAGGTTAGTGGCATAAATTGAAACAGTAAGTTGTGATCCGTCAGATCTTTTTATTATACCTTGTGAAGTATAAAATGGTATTGCTGTTTTCACATAGCTTAATGATTTAAGAGTGTTAACTGTATTATCAGTAAAACTATAACCTTTCTCAGGAAAAGCTACAATAATGTTCTGGCCTAATGAAGTGAGACTATTTACTATAGTTAACGAGTATCCTTGGGTTGTACCTATTATCGTGACCATAGCAGCAGGGCCTATTGCTATTCCTATAATAGTTAAAATAGCTCTTAATTTCTTTTCAGTTAGTATCGAGAAAGCGAATCTAAAAATATCACTAACCCTTATCATAAATAATCACTTAATGCTTTGTTTTCTTATACAAGAGATAGATCATATATCCACTTACTGATAGGAATATAACAGTAGCTACAATTATTAAAAGTTCGTATACATTTGGTAAAATAAGACTCTGCGCTTGTGTTTGCGTCTGTGGAGGTTTATATGTAATGTTCAGAACTATCGGATACCGTTCAGTCGTTATTTCATTAAAAACATTCTTAAATTTAATTACTATATACACGATTGTTTTATTTACAGCTTTGTTGCTTATATTAGCTGATAAACTTATCGGTATTTGCGAACCAACATCTATATCACCCACAAACGTATATGAATTAGAAAGTGTAATTATGTCATTACCCTCTAACCATGCCTCAACGTTTCCGGCCTTATAAGTTCCTAAGTTGATTAATGTTGCCGATATTGTTATTGTGGAACCTAAATAGATAGGTTTTGGCTCCACGGTTACATCAACGAACTTTATTTCAGCAAGACCTTCTATGAAAAGAATTGCTGTCTGAGTAATATTATGCCTGAAGCCTGCAGGATCTACAAAAGTAATTGAAAGTACTATCGGTACTGACCCCAAATAACTGATTGAAGGGCTTACGGATACAACCCATGATACGGGCACTTCAGAATTGGGCCCAATTATAGGTATATATTTCACAGTTGACGATATCGAGATTGGTGCTTCCATGTTAGTTATTGCAACATACACGTTGTAAACTGACGATGAACCATTATTCCTAAGATATATATTGATTTCTGCAGTCCTATTACCAACTAATAACTTAGATTTTCCTTCTACAACTTGAATAATGTTTGATGAACCTGGTAGCCAGAAGTCTCCATTAACTATAACGTTCCTAACAACATTCCATTGATCTAAAAAATTAAGCTTTATTATTATCGGATAATAGCCTGGGGTTACATTTTTGTTAATAGATACTGATATAGGTATTGCCAGGAAATCTCCGAGATTTGCTTGTGTTGCTTGTTGAGGAACCATAAATTGTAAGCTAGAAACAGGTGTGCGTTGTAATAAATTCTGAACCTGATTTATAGAAGTAAATATATAAGGTGTTACATTAAAAACTCTTGTCCCAGTTATTGTAGAGTTAAAACCTTTTGGTAACTGAATCTCTGCAACGATTCCCTTCATAGTTGGCACCTCTGTATTTCTGACAAGAACAATCAAAGTAGCTCCTACATTACCCGGGTTCGGAGCATATCCGACCCAATTATATGTAATATATTCAAAACCTTTTAACGAGTTTACACGTAGTACTATCTCTTTCTCTTCGCTATTCTTTAAGTTATTTCCTCCACTCAATAAAATATAATCAATTTTTAAGGATGCAGTATATAATCCAGGTAATGTGCTCGCATTAACATTTATACTAAAACTTGCAGACGCTGTTTGCCATTGCTGTATTGGGCCTCCTATGTATGATTCTACTCCATTGACTCCAGGTGTAAATCCTCTAGGTAAAACAAGTTTTAAATGAATCCCAGCAATCGGAAA
Organism: Thermoprotei archaeon; assembly: GCA_049976445.1. Classification (GTDB taxonomy): domain Archaea; phylum Thermoproteota; class Thermoprotei; order Gearchaeales; family WAQG01; genus JAVZOV01. The sequence continues at coordinate 51,404 of JBMFIF010000002.1, read as the reverse complement.
TGGCGCCTCATTGTTTATAGTTAAACTGAATGTAGCATTCTGAGTCCCAGGATATACAGGATAATTATTAAGCCAACCCGAATTAACTACATTAATATATGGAGGCCCTGAAGTTGGTTGAGATACATACAATACAAAAACAAATTTAACATATCTATATATTGTTGCACCATAAACACTTATAAAATATTTCACGTTCACTAAGAACACATAAGATCCTGGAGTAGTATGTGGTGATATATCAAAATACAAGACAGCAGAGGCAAAGGAACCTGAAGGTAATGTAGATGTGACGCTAGTTGAATTAATTATTGGTGTGAAAGTTTCAGGAGCAGAAATACCTATTTGAACAGCTTGTGCTGTATAAAGTCCAACATTAACAATCTCAACAGTTAAAGGTACATTTTTAGATCCTGGATAAACTGGATTAGGGGTACCAGTGCCCCAATAAGCATTTACTATGGATATTTTGGTATCAAAACCTTTAGGATCCATTATGTAAAGTGGTATTGAGAAGTTCATCGATCCAACAGTATTTATACCTGATGGATTTACACTAAACCTTAAAGTTAAATTCGCAATATAATTCCCTGGTAATACGGTATCACTAACATTCACATAAGATCTAACCGTAAATATTGAACCTGGCGTAATAGGACCAGGATCTGCACTAGTTCCAAAGACCGTAAAACCTCGGGGTAGTATTAACCTCGGTTGAAAACCTGAATATGTATCTTCTCCTCTATTTACAAAAGTGATTGACAGTATTACATATTGCGATCCTGGTAAAGCAGGTGCTGGATTTCCATTATAAGACCAATCTACACTTACCAGATCAATTGGTGTTATTAAATCATTAACATAAATCGGTATGGTAAAATTATCCTTTGCTATCAGATTTGTGTTATCTATTGAAACAACTGACATAATAACAAGTCTAACATAATAAATACCAGGTTTTGTAGAGTCACCTATGTATATTGGACTAAAGTTTAATGTAATACTATTTCCGTAATTTAGGACAGCAGTAGATGTTGTATTAATTATGTTTGAACCATATGCATTGGTGAAACCACTAGGAAGAATTATACGTGATAACATATTACTTATTGTGTAGCTTCCCATGTTTTGTATTACTACATCTAATGAAACTTTCCTAGATCCGGAATAAACCTTTTCACCACCATTCCACTGAACACTAACAATTTGTATTCCTGCATTTGAATAGTTCCCTATTACTAATGATAAATTAATCATATTTGTGTATGTGCTAGTAGCTCCTCCGTATCCAATAAAAGTAGAGTTAATCATTAACTGTTCCATATAGTTACCAGGTGCGCTGGCAAAATCAATTGAAATACCTGTAAACGTTAGCGTAAACGTGCTGCCTTTATTTACTTGCTGTGCACTACTCATAACTTTATTAGGATTAAATGGCTTGTTTAGAATTAGTTGAGCCGATATACTATTGATATTGTCAGTGCCAATATTTTTAAGAATAACGTTAAGTTCAACGTTTCTTGTGCCAGGTACAGCGTTAACTATAGTACCTCCAGTTGTTGACCAGTATACACTAATAATTTGAAAATTAAATGTTGGAAAACTACTAACTGTCATTGGCACATTCATAGTAAAATTACCGTTTGAAAATGTAGAGTTAGTAAAATTCAAGGTCAAATTACCGTAATAAGTGCCCGGAGCTAAAAAGCCAGCTATATTTAAGAAATAATCAAGTTCAAAGATTTCCCCCTTATTTATATTATATCTTATAGTGTTATTTGTTGATATGTAACCGACAGCACTTAAAACATTTCCACCATTCGTACCAGAAAATCCATAAGGTAAGCTGAGATACCCAACAACACTGACTAAATTTGAATAATCATTCCTAATTAGAACAATAAATCTTACATTACTACTTCCAGGATAAACCTTTTGAGGGTTAGATTGAGAACCCCATAATGTAGATACTAACGTAAAATTACCTGAAGCAAACACAGATTGAAGATACAGCGGAATCTCCAATAAAATAAAAATCATCAAAAATGCAGCAATAAATCGATTTTTCATTTTTTACTCAAATTAATAATTCTCAGATAAATTTAAGTTTTTAGTTTATCTTCACAAAATATAGGAGGTTAACGTTTAACATAAAGAATGCTTTTACTAGGGTCTGATCTTTCTTCACCAACTATGATACCATCTCTAATTAATACTATCCTTTCGCTACACATGGCAATTTCAGGATTATGCGTGACCATGATTATTGTTTTACCAGTTTTATTAAGTTTCACAAATGTTTCCATTATTATCTTAGAAGATTCTGAATCGAGATTACCAGTCGGTTCATCCGCTAATATTATTTCTGGATTACCCACGATAGCTCTTGCTATTGCTACTCTCTGTTGTTGACCACCTGATAATTGAGAAGGCTTTTTAGTAAGCCATGTAAGATCCCCGCCAACCATCATTAATGCTTCTTTCACAATCTCAATTCTTTTACTCCTAGGAATCCCTCTTATTATTAATGGTATCTCTATATTTTCTAGGACACTCATTCTATTAATCAAATTATACTGTTGAAAAACAAATCCTAATACTTTATTTCTAAACCTTGCAAGCTCATTATCACTAAGACCATTAACTTCAACACCATTTATAATAACAGTTCCAGATGTTGGTTTATCAAGCAGACCTATAATCTGAAGCAATGTAGTTTTCCCATGACCTGAAGGTCCCATTATAGATAGAAATTCCCCTCTCCTTACTTTCAAGTTTATATTCCTTAATGCCCAAACCTCTGGTGCGCCAGGCAACCTATAAACCTTTGTCACATTCTTTAGCTCTACAACACTCATTTCAGCATACTGAAAATAAATTAATTGATTAATATATTTTTACAAACGATAAAATAACAATCATGTATATGCAAACCAATAACCACTTTAATTTTGCAAAATTTAATAAAAAATTATTTTTTAAAGAAATCTATAATGATTTTTGCAGCTTCTAATGATTCAGCCTCTTGAGTTTCAATTGTTTGAGCTCCTATGTGTGGCGTTGCGATCACGTTTGGAAGAGAAAGTAATTCAAGCTCCCAAGGTTCTTTAGGAGGCTCAACTGAAAAAACATCCAATGCTACGCCAGATAACTGACCGTTCTTTAGTGCATCAAGTAGAGCTTTTTCATCAATAACTTCACCACGTGCTACGTTGATTAAATAAGCCCCGCGTTTCATAATTTTTATTTTCTCAGCATTAATTAAATGTCTAGTCTCAGGCAATAAAGGCACATGAAGTGTAACTATATCACCAACTGAAAGAGCTTCTTCTAAACTATTAGCAAAATCAACACCAAGACTTCTTGCAAGAATTTCTCTATTCCTATCTACATCATAGACTACAATTTTTGCATCAAACGCTTTAAGACGTTTAGCAACTTCATAACCGATCCTCCCAAACCCTATAATACTCACAACCTTACCACGAATCTCACGACCCATGAGTTCATTTTTACTCCATTTACCATGCCTGAGATCATAATAACCCTTACCAATACCTCTCAAAACACATACAATTAAACCAACAGTTAATTCCGCGACAGCGACAGAAGGCGCACCAGGTGTATTATATACAAAAATACCCTTTTTCTTTGCAACATTTAAATCTATATTATCAAGTCCTACACCTGCTCGTACTATGATTTTAAGTTTACCAGAATTTTCTAAAACTCTTTCAGTAACTTTAGTCCTCCCTCTTACGATCAATCCATCATAATTACCAACAATTCTCGCAAGATTACCCTCATCAATTCCCAGTAAAACATCGACATCAAAATTATTTTCTTTGAGCAATTTTAAACCACTTTCATGAACTTGATCAGTAACCAAAATTCTAACCATTTCTAGCACCACATAACACAAAAACACAAATAAATATAAACATAAACACAGGTAACTCTTACTTAGTATAAAGAATAAGATTTTAATTTTAGTTATAAGTATTTAGAGTTTTCCAGCTCCGTACTTCATTGCTTCTCCTATGTATTTTTGTGTCAACACGTACATTATGATTATTGGTATTGCGAAAAGTAGTGTTCTTGCAGCGAAGTCACTCCAATATATTGTTTGTCCTGTGGCTGTTTCATAAATGTATGCCGCTAATGTCTCAATTCTTAGAAAATTGGCTATTATGAATTCTCCCCATGCCCCCATGAATGCAAATAATGCTATGATTATAATAGCTGGTTTTGATGCTGGCAAGATCACTCTGAATATTATATCATTCCATCTAACACCATCTATAAATGCAGCTTCATCTAAACTTTTAGGTAATGAGTCAAAATAGTTTTTGATTAACCACGTCTGGAATGGCACTGCTGTGGATGTGTATATGATTGGTAAGACTAATGGATTACCTATTACAGGTAACCCTAATGCATTAAGTTTTAATAAAAATACGTACAATGCTATTACGCTTGCAATTCCAAACCCTCCACCTATTTGACTAAGTATTAGATAAAGTATTAGTAATGTGTTCTTTCCGAAAAACTCAAACCTTGAAAATGCATAGGCTGCTGGTGTTATTATTAGTAGTGATAATATGATATTCACTAATGCTACCATAATACTTATTATTGTTGCGTTAATGAAATGTGGATCAGTTATGGCTGATAAATAATGCGATACTGATAGACCACGTTTTGTCATATCATTAATGCTTGTCACTAATGTTTGTCCACTTACTATTGAAGTCATGATATCATACATCAATGGATAAAGAATCATAAAGACTATTAGTATTGCAACTAATGTTAATGTCAGTTTGATAATATAATACCTAAATTTGAATACTTTCATTTTGTGGTACCTCTTCTATAGATGAAGTAAAACCATATTAATGCATATATGAATAGAATAGCGACGACTACGAGAAATGTAGCTGTCGAAAGACCATATTGTTGATCTAGCCAGGCTCTATTGTATCCATAAAGGATCATTAATTCGTTTGCATTTCCAAGGGTTGAAGTAAATCCTGGTAACTTTATCATAGTTGTTGGTCCACCATCGTTTATAAGTAACGGTACCATAAACGCCTGTAACGATGCGCCACTAGTAAGTATTGTTGCAAAGAGTATAGGTTTAATTGTTAAAGGTAACATGATTTTTCTAAACCGAGAGAAAACGCTTATCCCATCCATATATGATGCCTCTATAAATTCTTTAGGTACACTTGCTATTGCACCCATTGTTATAGTCATTATGAATGGGTATGCTAACCACATCTCTACAATATTATACACAAAAAATGCATCCCATTCATGAGTATAGATGCTGAATTTATAATTTAACATCTGACTGAGAATCAAGGCTAATGGGCCATCGGGGGCAAATAGCATTCTCCATGTTGTTACTGAGAGGAGTACTGGTAGAGCCCATGGAATTAATAACATTGCTCGCATAATTTTTCTACCGTAAATTAGTGGACTTGAAAAAAGAAATGCTATTATAATTCCAAAAATAACCTTTAAAGGTACGCTGGTTAACACGAAGAGAATTGTTTTAAAAATTGAATATGGAAATCTAGAATCAGTAAAGAGTGTTGCAAAATTTTGTAATCCAACGAAATGAATAGACAACCTACTAATCTCACTGCTCACATCGCTCAGAACAGTTTCTATGAAACTATCATAATTCTCCTCTATTGTTTTAAGTATCATCGAACTATTCGCCAGCTCATTAACTATCATACCAATTTTTGATAGTGAGTTATCTTTAATTTTATTAATATCTTCCTGAGTATAATATCAAATTACAAATTTCCAGAGTTTAATATATGATCTTCTCGCCCTTTAAAGCTTAGGACTTCATTCTTTTGTAACTTCACTATTAACCAATTAACAAGTAAGCTTATTAACTTGTAAAACTAAAATAAATCATGAGCTATAAAAATCGTTACGTGAACATAATAAGCATAGTAATATTACTACTTTTAATACCGAGCTTCTCACCAACTACAGATGTAACAGCATCGCATAATGTTCCGAAAAATCAAGTATATTCTTTAAATTGGGCAGGATATGTTGTAGCATCAAGCTTTACTAATCCCACACCCTCCGTTACTGCAGTTAATGGTTCATGGATAGTTCAAACAGTCCAACCAAGCAAAAAGCCTGTTTACTCATCTCAGTGGATTGGTATAGGTGGTTTCTTTTCAGGAGATAATTCTTTAATCCAAACAGGTACCGAATCCGATTCATGGCAAAGCCAAACTTTCTATTATGCATGGTATGAATTACTGCCAGCTTCGGAAACCAGAATATCAGGTTATGTTGTGAAACCAGGAGACTATATGTTTGCCATGATATTCATGGTAAGAATAATAAATACTACAACACAAGAATGGAACATAACACTAAATGATTTAACACAAAACGAACACTTTTCAATACTTGTTAACTACACTTCATCCATGCTATCTGCAGAATGGATAGAAGAAAGGCCAGCAATAGCTGGAAGCTTAACTATACTCGCTAATTTTGGAACAGCATATTACGGTTATGATTATACAAACATTCAGAACACAAACTATGCTACCATCGGTGGCATAACTGCTCGAATAGGAGACCTACCACACGAATATGTAATAATGGTAAGTAACAATGGAAAAGTGTTAGCCCAACCATCACCATTAACTACAGATGGAACCAGCTTCTATGTAACTAGGAAATAATCTCATTAAGAATAAACATTCCTTGCTTTTTTCTATAAAAAATAAAATAGCTGGTAATAATGAATTCTGACCTCCTTATATAACATATTAGTCAGTTCTGTGTTTACAGAACTGACTGGGGTGTAGGCCGTTGACCTCCATGAGCACGAAACTCGTCGGAGAGCTCTCCGCCCTGAATAGTTCAGCAACATACTTAACCTTCTTATCAATTTCAAGTTTAGAAAATTTTTCATTTTTAAAGGAAATGCAATATTATCATAAACACTCATATGAGGATAGAGAGCATAATTTTGAAAAACCATAGCTATATTCCGATCTTTAGGAGATAGGTCATTATATTCTTTATTCTTCACTTTTCATAGTTTTTCGATCTTCTCTTTTTTGTTAATTTTTATAAGAAATTACACAATTATAAGACCCACAGGTGATATAGATAGGATTATTTTTCTGCGATTTCTATAATTTTGGTTAGATACTCTGTAACATTTTCTTCTCTAGCTCGTTTTTTAAGGTATTCGATATCAAGGTTTTCTTTTTGTACTACATAAACTAAGACAGCTCTTTCAAAATCTGAAACTGAGAGCCAGTATTTAGCTGCTGCTAAAGCATAAATTATTGCTTCTTCAGGTGGTATCATGTAAACATGGTATTCGTTTGTTTTTATTTTTATGGGTGGTTTAGGTTTGTCATAAACTACTCCGACTATGTCGAGCGCTTTATCAACTAAACTTGATAGTGTTGCTACATAAAATCTGCCAGATTCAATATAGCCAATTGATTTTAAAAGTTCTTTTAACAGGTTTACGGTTTCAGTTTTTCCTTCAACTATCACATCAACATCTAAAGTTTTGTACCCACCCCCGCTATAAAATTCAGCAGCAAAACCTCTAGAGATTATTATTTTGCCTAAGGCATGTTTTTCTAAAAAAGTATTAATGAATGCCAATAACATAAGAAATCTCATAGTAGTATCTTTGATGAATAATAGTTTTTCACTAAACAATTTAAATTGATTTCTAAATTCTGAGATCATATTGCTATTATTATTTCCTTGTTGTTGATGCGTCGTATTATTCCCACCTCTTCCATAAATTTCCAGTTTAATTTACAGGCTTCAGCAAGTTTACGAAGTTCATCCTTATTTCGTATAGCTCCACGTTTCTTTTTTAAATATTCCGCACCATATTCTTCTCTGAGCTTAAGTAATGCAATCATGGCTTTAATCTTGTATCTACTTACTTTCTCGATTTCTTTCTCAAACTCTTCAATTGATTTCTCCACGAACTTTCCCGTAGTATTGTGTAAGAAACTGCATTTAAATGTTTTCTAAATGTTTTTCAAGACAATAATTATCTAGTTGTTTATTAGTGAAAAGTTTAGTGTTTAAATTTTTACTATAATTACTGACCTATATATGAGTTATCTTGAAATTGAACTTATTTTATAATTTACTGAGAAAATAATCAAAACCGATTGAAATTTTTGGACTAAAGAGCATTGCATAAAGGATTATTTATTGTCCAAACTGTAATTAAGTAATGAATTCAGATATCGTTGGAGTCTTAAACATAGTACTGAAGGATGGAACCGTAATCCCTCATGGAGGGGTAGGGATAACGAATAGTGGTACACTGTTTCTGCAATGAACATCCTAGAATATTGTTTTAAGTATCATCGAGCTATTTTTCGGTTCATTGACCATGGTATTAATTTTTAGTAATGTTTCTTTAATTTCATTAGTATCTTCTTGAGTATAAAATAAATAATATGTCAAATTTATCTTTGATTTAACTACTTATTATTTCTTTTGCATAAAATTGATTGTGCAATTTTTATATCTAATAACGTATTCACGTTAACGCTTAATTCTGTGTTTTCGACTATTATGTTTATTTGCGGTATTACATTTTGCGTAATGTATGATCCTTTTATTATACTAATGCCAGATGGTATTACTTTTATATTATTTATTTGTTCTATGTAGTTTGTTCGTATTTTTGTTTTTAGTAGTTGCAATGGTATGTAAAACGTCGTTGTTGGTGGAGAGTTGTTTTGTATGTAAATATTGATTAATTGTTCTATTGTATTTGGTGTTATTAATGGTAGATCGGATGGTAATACTAATATGGGATCTTTTATGTTTAGTTTTATAATTGTGTTTTTTAAGTCTTCTACATAATCTTCTCCTGAAGTTGTTATTGTTTTATATCCTAAGGTTTTAAGTAGGATTTCTGTGTTTTTCGTATTTTTACTTGTTGTTATATATACATCTTCTATGCACTTAGTGTTCTTTAGTGCATTGAGTATTCTTTCTATCATTGTGGTTCCGCATATTTTTATGAGGGGTTTTTCTATGTTATTCATTCTGGTTGCTTTTCCTCCTGCCATGATTAGAGCTTTAATTTTTATCATATTATGCTCACTAATACTAATAATGAGAGAGCTGATGTTATTTCATCCATGGATCCCAATACATCGCCAGTTATACCTTTAAAATGTTTTTGTGATAGATGTTCAATGATTACTGCCACTATTATGCTTGTAATTATCATTAATATTCCTTCTGTCATGAAGAGTAATGCTATGAATAATGAGAATATAAGAGCTATTAATGGTTTTTTAGGGTTTTTATGTGCTTCTTCTATGAACGGTACTGCTGTACTAGAGGGGTAAGCTGGGTTGCCTAGCCACATTCCTATTACCATTGAAAGTTTTGCGGAGATTTCTGAAAGAATTATTGCTGTAAAGAGTTGTAATCCATGTAATTGTGATATTGAAAATATTTTTATTCCAATTATTGTAATACCTAACCAGAATCCGCCGCTTCCTGTTTGTTTATCATGCATAATTTCTATTTTCTTTTCTGGTGTTGTTTTAGCCATAATACCATCACCAAAATCTAACAATGCGTCAAAATGGTGAAGTCCTGTTATAAATTCCAGGAATGATACTGCTATTATTCCCGTTAAAAGACTTAGGTATACTCTTGAGATAAGGTATGCTATAAATCCTGTTAGGATTCCGGTGAAAAATCCTATCAATGGAAAGAGGTGTATACCTTCTGCAATTGTTTTTAGATCGTGTTCCTCTTTTACTGGTATTATTGTAAGAAATGATAAGAGGGCTTTTAATTGTTTTATCAACTTGATCACTTCTGTTTTTTAAGTAATTTTGTATACATGAGTGATGACGCTCCACCTATTAATGCTCCGATTATGTCATCCATGAAGGGCCCTAGATTTCTGATAATGCCTGGTTTTATTCTATCAAACCTGACATATTCAAAAATACCTCTTGAACCTGCTATGTAATCAGCTATAGCCATTCCTATTAACTCATCAGCCACTAGATTTACAGGATCTTTTTCAAATTCTTCTCTTGTAAGACCAGGTATTAAACCCTTTCTTCCTTCCTCCTCTATCCTTATTCCGGCAATAATTAATGATGCAACATTTATATCATTCATTGATTCTATCAATATTTCTTCTAATGTTTTTCTTGCGTTCTCTATTGTTCCCATGCTTGGGTGATGTATATAAAGTTCCATACCCGTTTCTACGAGATCCTTTAGTGTAATTCCTCTTTCTTCTAATCTTTTTAATATTGGTCTAGATGATGTTATATTTTCCTGGAGTTTTATGGCTTCTAAAACACCTTTTATGACACTTTTAGCTATCATATTACCTATTTTTGTCGCTGTGCCTGCATATTCATATCTTTCACCTTGTTGTGTGCATGCTATTACTATAGAATCAGTTGTTGTTCCTGTTGCTCTTTTTCTTGATACTCTACTTATAATATCTAATTGATCAAGTGCTACTGTTTTTGCTTCTGTGGCAGTTATTATTGCATCTACAAAAGCGTTTTCGTTTAGTAATCCATTTACTATAATAATCATATTAATCGTTCCGATGTTTTGTACTGCTATATCATCACCGGCGGTTGCTGTATTTGAAAGGCCTGCAGTAATTATTGCTGTAACTGGTCCTTCATTAATTATTGAAGCATTGTGAACATCAGCAGCTGTCATTAATCCTATTGTTGAATCGTGAGGTAATCCTAGTTTTTCTATTACATTTTTTAGGTATAGTGCTGGTTTTGGATCATCAAAGGTTTTAGAAACCTTATAGTTTATTATATATTGTGCTTTTTGTCTTCCACCATTGAATACAGCACTACTCAGTACTTCCATTTCTGATGCTGATTCGATGATGAGTGTATTATCTTTAAAATAGATTTTTACGTTTTGAGTGTTATTCATTTTTGTTCACTTACGATTCTTCTATTTGAAAAATTTATTTAAGCTTCACTCTTCGTTGATAAAAGAAGGACAAACTTCGCCCTTCAGGGTGGGGAAGAGGTCAGAGAAAGGATAGCTGGATAAGCTAAAGGTTTTTAGGGTTAAATTTTGCTCTTAATGAATTCTATGTCCTCTTTCATAAGTCTCCATCCTAATGATCCTTTAAATTCTAATACTCTTTCGATTTTTTCTGTTTTTGGTATTGCAGTCACCATGGGGTTAGAGATAAGATAATTTAATGCTACTTGTGTTGGTGTCTTATTGTATTTTTTACCTATTTCAGATAAAATTTTATTGTTTGAAACCTTACCTTTCTCTAATGGTGTGTATGCTTGTATTGTTATACCATGCTCTATAGCATATAATAATAAGTTATCCTCTATTGTTCGATCTAACACGCTATATTTTACTTGGTTTACTACTATTTCATGTTTTTTGGTTGATTGTGTTGCTTTTGAAAGCTGGTTAACATTAAAATTACTCACACCTATGTATCTGGAATACCCTGCGTTGGCTATTGCCTCTAGTATTCTGACTTGTTTTTCGATGGGTGTGAAGGTTCTAGGCCAGTGTATTAGAATTAAATCGACAATATTAATTCCTAATCTTGAAAGGCTTAATTTAGCTGCATTTAATGCATTGTCAACATCTGAAAAGTGTTCAGGTAAAAGTTTAGTTGTTATGAAAACGTTCTCTTTACCAACCTTTTTGATAACTTTACCTACAAGTTCTTCTGTGTGGTACATTTCTGCAGTATCTATCATATTAAGCCCAAGCTCTACTGCTTTAACTAAAGCTGTTTCGGCTTTATTAAAGTCCCTTACAGCCCATGTTCCAATACCGATCGCAGGTACAGTTTCTCTTGTTCTACCTAAAGGTTTACGGTCTAGAGTATCTAAATACCACATTTTTATCAAAATAATTTATAAAACTTATATTTTAAAATTAACGCAAATAACTAAATGATAACGAAAAATCAGATCATTTCATTTTGTGAACACGTGCTTTCTGGTAAGTTTTTTAATTATAAAAATAGGTAGATATTAAAGAGAATAAGTATAGGAATTATTATTGTTATTATGAAAAGTGTTGTTGATGTATACATTATGTTTAATGCATCGTATATGAGTTCTGGCTTTAGTTTTTGCATTGGAATCCCAAGTTTGTAATGTCCGGGTTTTTCTAGTTGTATTCTTAGAGCGCCTGCCATTGCTGACATTGGCCATCCCGCATTAAGACTTTCAGTATTTTTATGGTCTGTTAATGCTATTTTAAAGCTTAATTTATAATCTTTTTTTAAAATTAATGATGCCAGTACTATAGTAATTGCTGTGAGACGAGCTGGTATAAAGTTTATTATTGTATCTAATTTTGCTGAGAACCATCCTACATTCTTATAATATTCATCTTTATACCCAACCATTGAGTCCAATGTGTTTATAACTCGTTGCATTATTGCACCTGGTATTCCAAGTATACTGTAATAGAACAATGCTGATGTTATACCATCTACTATGCCTTCTGCTGTCGTCTCTATTGCAGCTGAGATTATTTGTTCATCAGTGAGTTGCCAGGGATTTCTTCTTACGACTCGTGACAATAATACTTTGGCCTTTTCTTTATTATTTTTCTCGTACGAGATAGCTATTGGTTTTATGTGATCTTTCATGGATCGTATTGAAAAAGTTGTTTTGAATATTATAGATGCTATTATTATGTATCCATATAAACCGAGATAAGACTGTACTATTTTTAAAGCGATGTATGTTATTGTGATGGATATTATAATTACTGATATAGCCATCATCGTACCTTTAATTTTCTCTAGTTGAGTGCTTCCTCCATGACAGTAACGTTCCAAATATTTAATTAATCTACCAACCCAAACTACTGGATGAACTTTGAGTGGAGGTTCTCCAAATAATATATCTATGAGTACTGCTAATACTAAAATTATTATACTTGTGTGGAAGGAGTTCATTTTCTTATCACTATTGTTTTCAGAGCATTTATTAGTAGTATGTTTTCTCGGTGTTTCTTTATTGCTATTCTTATGTACGAGTTGTTCAGTCCTGTAAAAGTGCTACAATCTCGTATTAGTATACGATGTTTTATTAATTGATCTGCTAATTCTGATGATGTGAGTCCAGTTTCACTTATATCTATGAAGAGAAAATTAGCATCACCGCTTATTACTTTAATACCATCAATTTTCGATAGTTCACTTATCATATAGTTTCTTTCTTGTTTGATTATTTTTCTTGATGTTTTTAGATATTGTCTTGCATATTTTAGTGCTTCTGGAATAGTTTTTTCAATAAGTGTTGAGACATTCCATGGTATTTTATGTTTATTAAGTTCTTTTATTAAGTACTTTGAAGATACACCAAAACCTATCCTTAATCCGGGTATGCTGAAGATTTTTGTTAGTGATCTTATTATAAAAAGATTATCAAACATGTTTACTGATCTTATTAACGTGTACGGCTTTTTTGTAACTACTAGATCCATAAAGCTTTCATCAAGAAAAACTAGTACGTTTCTCTTATTAGCCTCTTTTATTAGATTGAGTATATCTTCTTGTTTTTCTAATATTCCTGTTGGGTTATTTGGATTACATACAAATATGACCTTTGTATTGTTCATTTTTGATATTATTTTGTCTATGTTTATGTGCATATTGTTTTTTGACTTTATATAAATAATTCTTGCGCTAACTTTCTGTGATGCATATTGGTATTCTTCAAACGTGGGTATTGGTATTATTACTCTGTCATTTTCTGAGATGAATGTTTGTGCAAATAGATGTATAAGTTCAGTTGCACCATTACCAACTATAATATTCTCTTCATTAATGTTATAAAACCTTGCCAATTCCATCCTTAATGTTCTATAGTCAGGATCTGGATAATAAGCAACAGTGTTAATATTTTTTATTAATGTTGTTATTAATTGTTTTGGAGGTCCTAATGGATTTGTATTTGTACTAAAATCTATAATCTTTTCAACGTTTATGTTGAGTTTTTCTGCTGCATCCCATACTCTACCACCGTGTACTGGTTGTTTTAATTCCTTCATTACTAATCACTGAGTGTGTCAAGAAGTACTATAAGTGAATATTCTTTATCTTTGATTATACGACATTTAACACCATAAGCATTTTCTATTATTTTTTCTGTTAGTATTTCATTAGGTTTTCCTGCTGCTAATATTTCTCCTTTTTTCATTACTATTAATACATCACTGTATTTAATCGGTAAGTCTATCTCGTGTGAGGTCATTATTACAAGCTTTCCATCGTTTGCTTCATTTTTAAGTATTTTTAAGACTTCAAGTTGTGCTTTTAGATCAAGATGCGCTAATGGTTCATCTACAAGTATTATTTCTGATTCTTGAGCTAAGGCTCTTGCTAAAAAGGTTTTTTGCCGTTCACCATCGCTAAGCTCATCTATTTTTCTATTCATTAAATGAGTAATGCGAAACTTATTTAATACATCGTTCACAATTCTTTCATCAGTATGACTCATCATAAATCCAGTTCTTGGATATCTACCCATAAAAACTATATCGCCCACTGTGAGTTCAAAACCCTCTTTTACTTTCAATGTAGATGTGTATGATACATGATGAGCTAGATCTTTTAATGATAGTTCGTTAGTATTTTTTCCATCAATATAGATTACACCTTTTACTGGTTTTACTATTCTTGCTATAGATCTGAGAAGTGTTGTCTTTCCAGAACCGTTAGGTCCTATTATTGATACCATCATGCCTTTGTCAAGTTTTATACTAATATCTTCTAATGCTTTTATTGAACCATAATTAACAGAAAGATTATCTATGATTAGTTTAACCATTTTTAAACCTCCTACTCATTAAATAAATAAGTAGCGGAGCACCAATTAAACTCATTATAGGAGTTAACGGAAATTCTCCAGGAGAACCTATTATTCTAGCTATCACATCACTTAAAAGCATGATAGCGGATCCAACAAGACATGTGACTGGTATGACTATTAAATGATCACCGCTCCTTAATGCGAGACGTGCTAAATGAGGTGCTACTAATCCAACAAAGCCTATCACACCAAACATTGACACTGAGATTGCCGTGGCAATTGAGGATATTAGCAAGGAAAATGATCGTGTTAACTTCGGACTTACACCAATACTTTGTGCATTCTCATCACCAAGTAATAAAGCATTCAACGATTTGTACATAATTATAGAAAGGGGTATAAGAATTATTGCAGTAATGCCAGTAAACCATGTTCTTGACCATGATGCAGTACTCAAGCTTCCAAGACTCCATATAATTATCATAACCATCTTTTCACCTCCAATAAACTGAAGTATCGCAGAAAATGAGTAAAAAATCATAGAGACTGCAACACCTCCCAGTATGAGTCCTATTGGATCTAAGCGAAATTTACTTGCAATTAGAAGTGTTAATATCATGGCGCACAAGGCTCCAAAGAACGCTGAGATAACTATAACATAAGGACTAACGATTAAAGGTGAAAGCACAATAGTTATACTAACACCTAACAGTGCACCAGAAGCCATACCTGTTAAATAAGGATCAGCAAGAGGATTCAGAGTAACAGTCTGCATAAAAAGCCCAGCTAAAGCCATCAACATTCCTATAAAAATAGCGCTTAATGTCCTAGGAACTCTAATCTCCCATATTATAATTCTTGTATATACATCAACGTTATCAGAATCAACCAAAGCTTTTAAAGATTCCGGCAGATTTATAAACGCAGAACCAACACTAATGGATAATATACTTAAAACTCCTACTAACATGATTAGAACAATAACAGAAAAAATAAGGCGGGAATATCTCCTTTGTATATAATTACTGCTCATTGTATTATGAAACAATTAACAAACTAATATATGTTGTAACGTTAAACGATGTGCTTATTATGTTCGGTATCATGATTTTACTCATACCAAATGCCTCAGGATATAATATTACGGCAAGTTGAAGAATTGCATCTGCAACTCTTGGACCAGGCCTTATAAACATAGACCCAAACTGGCCCGTTAACACATAAACTCTATTACTTTTTATAGCTGGTATTACATTCCATCCAGTTCTATTCCTGATCATATTTAATACATCCTGTGGCGATCCATAAACCCCACCATGATCAGTTGTTATTATAACATCAGGAGTTTTGTTTATAACTTCCTCAGAACTTACGACTGGATAGCCTGATTTTATATCACCAAAAATATTAACCCCTCCTGCTAGTGTAATTATATCATTTATAAAATTTTGTGAACCAACGGTATATATTGGTTCAGGCCATACTTCCCAATACACTTTAACCCTTGTAATATTAACAGATTTAATATAATTCTCAACCTTTGAGAACGCATAAGTGATTTTAGACTTCATAGATGCGACAACGTTTAATGCCCCATCAATCTTATCAAGAATTCTCCCTACGAGCATTATCGAATCAAACACATCCGATATACTATCTTCCTTTAAAGCGACGACGGTTAGTCCAAGTTCTGCTAACCTATATACGAAAGGTGTTTGCACGCCCGGTGTCATAAATACAATATCAGGCTTTAGTGCTACAATAGCCTCCACATCAACAGTCGAAAAACCACCAACCAGCTTAATTGTACTATTTTTAACTAAATCTTTTACTGTAGGCGGATAATCTGAATACTTATCAACACCTACAATAAGTTTTTCTGCATTTATAGCAAAAAGCATTTCTGTCACACTAGGTGCCGTACTTATAACTCGAACTGGCCTTGAAACTATCGTTACAGTTCTTCCAAGAGCATCAGTAATTGTAAAAGGATACTTAATACTTTCAGACAATGATGAATACTGTTGAAATAATTTATTATACCTATCTTCAAGGCTCTTATAAGCTGCATTTAATTGTGTGAGACTACTATTAAACTGTGAGGTAAGTTGCTTAGAACTTAAACTAAGTGCTGATATATCATTACGTAATCTAGAAATTTCATCTCTTAAAGAATTAATTTCCATATAAAGAGGTATAGTAACTCCCAGTACTATCACTATTATAATTATTAGACTTAATAAGTAACGAGTATTCCTATCACTCAAGTTATTCACCAAGTCTGGATAATCCAACCAAAGAATTTAAAGCTAACGTTTCTGACATATTGTTTAATCTTCATGAGGATACAAAAAGTTTAAATACTTGATTGGATAATCCAACCATATGATTACAGTGAATATTTTAACAAAAGAACTTCTTAATAAGCTGGAAGCTTCAGTCAAAAGACATCAAGGAGAAGCAATACTTCTTTCTGGGGGTCTTGACACCAGTGTTTTAGCCTTTTTAATGAAAAACCTAAAACCGGTTGCTATTACTGCAATTTTTGAACAAAATCCTGGGCCTGATCTTTATTATTCTAAGCGTGTAACAGAATTTTTAGGGTTTGATCATAAGATAAAAATATTCAAATTGGATGAAGCCCTTGAGGCTGTTAGAAATGTCATTCACGTGCTTAGGACTTTTGATCCGATGGAAATACGTAATAGTATTACAATTTATATAGCACTATCCTATGCGAAACAGCTAGGTCTCAAATCAATAGTAACAGGTGATGGTGGTGATGAATTGTTTGCCGGCTACTCATACATGTATAAAATGAAACCACAAGAACTTGAAAAATATATTAAAGAATTATCAGAACGTTGGTTCTTTTCAGCTGTTCCTCTAGGTGAAAGCCTAGGGTTAAAGATTGAACAACCTTATATTGATCGTGAATTCGTGGATTTTGCATTGAGCATTCCTCCTGAATTTAAGGTTCATGAAGAAAGAAACAGTATTTATGGAAAATGGATTGTCAGAAAAGCAATAGAAGGATTACTACCTGACGAAATTGTATGGAGAACTAAAGATCCCATCGAAATTGGCAGTGGTTCCACAACCCTCACACAGATAATTAGTAAAATGATTAATAAAGAAGAGTTCGAAAAATTGGGCAAAGAAATAATTCTAAGAGATTATGAACAGGCATATTATTATAAATTGTTCAAAGAGATTATCGGTAATATACCTAAACCCAAATCTAATGAAAAAAGATGCTCATTTTGTGGTGCTGGAGTGCCAGCGGATTCAAAATATTGTAGAACATGTGGAGCATATCCTGTTTAGGTGGTTTGTATGAGTATTATGTATGCGTACATGCCTGAAAAAGGAGAACAATTCACTAAACGTATAGAAAAATCTAACCTGCTAGCTGTCTATGTAATAGGATCAACATTAACATCAAAAATTCCTGGTCTTAGTATAGCTGGGGCTAACCCCGAAGCAACACTATATACTCCGACTGGTGATATAGAGTATCTTTTTTATGGTAAGGTTATCAGTTTCAACGTAATACCAACAACGCCTGATGGTATTCCAACACCCGCAATAATAACTAGGACAGTATTACAACTACTCAACATACCCTTCTTTGTAGTAAACGCTGGTTGTTATGTAAAACCTAAAGTTCCTTTCATAGATGTAGGTGGTGTTGTCGGTAATGATATAAGGACTGGAAACGCCATGAAATATGATGATGCGATCACAATATATGAAAATGCTAAACTTTTTGGTAAAGAGTTGGGATTATTAGCTGATACTGTTCTCATCGGTGAAAGTATACCAGGTGGCACTACAACCACTCTAACTTTTCTCTTAGCCCTTGGTTATGACGCTAGATACAAAATAAGTAGTGCAGATGCTAATAACCCGCATGATCTAAAAATAAGGATAGCTGAGGAGAGCTTAAAAAATGCTAACCTAAGTATCAAGCAAGCTAAAGAAAATCCTTTACTTGCTGCGAGCAAAGTTGGTGATCCTGTGATGATAGCTATGGCAGGATTAACTGAGGGCATAGTAAAAATAAACTCTCATGTATTATTAGCCGGTGGAACTCAAATGTCTTCAGTGCTAGCACTATTGAAACATAAGAATATTAATTTAGACAAGGTAGCAATTGGAACCACTAAATGGATTATAGAAGACAGGAGTTCCGATATTATAGGTTTAGTAAGCCAAATCGAAAAAATACCAATAATTGCCACAACACTAAATTTTTCGAAATCAAAATTTTATGGACTTAAAGCGTACGAAAATGGTTATGTGAAGGAAGGAGTAGGAGCAGGCGGAACAGCATTAATAGCACAAATAAAGATGAAATTAAACCCAGATGAACTAGCACTTAAAATTGAAGATGAATATAAAAGACTTACTACTAAAATTAACGAACTCATTTAGTTATCATGAGAACTAGAATTTACACTTCTAACGCATCCCAAAATATACCAAACATACCCACAAACGATATAATATTTCCACCGTACAGATATTATAATATTCGACAAGACTCCCAATCCGTAACACCAAAAACATTAATAACACTTTATGCCGATGTAGGACCACAACAGGTCAATAGCAATCATACATTAGTCATAATAACTAATACAAACAGCACATACTTATTTATACTCACAGCAGGATATTCAGGATAACAAAATAATATTATATTTCAAAAATTGTTAATTATTTTATTGATAGTTAAATTTTTGTCTGACCTCTTCCCCGCCCTGAAGGTGCGAGGGTTCCCCGAGGTCTTGAGGGTTACACCCCTTTATGGGTGCTACTGTAGAGTATAGTGTGTCTGAGTATTTAAATTTACTCCACCCTGAAGGGTGAAGTTTGTCCTTCTTTTATCATTAGTCATGCTTGAGAACACGCCTTGTATCTTTATGTATTGCTCTGTTGGTTTTCTTCTTTTTTGTATGAGCGTCTTGCTTATTCCCGTTAATTTTTATTTATTTTGGTTTTTATGAGAGTTTGTTGAATATCTTTTTAAATTGTGGTTTCTTAGTTTTCTTGGAGTGAATTGAGAGTGGATGTTAATAGAGATTTTATTAAGAAACTTATTAAAGATATTATGGAATCTATAAATATTATTAGTGATTATGTTAGTAAGTCGTTTGAAGAAATAAGTCTTACTGAGAGGTATGCAGTTAGATATCATATCATTGTGATTGCTGAAGCTTTGAGTGCTTTAGCTCTTCACATTGTTAGGAGATTTTATAATGTTGAACCTGAATCTTCAATTCATGCCTTAAATATTTTAAGAGATAAGGGTCTTTTGATTGATGAAGAGTATAAGGATTTTGTGAGCATGTTTAAGTTGCGAAATTTACTTGTTCATAGATATTGGATTATTATTGACGAGAAGATATATGAGAATATTAGAAGTGATTTTGTTAATGTTATGAATTTTATTAGGAGGATTAGTGATGCTTTCAAGATTTAAGTATTATAGGATTGATAAGAAAACTGTCATGAATTCCATTAGAGAGTTTTTTGAGAGTGAAAAAGATGTGCTTCTAGCAATCATATTTGGTAGTTTTGTGGAGTTAAAAAGTTTTAGGGATGTTGATATTGCCATTTATTCTATGAATAAGGAGTTTAAATATTATGCATTACTTTCTGCTAGATTAGAAGAGTTTTTAAGAATTCCTTTTGATGTTGTTCCAATAGATGAGTTGCAAGTAAAGTTTAGGTATAACGTGTTAACTAAAGGTATTATTATTTTAGAGAGGGTCGCTGGTCTTTATGAGGCATTGTTTAATCAAACAATTGATGAATTAACATTATTAAGTCTTAGTATGTAACGTCCTCTCCTCGACTTAAGTTGAGAGCTTCCAGCTTTTTCTTCGGTTAGGCTTCATTGGTCGTTCTCCAATCCGTTTGTTGAAAGCACACCTTACGGTTCAAGGTTCCAACGTTTAGCATGTTTTTCAGTGTTGCATTCTCTATGTGACGAGGAAATCGTGACACTCCCTGAACCAGCAGATGAAGCCAGCTCGTTAATGCATGGGCTATATATTTAGATAACTCATTGTGATGTTTCTGTATTGTTTTGTCAGTTATTTGTTTATTTTCGTTGTTTAAGCATTTCTGTATATTGTTCCCATTGTTTATCTATCCATTCTTGGAGTGTTTTTATATCTTCGTCTGTCATGTGTGAGAATCTTCCTTGTATTTTGATGTATTGTTCTATTGATTTTCTTCTGTTTTTGTCTATGAGTATTTTGCTAGGGCCTGTGAGTCTAAACTCTCCGTTTTCTATTTCGTAGAGTACCCATAATCCTGTTTCTACTGCGAGTTTTGCTATTTCTACTGTTTTGTCTGTTGGGATTTTCCAGCCTGGTGGACATGGTGCGTGTATGTGTAAGTATTTTAATCCTTTGTATGTTTTGGCTTTCTTTAGTTTATCGTAGAAGTCTATTGGGTATGCTATTGATGCTGTTGCAATGTAAGGTATTTTATGTGCTGCCATAATCATGGGGATGTCTTTTTTGAATTCTTTTTTGCCAGTCCATGTGGTTGTTGTCCATGCTCCGAATGGTGTTGCTCCGCTTCTTTGTATTCCAGTATTCATGTATGCTTCATTGTCATAGCATATGTAAATGAAATTATCGCCCCTTTCTGCTGCTCCGCTGAGCGCTTGTATTCCTATGTCTGCTGTTCCTCCATCTCCTGCCCATACTAGGACTGTGGTTTCCTTATCCCCTTTGTATTCTAGTGCTGCTGCTATTCCTGATGCTGTTGATGCTGCTGCAGCAAATGCGATGTTTAATAGTGGTACTCCTATAGAAACGTATGGATATGGGCTTTGTATTATTGAGGTGCATCCTGCTGGTACAACCATTATTACTTTTGGTCCTAATGCTTTTAGTGCCATTCTTAATCCTATTGTAAAACCACATCCTGGGCATGCTGCTGTGCCTGGTAATAGGTATTCTTCTCTAGGAATTTCTCTTATTGATGTAATTTAGAGCACCTCCTTTCTAAGGTTGATCCATTCTGTACCTGGCTCTTCACCTTTTTCTAGTATTTCGTAACCTCTCTTGAACATTGATATAAAGTTTTGGAGTGTTATATCGCGTCCTCCTAATCCTGCTATGAACCCATGTACTAAGGGTTGTTTTTTCATCGTTTGTAGTGCTGCTTTTACTTCGTTTAATAGTATTCCGCCTATTCCTGGTGATAAGTTTCTATCTACTACTATGAGAACTTTTGAATTATGTGCTGCTTGCCTAAGTTCTTCTGATGGAAATGGTCTTATCACGCGTAATCTTATCACACCTGTTCTATATCCTTCTGATCTAAGTATGTCAGCAGCCTCTTTTGCATCACCGGATGGTGCTCCTATTGTTATTATGTTTACATCGGCATCTGCGCACTTGTAACAATCTATCAGATCTCCATGGTATTTTCCGGTAAGTTTTGCCCATTGGTTTGAAGTATCTTTTATTACTGATTTTGCATTTATCATTGCTTTATAAAGAAGGTATCTGAATTCCATATACCATTCTGGGTATGTAAGGCTTCCATGTGTTATCGGGTTGTTTGGGTCTAGGATAAATGGTCTTTTGCTCTCTTGCGTGAGGAAGTTATCTATAAGTTCTTGGTCTGGTATCTCGACTGGTGTTGTTGTGTGTGAGAGTATGAATGCATCCATTCCTATCATAACTGGTAAGAGAACGTTTTCGTTTTCTGCAATCTTGTAAGCTTGTATTATTGTATCGAAGACTTCTTGATTGTTTTCAGCCATAAATACTATCCATCCGGTATCTCTTTCTAATAGTATGTCTGTGTGTTCATCCCAGATACTCCATGGTGGTGCGAAAGCTCGTGTTACTACTGGCATTACTATTGGTAATCGTGCACCAGCAGCCCAAATGATCATTTCATGCATGTATGCTAATCCATGTGAGGATGTTGCTGTGAATGTTCTAAGTCCTGCTGAGGCGGCACCTATGCATGCTGCGAGTGCGCTGTGTTCTGACTCAACTCTGATAAATTTTGCGTTTAATTCACCACTTTCTACCATTTGCGCTAATCGTTCTACTATAACAGTTTGTGGTGTTATAGGGTATGCTGATATGAACTGAACTTTTGAAACTTTTGCACCATAGGCTGCTGCATGATTACCATTTATGACTAATGTTTGTGCCATCTTTCACTCCTCCTCAACCATATCAATAGCTTTAAATGGACAGACATTAGCACATATTCCACAACCTTTACAGTATTCATATTCTATCAATACTTTATCTTTCTCAGTTCTTATTATGGAGCTTTCGGGGCAGTACATCCAGCATATAAGACAATCTTTACATTTATCATAATTAATGATGGGTTTTGTTGTTCTCCATGAGCCAGTCTTACCTGATGCACCTACAGTGGGGTGTGAGATTGGTGTCAATGGTATTTTAATGCTCATAGTTTTGTTACCTCCTCATATGCTATTAGTGCTGCTTTAGCGTTTGATTCTCCTGCGTTTCCTTTCCAGGTGTCTTTAATTGCTTTCACTAGTGATTCAATTTTTATTATGTTGGTTGCTTTTGCTACGGCGCCTAATATTCCTGTATTTACTATTGGCCATCCGGCAACGACTAAGTTTAGTTTTATTGCTATAGCCGTTGCGTTCACGGTATATACTGTTCCACGTTCTATTTTTAATGATTCTATTTCTCTTCCTCCAGTGTTTATTATTATGATGCCGTTTTGCTTGAGTCCACTTGTTACGTTTACTAGTTTGGGTATTGAAGGGTCTAAGACAACTACTACGTCAGGTTCATAAATTTGGTAATGAACTTTTAATGGTTTATCTGAAATTCTTGCATATGCGGTTACGGGTGCGCCTCTGCGTTCAGCACCAAAGAATGGGTATGATTGCCCCCATTTGCCTTCCAAATAAGCAGCTTTTACGAGAAGATCTGCGGCGGTCACGGCACCTTGACCGCCTCTTCCATGAAACTTAAACTCAACTAGCATTACATTACCCTCAAGGTATATAAAAAAATGGTGAAATAAATATTTAACGTAGCAGTATATTTAAATTGTTATTAAAATGTGATACAATATTAGTAAAATTAATTTTAAATACCTGATATTAGAAAACAAAAAGTTTTTACAAAAAATTTTAGTACGCTGTTAGAATGTTGGTTGGTGTACTGATCGTTCTACTGTAAAGCTTACTACCATTGAGACTACGAATAGTAATATTGAGATGAACCATGAGGGTATTATTAATGCTTCGGCTGCTGGGAATGGGAAGTAGTCGAGTATTGTTGGGCCTGCGTTTACTGCGTCTTGTACTGCTGATAAGAGTGTGTACATTACACCACCTAAGCCTATTGTTATTCCGAATGCCTTTGTTTTCATCTGTAGGATTGCTCCTGCTACAGCGAATACTGTTATCCAAAACACCATGTTTATCAGATATGTATCTATCATTTTTTACACCAAGTTTTATTCGTCTGATGAGGTTATATATTCTAGTGTATTTAATAATTAGCAAAAATGTGCGATGATCTAATCTTTAAATGTTTATTGTTCTCTCATTTTTCATTTCTAGAGTCTATAATGAAAGTTAATTCTTCGATAAGTTTTTTAGATTATTATGCTAAATATTTGTTAAGGGAGGATATAACGCGTGTATAGGCTTGAGTACAATGGAAAGTTGTTATTGGAGTTAAGCGGCAAACGGATTGTTTTTGATTCGATGCAAGGGTTTAGTGGTGACTTGATTTTAATCTCACATGCTCATTCTGACCATGTTAAAGGTGTTAACGGTAATGACAATTCTGTATTATTGTTATCTCCTCCTACTATGGATATAGTCTTCCAAAGGGTTAGGAAGATGCGCCGAGGTGTTAGTACTATTCGGCCAAACGATTTTAAGAGTTATGATGATATTATCGTAGAGGCTTATAATGCTGGTCATGTTTTAGGTTCGTTAGAATTTTTATTGGAGTTTTATAATTTAAGAATCGGTTATACTGGTGATTTTAATATTTACGGTTCTATCGTTGATGATCCTGCATACATAATGAAAGATCTTGATGTATTAATAATTGAGAGTACATATGGTCGTCCGGATTATATTTTTCCTCCACGTTCTTTTATTTATGAAAAAATATTATCATGGGTTGCTGCTAATATTAAGGATGGACGTACAGTTGTTATTGGTGTGTATCCATTAGGTAAAGCTCAGGAACTTACATATCTTTTTAATAAAGAATTTGGCAGAGTGGTTGTTACCGAAAGAATTTATAATATTAATAAAGTGTTCGATAAACATAAGTTTAAACTTGATTATGAGCTGATTGAACACAAAATAAAGTCTGTCTTTGATGGTGGCGAGCTCATCATTGCTGCGACATCAGAAGTGTCTAAAATTGTTAGTATGATAAATTCAAAAAGTATTGGTAAGGCAGTTGGGTCAGTATGTACTGGTTGGTCTTTGAACTATCATAATTCTAACAATGGTTTACAGTATTTTCCGTTAAGTTCTCATTCTGATTTTAAGGGATTGCTGAAGTATGTTGAGGAGTCTAGGCCAAAGATGGTTTATACATTATATGGTTTCTCTTCTGAGTTAGCAGGATACATTAATAGGAAGCTTAATATAAAAGCGAGTCCTTTAGATGGTTAAATTGAGAATTTTAGCTATCTCTGATTGTGTTTCCTCTGGAGTTTTTCTTGTATTGACTATGTATACGTCAGTCATGTTGAGTAATTTTCTGAAAAATGCTTCTCTTATACGTTGTTTTCTCTCATCGTTAACTAAGAAATGAGGATTACCGTATCCTTGAGCTTTTAATAGCTGTAATGCATCATCTGATGAAGGCCTTATGATTATTCTTGGTTCATTTTGATCTCTAATTAGGATGATTGTTTTCTTAAGTGTTGTGAAAGGTAGGATTCGATACTTACCGACAACCCATCGAAGATCCACTATTGCTCTTCCTTTATTATCAAATTGAGCTTTTTCAACTAGCATTTTATATTCAGGCCATATTGAGGCAATATCAGCTCTTATATAGAAATTCTTCTCACTACTGAATGCTAAAAGGTTTTCTTCACCTCTTACGAAGAACCAATCGTCGGCTATTACTCTAACTTTTTCCCTTCTCATTAAACCATAAGTGTGTGTTGTCTTACCTGCACCAGAAGCCCCAAGTATTACTACTCCTAAACCATCTACATCAACACACGCGCCATGTATTGAATATATTCCATGTTCATCTTCCAACACATCACCTGCTAAACTTAATGCTATTGATTTAATCCAACCATAATAGTCAAAGTTAAAAAGGAAAGCTGTCTTTGTGAAAGGGTCATAATATACACTATTCTCTGGATATTCCTTGTTAAACGTGACATAAAGTCTTGCATGACTTCGTATTCTATCTGACATTGCATAGAAGTTGCGTCTCCAATTTTCGTCAACCCAATCTAAATCAGTAAGAAGTTTTACAGCTACACCATATATATCAGCTTTTTCTTCATAAAGTATTCTGGACGGATAATTCTGGACCATCTCATCCTTTTCATTGATACTAATTATTTTCACCTGATACATTAGCTAATCACAACAATATTACTACCTACTATAATAAATTAATATCGATGAAGTGAGTAAATATTTTTGTGACAATTGATTTTAATTATTTAGAACAATATTTTAGGTCTAAAGAAATATTTAGTGGATTACGTGTAGATGCACCATTTATAATAAGAGTTGATGGTAATAATTTTCATAAATTGGCTAAAGATCTTAATCTTAAAAAACCATTCGATAAACGCTTTCACGAACTGATGATACAAGTGGTTGAGGATTTCATGAGAAATATTGGTTTTAATGTAGTTCTTGCTTATACATTCTCTGACGAAATAAATTACTTATACTTGGGCAATGTTCCTTTTAATGGTAGAGTTGAGAAATTGCTTACCATAACAGCATCGTATACAGCATCAATCTTTGCTAACAAAATAGAAGATCTTACTAAAAGATCTATCGGTTTTGATGGACGTATTGTTAAGGTTGATGGTATAAACGATATAATAAATTATTTAATATGGAGATCAGCACATTCATATAGAAATTTTTTGAACTCATATGCACAAGCATACATCCATGAAGATTTAACTAATGTTAAGGGACCAGAAATCGTTTCTAAATTATATACTTTAGGTATTGACATTAATTCGATCGATAGTTGGGAAAAATTTGGAACTGTTGTAATTAGAGAGCAGTATGTTAAAGAAGGAGTAAATCAGTTAACAGGAAGTATCGTGCATGCTGTTAGAATTAAGTTAGCAAGGTATAGTATAGACTTCACTAAAAAGGATTCTCAAGTTTTTATACAGAATTTGCTATTGCAATGGTCAAAACGTGAATAAAGTTATTCGTTCATTTTTACAATACTTCATTGCCCTAAAGGACAAGGCTCTCATCTTTTGTAATTTTTATTGGTATATGTTCGATTTCATCTATATAATCCTCAAATTTGTTTATGAAATCTTGTAATTGGTACAATGTTACAATTGGAATACCTGAAACGTTTTCTGGCACACTTTTTGGTGGTATGACTATTACTGGTATTAATATCATCATTGATTTGTTTATGGTTAATGGCGCTAAAATTTTTTCTGCAATGTTTTTGAAGAGTAGTGTTTTTGATAAATGGTTATTCACAATACGTGATATATTGCTTGATATTCTAGTTCTTATCCAATGCTTGCACTCTATCACGTGAACATATTTGTCTCTGATTGCTATAATATCAATTTCATTTCTTTTATTTTGCGACATGAAGTGAAAGTTTCTTATTGTAGTGAAATTATTTAGTTCATAAACTCCAGCTACTATAAGTTCAAAATTTTGCCATGTTAATATTTCTAATATTTCGTTAAGTTGGAATCCGTTTCTTAATGCTGTGCTTATTATTAATGCCGGGTT
This sequence comes from Thermoprotei archaeon, assembly GCA_049976445.1. Taxonomy (GTDB): domain Archaea; phylum Thermoproteota; class Thermoprotei; order Gearchaeales; family WAQG01; genus JAVZOV01. The sequence goes on along the minus strand of JBMFIF010000002.1, from coordinate 23,540 downwards.
GTTTTCATCAGTTATTCCTAATGTTTCTAGGTCATTTTTGTTTAAAGTTCTTTTTAGCGCTAGGTCCCAAAGTATTTTTCTTATTAAATCATTTAGCATTTGTCTTGAATATGTTTTTATAAAAATAAAAAATTATCCTTCAACTTTGTTTTGGAGTGCAGGATTTTCTATTATAAGTGAAATTCCAATGATATACGTATCGTTTTCTATTTCCCATTCTTGTACTAGATTCATTTTTTTACTTGGCTTTCTTAAGGAGATTCTGAGGTTTCGTGCTCGAACTTCACTTGCTATGTATTTTCTTGTTTTACGAAGTAATTCTGTTTCATCTTGGCTTGGAACTGCTATGTGAACCTTAATGAAAGCGTCTACTGGTAGATTGAGCTGTTTTCGCATTGTTTGTACTCTCCTTACTATCTCTCTTGCTAAAGCTTCCGCTTCAAGCTCTTTTGGTATTCTTAAATCAACATATACCCATCCTCCATCGAATTGTCCTACTGCAAAGTCACCAGAAACTTTTTCCTCAAAGATGAGCATTTCTTTGTCAAGCTTAATTACACCTTTTTTAGTACTAAGTTCTATGAATCCGTTTTTGTTTATAACATCTAATACTTCCCACCCGTTCATATTCTTTAATGCTTCGATTACTGAATTTACATTTTCTCTAAGTATAGGCCCAGCTTTTGAAAGATTAAGTTTGACTTCTATTGTCTTTAATTTTTTCTCAACTTCTTCACTCTGTGCCAGGAGGATGTTTTTGGTATTCATCTGTGTTTTTAACATATTCTCATAAGTTTCTATGGTGTCTAAGACTTCACTCTGTTTAGAAACTATTATAACTCTTTGAACTGGTTTTCTTAATTTCATACCCTTTGTTTGTCTTGCCATGCTTGATGCTGTTACGATTTGTTTTGCTATATCCATCAACCTTTCAAGTTTCTCGTTTATTAAGTCTTCACGAGGAGAGGGCCAGTCTAGCATATGGACGCTAAGTGGTGATTGTGCATTACGGAACATCGATTGATAAATCTTCTCCGTTATAAACGGCACATAAGGTGCGAGTAATCTTAATGATCCTTCCAATACTGTGTATAGTGTTGTATAAGCAGCAAGTTTATCAGGATCATTAGGTTCTATCCAAACTCTTCTTCTTATTAATTTCACATACCATCGGCTGACATCTTCCACTAGAAAGTTTATTATCGTCCTGACAGCGTCATGTATTCTACCTTCTTCCATGCTTTCTGTCATATATTTTATGATTTTCTGATATCTTGATAATAACCATTTATCTTCATTACGTAGATATTTTCCTAAACGATCTATATTGTTCGTTATGGGGTCAAATTTATCAAGATTCATATATAATGATGCAAAATAGAATGTGTTCCATATTATGCCTAATGTTCTGAATGCTTCTTTTACACCATTCATTGAAAACCTTAGGTCCTCCCATATCACGTTTGATAATTCGAATAATCTTAATGCATCGCGGCCATACTTTGGAATCACGTCATCAGGATTGATTACATTACCTAAGCTTTTGTGCATTGCTCTACCTGTCTCATCAAGACCAAAACCGTGCATTATTACTTTACGATAGATTGGTATGTTCCACGTAATATATCCAGATGTGAAGAGAGAATAAAACCATCCTCTAATTTGATCTTGTCCTTCTATTACTAAATCGACTGGTTTTAAGTATTCCCAATCCTCCTTTTTTGATGGATACTTTAAACTAGCCCATGGAGCTACTCCCGAATCTATCCATACGTCGATAACATCAGGTACTCTTCTTGCTGGACCACCGCATTTTGGACATCTTAGTGTAACCTTATCAACCCATGGTCTATGTAAGTCCATTGGTTCATTCGGTATTGACATAGCTAAATTCTTTAGTTCATCGAGCGAACCTATTACTATGTTATGTTCGCACGATTCACATTTCCATATTGGTAACGGGATTCCCCAATATCTTTGTCTTGATATGGCCCAATCATGTGCATTCCGTAACCATGGTTTAAACCTAGTTTCAAGGGCCCATTGTGGTACCCATATTGGTTGATCTGATAACTTGACCAATTCATCCTTAATTTTGCTCACAGTAATAAACCACTGTTTAGATAATCTTTGTATCAATGGTGTTTTACATCGCCAACAATGCGGATACCTGTGGATTATTTCGCCAGCATATAATAATGCTCCTTTATTTTTTAAATCCTCGATTATTATTTTGTCAGCGTCTTTAACGTACATTCCAGAATAACGTCCAGCATCGAGTGTGAATATTCCAGCATCGTCAACAGGACTTAGTGCGGGGAGTTTATATCTCATACCGACCTCAAAGTCTTCTCTACCATGACCAGGTGCAGAGTGAACTAAGCCAGTTCCTTCCTCCATACTTACATATTCTTCACTTAATACAACTTTATGGATTAGGTCTGATTGTATTGGAATAAGATCTCTAAGTGGGTGTTCATATGTAATGCCTTCGAGTCTTGAACCTGGGAATTCATCAATTATTTCTAAAGTTACCCCAGTTTCTTTTTCGATGGGTTCAAGTCTTTTCTTTGCGACGATTAGGATTTCTCCAGTTTTTTTATCTTTTGCTTTCACATAAGTTTCTTTTGGGTGAACCATTACTGCTACGTTACCAGGTAATGTCCACGGCGTAGTTGTCCATATGAGAAGATTTGCGTTTATTTCTTTTGCTTTAAATTTTACGTAAATTGATGGATCTTTCACCTCTCTATATTCTTCTGTTACTTCATATCCAGAAAGTACTGTTTGGCATCTTGGACACCAGAAGACAACTTTTTCACCATGTTCAAGTAATCCTTTTTCTGAACTTCGTTTTATAAAAAGCCATGCTGCTTCTATGTACTCATTTTCTATTGTTCTGTAAGGGTGTTCCCAGTCCATCCAAACTCCCAGTTCCTTGAACTGTCTTTCTTGTATTTTCAGATTTTTTAAAGCCCATTCCCTGCATTCGTTAACGAACTTTTCTACGCCGAGTTTTAAAATATCGCGCTTAGTTTTTAATCCTAGGTTTTTTTCGACTTGAACTTCTATTGGTAATCCGTGCATATCATAACCAGGTCTATCCCAAACCATGTAGCCTCTCATTCTGTAAAACCTGAGGAATGCATCTTTAATTATTTTGTTCCATGCAGTTCCCACATGTATAGGGTTTGTTACATATGGAGGACCATCAAGAAAGTAAAATTTCGGTCTATTTTTTCTTGATTCCACAACTTTGTGATAGACGTTATTTTTATCCCAAAAGTCAAAGATCTCTAGCTCATAATTAACTGGCGTATATTTTTGGGGTAGTTGATTTATCCTGCCCATAGAGCATCCAACCTAAACCTAGTTTATCTTTGAAAGACAAAGAATATTTAAGTTTAAGCATTATTTAAACATAGTGCTGACATGAAAAAACGGAGCCTAAAGAAAGTAAGCGGAAAATATAAGGGTAAGCGTGGAGAACGCGATCTGTTTTTATATCTTTCAAAATTTGGTTGGAAAGGACGTAGAATACCAGCTTCCATCGTTGATGGTTTCGCCACAAAAAATAACAGAATAGTATTCTTTGAGGTTAAGACCACCAAAAACAATAACGTTAAAATACCTAGAGAACAGGTTAAGAGGCTTTATGATTGGTTAGAATATTTTTCTTACTATCCTATAAGAGAAGCTGTAGGTGCTGTACGGTTTACTAAAGCACGCAAGTGGGTTTTTATTAAAATGAACGAGATACGAGATTATGTAATAAATTCAGAGATGAAGAGTACATGGTCGCCTCTTTCTGATGAAGAAATAAGCTTATTTACGTGATCGTCTAAATAATTAAGGGAGTAATATGGGAGGTAAAGGAAAGAAAAGTATAAAACAACTTGAGAAAGAACAGCTAAAAGAACAGATGAAGAAGGAGAAAAAAGCTAAAGAAGTCAAAGAAACAAAGAAAGAGAGCAAAACTACTACAGCAATCGTTGACACATCATTGATGGGCAGGGTAAAAGCGGAGTTAAAGAATTTTAAATATTTGTCTCCATGGGTGATCTCCAGCCAATTTAGTGTGAAAATGGGGGAGGCAAAAAGGTTACTTAAAAGACTCGAAAGTGAGGGTGCTGTAGAGCTTATAGCACATGATGATAGGAATCCTATTTACAAACCAAAAATTTAAGAGCAATTACTAAAAATTATTACAATCGAAAAGAGATTTTCATGACTGAGAAGCTATCAATTTTGCTTTCTTAATTTTTTTAGCTATCCATTGTTTTATTATAGAGCTGAAGTTTGGTTCTCCTACATCAACCATCTCATATTTTACATGAACAACAGGCTTATTTAACTTGAGATATCGGCTTATATCTGATGGCGACCCCAATATTACTGTATCCCCAGGTATTTTATTAATGAATTCTTGTAACTGTTTCATTTGTTCTGCACCATAACCTATTGTTGGTACTACATTGGCTGTATGTTTATACATTTCATAGATTTCTTTAAATATGCCTTGTGCATATGGTTTAGGATCAACAATTTCTGAAGCCCCATATTGTTTTGCAGCAATGTAACCAGCTCCAAAGGGCATGTGACCATGCGTTACAGAAGGCCCATCCTCAACAACTACAACTTTCTTACCTTTTATCATTTGAGGGTTGTCAACCGAAATTTCAAATTTTGCTTTAACTATAGTAGCCTTAGGATTAAGCTTACGCACATTTTTCTCTACAGTATCTACATCATCAGGTTTTGCAGTATTAATCTTACTGATTACTATTAAATCAGCCATCATAACATTTATTTCTCCAGGATACGAGCCCGTTTCATGCCCTGGTCTGGTAGGGTCGACCACTGTTATGTAAAGATCTGGCTTATAAAATGGTGTATCATTATTTCCTCCATCCCAAATAATTATGTCAGCCTCGCTTTCAGCGTTCTTAAGTATTTTTTCATAATCAACACCTTCATATGCTACAATACCCATTTTCATGTAATGTTCAAACTCCTCCCTCTCTTCTATTGTTAGATTTAATCTATCTAAATCTTCAAGCTTTTCAAGTCTTATAACAACACTATTTAAAAGGTCTCCATAAGGCATAGGATGTCTCACAACTACAATACGTATTCCTTCTTCCTTAAACAGCGAGACAAGCTTACGAGACACTGTACTTTTTCCAGCACCAGTACGCGAAGCAGTAACTGCTATAACAGGTTTATTCGACTTTATCATGGTTTTTTCTGGAGCTATCAGCTTAAAGTTCGCTCCGGAACTCAACACTATTGAAGATTTATGCATTATGTCATTATAAAGCACATCACTGTACGAAAATACAGCTTCGTCAACATTATACTTTTTTATTATTTGAGATAATTCATTTTCGCTCATAATAGGTATTCCTTGAGGATAAAGTGGGCCAGCTAATTCAGGTGGATATTTACGACCAGCAATGCCCGGTATCTGTGTTGCAGTAAACGCAACAACTTCGTAATCTGTATTATTACGATAAAGAATATTATAATTATGAAAATCTCGACCTGCAGCACCCATTATCACAACCCGTTTTCGCTTCTTACCATAAACATCCAATATCCTCACCAACGATAACTAATATGGTGCGCTACTTAAATATTTTTAAGATATAATAAAATGATAATAAGGTCAGGATAAGCATATTAAAATTTTGCTATCTAAGAATATTTTCACAAACTAAGTTCTACGAAATTCTTTTTATAATTTTGCTTTGTTGCATAATTCTGATGTGTTTTTGATGTGTTTTTTATGTATAGGATTCTTGTGTGTTGAGAGTTTGATGATGTTTTCTCACAATTTTAATGAGTACTCCTAACTAGCATACATAAAACCACATCAGTAAGTATCATGAAATTTGGGGGAATGTGTGAAACGCTCCACAAAATCATGCACGAATTATGCAACAAAGCACATAATTTCTAAATAAAATGAAATAGAATACTTTCACATGTATATTCCGACTGGCTTCTTTTCAGGTTGTCTTGATGATTTTCTGAATTGATTATAAACTTCCATGTAGTATTTTAGATCATCCTGAGATACACTTGGTGGAACATTCTTTAAAGCTTTTTCAAAATGTCTTGCAGCTACTTTTACAGGGCGTGCACCTTCCCTTATTGCCTCCATGGCCGCTTCTCTGCATACTGCTTCTATATCAGCTCCAGTATATCCTTCAGTTCTGAGTGCTAATTCTTCTATATTAACATCATCTGCCAGTTTCATTTTCTTAGTGTGTACTTTAAATATTTCGATACGTGCTTTCAGATCTGGCGGTGGAACAAATATTACTCTATCGAACCTACCAGGTCTAAGCAATGCAGGGTCTATTATATCTAATCTGTTCGTAGCGCCAATAACTACAACATTCTTTAATGTCTGCAACCCATCCATTTCAGTTAAAAGTTGGTTCACCATCCTTTCCGTAACTCCGGAATCACCGCTCCTTAGACCTCTTGCAGGGGCGATCGCGTCGATTTCATCAAAGAACACTATACATGGGGCCGCTTGTCTTGCTTTCTTAAATACTTCCCTGATGCCTTTTTCAGATTCACCAACCCATTTACTTAATAGTTCTGGACCTCTAACTGCTATAAAGTTTGCTTCACTCTCTGTTGCTACTGCTTTTGCTAACAATGTTTTACCAGTTCCAGGAGGACCAAATAGTAGTATACCTCTTGGTGGTCTTATGCCTGCCTCTTCGAATATCTCCGGATTCTTGATCGGTAATTCGACAGCTTCCCTAAGAAGTTGTTTTACTTCATTCATTCCACCTATATCCTCCCAGTGGACTTCAGGGACTTCTATAAGAACTTCTCTTAGTACTGATGGCGGAACATCCCTCATTGCAGATTCAAAATCTGCCATCGTGACTTTTAATTCTTGAAGTACTTCTGGGGGTATTGTTTCTGCGTCAAGGTTTATTTTAGGTAAGAATCTTCTTAACGCGTTCATTGCAGCTTCTCTGCATAACGCTGCTATATCAGCTCCGGTAAAACCGTGTGTTATTTGAGCTAGTTCATCTAAATTTACATCATTATCTAATGGCATATTTCTAGTGTGCACCAAGAATATTTCTTTACGTGCCCTTTTGTCTGGCATTCCTATGGCTATTTCTCTATCGAATCTTCCAGGTCTTCTGAGGGCTGGGTCTATAGCGTCAGGTCTGTTCGTAGCACCTATGACTATAACTTGTCCTCTTCCTTTCATACCATCCATTAATGCTAATAATTGTGCTACAACTCTTTTTTCTACTTCACCAGTAACCTCACTTCTTTTAGGAGCTATGGCGTCTAGCTCGTCAATGAAGATGATTGATGGCGCGTTTTCTTCAGCTTCTCTGAATACCTCCCTTAATCTTGCCTCTGATTCACCATAAAACTTACTCATGATTTCAGGACCATTTATGGTTATAAAGTGTGCTCCAGATTCACTGGCTACTGCTTTTGCTAACAATGTTTTACCAGTTCCAGGAGGACCATAAAGTAATACTCCCCTCGGTGGATCGATTCCTAATCTTTTGAAAAGTTCGGGGTGTTTTAATGGTAGTTCTACGATTTCTCTAATACGCATCTTTGCTTCTTCTAAATCTCCTATATCTTCAAATGTAACTCTTGCTACCATCACTTCTTCTTCTTTCACAGGTTCAGATCTGATAGTGATTTCAGTAGAATCGGTAATTATTCCTGATGGGCCTGGAACTATCGATACTATCATTAGATTTATTCTACCACCTAATCCCACTGGTATTTGTATTACATCACCTCTATTCACAGGTATTGATTGCGAGAGTGCTCGTTCATAAATTCTCGAGCGTGTGTGATGAAGTAAGTCTTCAGGTATTCTTGAATCTAGCGGTGCGAGAGTAACTTTTGCGGCAGGTTTAAGTGTTGCAGGATGTACTTTAACAGTATCGCCTATTGATACGCCTGCATTCCTTCTTATTATTCCATCTATTCTAATTATTGTTCTATTATCGTCAAAACGGAGCGGCCATGCTATTGCATAAGTGTTGCGTTTCCCTACTATTTCTATAATATCACCAGGTACTATGTTTAACTGTCCCATAATTCTTCTGCTCATTGAGGCGTATCCTGTGCCGACTTTATCAGGTTCTGCTTCCATTACTACAAGTTCAATTTCTCTACTTGAAGCCATCTGATCTCACTAACCACTTATTTTTATCTTACTCTGCAAAATAAAGTTTACCTTAGAAGAAGAAAGAGAATGACATATTTATTCTTGATGTTTAAGCTTACTTTCTTAACGCTACCAAAGGAGTATTATTTTTGTTGAATAAATTTATTTATACTTCGATAATTACAATTAAAGAGAATGTATGTCATTAATTATCGTTAAACGAATGATAAGGCGGTTGGCGAGGATTGTTTATAATCCACGCGCATTAATGGAGGAAGAACGAGTAGCACCGGATCTACTAAGCCCGATGATGGCTTTCATGATATTTCTATTCTTTTCCATGTTTAAGTCGTATGCTTCTGCGTCGAAGATCATAGAAATTAATGGGATTTTTGGTAATACTTTTCAGTATTATTCTTCTGAATTTATTATATATCTTATTGAGGGGTCTGGATTAATATTGTTCTCGACTATGCTTCTTGTTCTTGTTTCTGTAAAGCACGAGTATTATAAGATATTCGTGCTGTTCTCGTTTTATTTGCTGTTATTACTTGGTCTTGGACGGTTAATTTCTGGAATTATAATACTTTTTCTCCCAAGGATACAGTACAATTATGAGGCTGGTATTCCATTATCTATTCAATTTCAAGAGGCATTAATTAAATGGGCACAGTCTAATAGTGTTTATTATATATTAGATGTTTTTATTGCTGATGTTGTACCGATAACTTGGTGTATTGTTCTTCAATCTTATGCTGCAAGTGAGATTTTAAGTGCTAATAGACTGGCTGCCACATTTATGTTAATTTCAGCATGGATTGGTGTGAGGATTATAATAGTTAGGGCGTTGATGTCAATATTGTATGGAGTTCCTTTTATTTGAGGTGAATAGGAATTATTAAAGAGATTATAATTTTATCTGCGGGTATTATTTTAAGCTTAACAAGTGGTGGAAACAATTCTGCTATTAATCCGGCTGTTCTTATGGGTTCAGGCATTTTAAAGAGAAAGACTGCTGTGTTTTTTTGTGCTTTAGGGATTCTTGCTGGTGTTATAATAAACGCAACGTTAATGATTAATTATGGTAGTACGTTGATAGTTAATGGCAAACCTGATGAGCTCTTATCCATAATGATTTCATCAATAGTCACTCTTATATTATTGAGTGCAATTGGTGTTCCTACTTCAGTATCTCAATTGGTGATAGTTTCTATAGCGGGGTTTGCAGCAGCAGGAATATTTATGATCAATTGGAATTATTTTTTGTTTACTGTTATATCATGGATAGTTAGTGTTGTAGTATCAGTATTTTTGTCAGCGTTTTTTTATAATATCTTTTATAGGTATTCATTTTTAAAGCCTGATGTAGGTTTAAGTTTTAAGATAAAATTTCTAATCGTGTTTATGAGTTTATATAATTCGTATTTGGTTGGTGCGAATGTGATTGGTTTTATTATATCTATTATTAGGGTTTCTTCAATACAGATTGGTTATACTGAACTTTTATTAATCAATGGTATCGCTGGTGCACTAGGATTACTTATAATGAGCAAAAGAATATTTATTGAAGTTGGTTTTCGTCTCAGCAGATTAGGTCGTATAGCAACTGTCTCAGCTCTCCTTTCGTCCAATATCATAATACAATTTTTCACAGCAATAGGTATACCAATATCAGTAACTCAAACAATAACAGGAAGTCTAATCGGTATAAACCTTGCCAAGGGAAGCCTACGTGTTGGCAGCTCTATGAAAATGTTTAAGAACTGGATCATAGCACCAATTATTGGAACAACTATTTCCTTATTCGTGTATTTGATACTTAACTTTTTATAGTAAAGTATAAGAGTTGAAGAACATCACCGACATCCTCAGCATTATCAACAATATTATCCATAAAGAGAATAACATCCTTAATTTGAAGTAGTGTTAATATGCTGATTGTTTTCTCATCTATGTTATATATGCGCTTTATCAATAACATTTTCATCTCATCAACTTGAACCTCTAACGATTTAATCTCATTTATAAGTTTTATAGATTCATCAATGTTAATAATAAGCTTGCTTATTGAAAAATACATCGTTTCAACAGCTTTCACGCATAATTTAACATAAGCAGTGAACTCCGGCTCTAAAACATTCAATATTTTTTCATCAAATTTTCTCTGCGTTATAATTCTGGAAGTATCCTTTATTGAATCTATTACTTCATCTATTTTCTCAATTAGCATTAATATTGCTTCTCTGAAATCTGGCATATAGGCTTCTTTAAAGATTTTAGTAGCTATCTCTTCCCGCTTGACATCAGTCTTATGCTCTTCCCTAGCAATTTCTAAACTTTTTTCTATCGCATATCCCCAATCTCCATTCTTTAATTTCTGAAATAAATCCTCAAGTAAAAAGATAGAATCACGCACAATCGTAGTTTGTTCCACTACCATTCGTAAAATATCATGCTCTCTACTATGTAACAGACTTTTAATACTTTTCATCATAATGCAACATTTTCATAGCACAACATTTATAAATACTTTACTATTCTTGAATGATATAATAACTTTAAGAAGTAATTCCGAATTATTTAGCAAAGCGTACAAATTTTTATGAATGACTTACTATTTTATTTTTTGTGAAGATGTTTTGAAAGCGATAAATATTTTTGTTTGTATCAGATAGGAATGAGCTGAAGTGGTGGAGTGGTTAAGTGTGGCAAATAATGTAAGAAGGATTGCATTAGGTAAGAGGATGTTTGTATCGGATATCGTTTCTAAGGATGAAGGTTCAGAGGTTGAGTTATTAGGTTGGGCTGAAAATTTAAGGGTTCATGGTGGTCTAACTTTTATTAATTTAAGGGATAGTACTGGGTCTATACAGGTTGCTGTTAGAAAGAATATTGTAGGCGAAGATGTTTATAATATGATTGCGCAATTGGATAGGGAGGCATCTTTGAAAGTTATTGGTACGTTAAGGAAAGATCCTAGGGCTCCTGGTGGTGTTGAGATTAGTGCTAAGTCTGTTGAGATTATTGGTGTTTCTCATGATTTTCCTATAAGGAAGGGTGTTGGTAAGAAGTTTTTGCTTGATCATAGGCATTTACAGCTTCGGAGACCTAAGATCATTGCTGTTTTAAGAATACGAGAAACGGCTATAAAGGGTTTTAGAGAGTGGCTTGATGCAAATGGATTTGTAGAAGTACAGGCTCCTATATTTATTACTGCAGCTGTTGAAGGTGGTGCAACGTTATTTCCTGTGAGATATTTTGGTAAAACAGCTTATCTAACACAGAGTTCGCAGTTTTATCTAGAAGCTGCTATTTTTGCGTTCGAAAAAGTTTATTCGTTAGAACCGTCATTCAGAGCCGAGAAATCCAGAACACCTAAACATCTTACTGAATTTTGGCATTTAGAGGCTGAGGTAGCTTTTGCTGATCATGATGATATAATGCGTGTAGAGGAGGAGCTTGTATATCATGCTGCGAAGAAGGTTATTGAAGAGAGAAAGCGTGAGCTAACAGTTTTAGGAAGAGATAGCATAAAGATTTCTGAACCACCATATCCAAGAATTACTTACGATGAAGCCTTGGACCTACTTTCTTCTAAAGGGATTTCTATGAAGTGGGGTGAAGATTTTGGTGCTGAAGCTGAAAAAGTTTTAGCAAACAGTTTTGATACACCGTTTTTTGTAACGAAATTCCCAGTCTCTACTAGGTCATTTTATCATATGCCTGATCCTCAAAGGCCAGATGTTACTCTTTCATCAGATTTCTACGCCCCTGGATTAGGAGAAATAACTAGTGGTGGTCAAAGAATACATGACCTAGATCTACTCCTTAGGAGAATTAAGGATTTTGATCTTAAACCAGAAGATTATGAGTGGTACATTGATCTTCGCAGGTATGGATCTGTTCCACATGCTGGATTTGGCCTTGGAATAGAAAGATTTATAAAATGGATAGCTGGTCTTCCACATGTTAGAGATGCTATTATGTTCCCAAGAACACCGACACGAATATACCCCTGAAGAGTGGGAAAAATGACATTTTGGCATTATTTTATTAAAGATATTGAGAAGCTCATAAGACACGAGGCACGCATGATGGGATTAAAAATAAACAGCAGATCAGCACGATACTTAAGTTTGAAAGCGTATTATCATATAGTTCGGAGTGAAACCTCAGCTGATAATGCAGAGAAACAACTCATAGAAAACTTTAATGAACTAATCTCATACATACAATCACAATTATTAACAATTTATGGTCAATTTAGCATTTCAAGAAGCCTAAACTACTTAGGTGACTTTGATGCTGGCTAGTCCAGAAGATAGCAACATACCATTCATATATCGATTACCAGAATCCTTAAACAAAAATGATGTAAAGAAAAAAATTGAAGAAAAAAACATACCTTTTACAGAAACAACTTTCCAGAATTACAGTGCAATAGAGATATCCTTACAACAAATAAATGCACGAGCAATAATAGTCCCTGAAGAAGAACCAATGGTAGTAATCTGGTCAAACGGGGATATTAAAATTGCTAACAAGGCGTATGAGATAATAAAAGGCTTACTCTATCCAGCTCTCACATTACAACAACCTGCAAAATCCGTCGCTTTCCTTTTCACAGATAAGTATTACTTAACAGAAAAATCGAGAACAGAAAATATTATACTAAAACTTCTTTTAGGAAACCCAATCGCTATGATTGGTATATTAATTCTAATAGCTACAATCGGCTTTTACTTTTTAGGATATTATTTACCAATATTATTAGTTCTAAGTCAATATGTAATCTTGCTATTCTCAGATAAGATAATGCTAAAAATTAGTGACTACAAAATCACTCAAGATAATCGACACGCATACATAGTCGAATGCTGGATACCAGAAAATGAATACATAAAAAGCATTAACATAATATCTAAAAATAAAGCACAAATTAAAAAAGAAATCTACGAACAAACAATAAAAATAAACAACTCCATAGACAACCTGACAGTAACAAACATACTAAACAAATATGGCATAAACGTTCTGAATGTTAAGATAACTAGTATAGATGTATACGGACTAGTTGATGAAGTAAGAAAAAACTTTCGTATCAACATGCCTAAAATCACTCTAATAAATACAACAATATCAAACGCTGCAGCAACAGGTATCTCAAAAAGATATGCTACCATAGCAATAACGATTGGTCTACTGATGACATTAAAAGAAAATGAGATCAAGGCTGTCATTGCTCACGAATTTAGTCACATAGTCAATTACGATCCTATAATAGTATCAACATTATTCTCTATTGAATACATCATAAGAATTCTCATAACATTAAACATACCAATCATATTAGCTTACTTATACCTAATGCTCTCCTTCACAACAGTATTTTTCATCGCAAAATTTTTTGAGGAAAGAGCTGACCTAGTAGGAGCATTTTATACAAATAGCGCTGATTCCCTCATAGAGGCATTAAAGAGGATAGGATATAGAAGACTCAAGTATGAACAAGATTACTCTACTAGAGCCTATTCGTGGTTAAAATGGTTTGATGCACATCCACCTGTATCATATAGAATAGAACGATTATCCAAAAACATCAGTAAAAAAGATTTATCAATAACAAACATTGCTCGCGAATGCTTTTCAGATTTCCTCAGAAGCATTAAACTTATGTTAGGATAAAATAAGCTAATGAGTGTCTTTTTAAAGTACACGAGATTTTGTAGTGTTTAACGTACGAATAATTCTAAACTAATTTATTGCTTATCATAATGCTTCATTCCCATTTTATAACCCATACATGAAATGTTTTGCTGTTATTTAATGAACATTTTATAGCATATTTTCATTTATGCTTTGAGGTATGCAAAATACTTCTCTTTTATTTTAGTATTTTGTTATCATAGATTTGGTGATAAATAAATGGCAAACTTCGCAAGAAGATGGGAAAGGGAGCCGAAAGAGCCCCTTTCGGGAAGAATAAGGGATGCAGTATATCCATCACCACCGTTAAAGAATAAAATCGACCAAGTTACAAGAAAACTTGAAACTCAAACTATGAAACTCGACCAACTTTATCACCGTTTACAAGAGCGAGATCGCAGACTTTTCGAGCAATTGGTTAACGCGTACATAAAGAATGATTCTGATCGTGCATACATGTATGCTAACGAAGTAGCTGGAGTAAGAAAAGTTGCCAAAGTAGTACTTCAGAGTAAGATAGCACTAGAATCCGTAATATTAAGACTTGGTACGATTAAAGAGATAGGTGATGTTGTTGCTGCAATCGAACCTGCAATAGGTGTTGTGAACGCTGTTAAGAGACAATTAATAGGCATATTACCTGAAGCTGAGAGAGAACTAGGCGACATAGGCGAAGCACTAACATCTGTACTCACTGAAGCTGGAGAGATCTCAGGCGTTCACTTTGGAGCCTTCGGTCCACAGAGTGAAGAAGCTGAAAAAATACTCAAAGAAGCACAGGCTGTTGCTGAAAGTAGAAGCAAAGAGTTTTCAGAGCTTCCAAGTCCAGAAAAAGAGAAAGGCCCCTCAACTACATAAAACTAGGTGCATAATATGGACGCCGCAGGCTATGAACATGCCTCAGCGGCGGATGATATAAATAGCCTAAATAATTTTTTATTTTCATATCATTTTTTCTTTTTTATTAACAATCATTTTTTCTCACTTTTTCTTCGTTTATTTCCCCTAATTATGGGGAAGGAGCTGATTCATCATGGTTAGAATAAATTTTTTAAAAAGAAGGCGTGATCTTAAAGATATAATTAATGATACTATAATAAAACTTAGAAGTTATGTTTCACGTTTAGAATTAGCCAAATACAGGTTGAGGAAAAAAGAGAAAGAGATGTTTGACAAGGTTGTAACAGCTCAAGCATCAGGAAATGCTCAATATGCTACAATATATGCTAATGAGGTAGCTGAATTAAGGAAGCTAGTTAAATCTGTTGAAAGTGCAAGTATTTCATTAGAGCAACTACTGTTACGACTTGAGACAATTATTGAGTTAGGTGATGCTGCTAGTCTACTTTCCTCATTACAAGGTCTTATAAGCGATGTTCGTACTGTAATACCACAAATCGCACCAGAACTTGAAAACGATCTTAATGTCTTATCAAACGCTGTACTTGAACAGTTAGGTGCAAAATATCCAGATACATTTGAAACATTACCCTTAGATACAAGTGATGCAGATCTGAATAAGATCCTGAAAGAAGCCGCTGCAGTTGCAGGTACTATGATAAAAGAAAGGTCTTTATTACCTGAACCTCCTACAGCTTCTAAAGAGAAGATTACCGATAAAGTTCAAAAGGTTGCTGAGTCTATTAGTATAGGAGAGGGCCCGCTTTCAAGGTCTGATAAAAGTTCAAGTACCCAAAATAAAGTTATAAACGTGAGAACTGAGAAACTTCTCTCTCTGGAAGATAAAGTTTATTTGTGGGTTTTAGAACATAATGGTGAGCTTAATGTAATGGACTGTGCTAGATATTTAGGCGTTTCTCCTGATGATGTAAGGAGGGCAATAGACAGTTTAAGTCGTGCCGGTAAGTTGAAACCTGAGTAAATCACCTGAAGGAGTAGATAGCAAATGTATGCGAGTAAAGAACTGTTAGATTATGCACGGGAAAATGCCACTAAAGCTATCCAATATGAAAATAACAAACAATATAGTGAAGCAATTAGATATTATAGAAGAGCTATAGATGCACTATCGAAATTAATTGAGTTATATCCAGATAGCATAATGAATAGGAACTATGCACGTTACATAATGATGTATAGAAATAAAGTCGAAGAGCTTGAAAAATTATTAGAAGATCAACCAGAAGAAATTGGTAACTATTATTATAGTAGTGAAAAGGAAAGATCTAACATTGATGCAGAGTATATCTTGGGGAGCAGGCCGAATATTAGATGGGAGGATATAATCGGTCTTGAAGATGCAAAGAGAGCAATAATTCATTCAATAGTGTATCCAATAAAGAGACGTGATCTTTTTCCGTTGGGTTGGCCAAGGGGTATTCTTCTCTTTGGTCCACCTGGTTGTGGTAAGACTATGTTAATGGCAGCTGTTGCAAATGAAATTAACGCTATAGTAATGCTTATTGATAGTTCTAATGTTATGTCAAAATGGCTTGGCGAATCAGAAAAAAATATTGCTAGAGTATTCAAAGAAGCAAGGAGACTAGAATCACAGAACAAGCCAGTAATAATTCTTATAGATGAGGTCGACGCGTTAGCATCAATACATTTTCAGGAAGTTGGTGGTGAGACTAGAATGCGCACACAACTACTCAAAGAAATGGATGGATTAATGGAAAAAGATAGAGATCGGCTCATATTTGTTATCGGAACTACTAATAAACCTTGGATGTTAGATGAAGCTTTTATAAGACGATTCCAAAAAAGAATACTAGTACCTCCTCCAGATTTTAAGTCTAGGATTGAGTTATTTAAATTCTATACATCAAAACTTAAACTAGACCCTTCCATAGATCTTGAGGAGTTAGCTAAAATGACTGAGGGTTACTCAGCTAGCGATATTCTAGATGTGTGTAGAGATGCTCACATAAAGGTTATCGAAGAATTCTTTGAACATAATAACAGAAATGAGCCTAGAAGCATTACGATGGAAGATTTTAAAATTGTGATCAAAAACAGAAAGCCAAGCATAACTAAAGATATGATAGAGCGCTATCAAAAATGGTTTGAACAACATAAAGCACTCTAAATTATACTTTCATACTTTCCAAAATCTGAGATTAAAATCCTAGATTATCAGGAAGGTTTATATTTAGATTTAATTATGTTTCTAACAGACAAAGGAATGATTAACATCAAAAATGGAACCATCAGTTATCTCAGAGAAAGATTATATGAGTTGAACGAGAAGAATAACGATAGAATAGAGAAACGAATGAGTAAAATAGGTATTAATAAAATTTCCTTATCAAAAGAATCTTTAATCTTCGGAATAATGCTCGTGAACCTTCTAGACCATCAAAATAACATCATGAAAAATAAAACACTTCACATTGCATGGAAATTAATGAATAAGATAGGCGATATTGCATCATCAATCGAATCATATACAGATGAGGAACACGTATTTTTAGCATTCTCAACAATTAAACAAGCAAAAAACATGAACGAAACTCAGATTAAAAAAGTATCCAAAACACTAAGCATAATTGCCAAATGGATAATAAATAGTAATGTCGAAGATTTAATAGACTTTTCATGGAATCTCGTAAATACAATAAAAGATGATATCAACCAATACACAGATCTAGAATATAATGAAAAAAAGCAAATAATAAATAATATCATTTCAAATGGAAAACCCAAAAATCAAAAAGATGCACTCAACATACTTCGCCAAGCATTAAGCACACTACCCAGTTGCGATTCAGAATTTGCAGACATGACAATCTGGCAGATAACAATGGTCTACGGGCTATGGGAGAACGTTCACAATGAAATCAGAATACCAATCACCAATTCCCTACTAAGACCATTAACAGAACTTGGCTTCATAACACAAGAAGACGCAAAAATACAGGATAAAGAGAAAATATCAACAATAGTTAAAAAAATAAGCGACAAACTTTTCCCTGAAAACCCAAAAATACTCTCCGCATTAGAACTTGTTGGAAAATATTGGTGCCGTGATAAAGTTAAATATTGTTCTTCATGCCCATTATACATCGTTTGCCCTAGACTAGTATAATTACTACAAAAAAATTTAGCAAATAACTAAATATTATTTGAATAAATTCAACTTAATTCACATCAAAATTTTATTAGAGTAGACCGAATCTGCAAAACTTCTATCATCAAAAATCATATTATTTCATGCGATTAAGTATAAGTAGTTTTTTGGAAATTTTTATAATACCTCAAGGTGTGTTGGATGCCGATGAGTGTTGTGTGTAGGGCTTGTGGTTATCTTTTGTATTATGATACTGAGGAGGCTATCAGTCCCGTTGATGTGATTAAGAGGTACAGTATTAACGGTCGATGCCCAAGATGCAGGACAAGACTCTCGACAGAAATACCAAGAAAAGTAATCATAGAACCAACAAAAACAACAAACAACAGAAAAACAATAGCCCTAAGATACTGGTACCTCACAAAACACAAAACACTCACAGCACAAAAAACACAAAAAACAAAATAAAAAACCCTACACTTTTATTATCCTTTAAATAATGGATCACTTCTCAAAACGATCAACTAATGGAACAAGATTATCCTCATTGCATATTATGCTGATTATCATTAGTATTTTTCAATGATTACTGATGTGGAAGTTTTTATAACACCTGATATTGAAGGGATCTGCTCCCTAATCATTCTTGAAAGCTCTGCAAAATCTTTCGCCTCAACCCTAACAATTATATCATACTCTCCCGTCACAGCAACAACCTCTTTCACGTTAGAAAAGCGTTTCATATCCATTCCAACCTTGTCAATCTTATCAGGCTCCACGGTTATAAACACCAAAGCCTCGACCATCTTTCCCACCACACACAAATACTTCACACTAGATAATAGCATTAACGCTCAACAAAACAAGAATACCTAATAACCATCGTCACAAGCTTCATCCACTCTCTTCGCACATAAGGAACATTCATCTTTATAAATTTTGAAATTATCTTTGCTTTTTGGGTTTTGCGTTGGGTTTATATGTTGTTTTACTATAATATTACATGATGAGTGTAAATTTAAAGAGAGAGCTCTTGAGTTTGCTCGAAAGGGATGTGGAATTCCGCTACACTGTTGCAGGCTACCTAGGAATATCAGAAATACTAAAAAGACTAGATGCACTAACAGAAGAACTAAAGAAACTTTGGGAAAACCAGAACAAACTGTGGGAGGAAGTAAGGAGCTTAAGGGAGGGACAAAACAAACTATGGGAGAACCAAAACAAGCTTTGGGAAGAGATTAAAAATTTGAGGGAAAGTCAGAATAAGCTTTGGGAGGAGGTCAGAAACCTAAGAGAGAACCAGGAAAAATTATGGGAGGAGGTTAAAAGTTTGAGAGAAGGACAGAACAAGCTTTGGGAGAACCAAAACAAACTATGGGAGAACCAAAACAAGCTTTGGGAGGAGTTGAGGGATGTACGGGTGACGCTAAATAGAGTTGCGGTAACGTTGGATAGGCTTACTATAAGTGTTGAGGAAGAGGCTTTGAGTCATATTAGGTATAGGTTGAGGGAAAGACTTGGTGTGGACGTGGAGTTAAAGAGACTGTTTATAGATGCGAAGGAGATAAACATTTACGGAGTAGTAGGAGACTTGTGCGTAGTTGGGGAGGCGACGATCAGGTTAGGAACAGGATTAATAGATGAGTTGAAGGGGAAGGTTAAGCTGATTAAGGAGAAGAGACCGGAACTCCTAAAACCCAAACTCATCAAAGTCATCTACACGGACTATGCAACACCAGACGCAATAGAATACGCTAAGAAAGAGAAAGTATGGATACTAAAATGGAGCGGAGACCTCACACCAATCACAACAGAAGAAACAGTAATAGAATCAGGTTAGTATAAATCAATTCATACGCATCCTTTCTCAAAACAGTATGAAATTTATCCTAACAAGATTACACTACCGAATAAACATAAGAAAACATTAACCAAACAATTCATCTTCTCACATTTTATGCAAATATCCTTCTTTGAGCATGTAGTTTTTGTTGGTTGGTAGTTTTTCATATAAGTCTGTTGTAGTTATTATGATTGTTACTTTCTTTTCTTTGTTGATTGTTGCAAGTAATTTTATTACTAGTTCTGAATTTTCGTCGTCTAAGCTTGATGTTGGTTCGTCGGCAAGTATTATTTTTGGGTTGTTGACTAATGCTCTTATAATTGCTACACGTTGTCTTTCGCCTCCGCTTAGAGTTTCAGGAAATCTGTTTGTTAGGTTTATTAAGCCGAAATGTTTAAGGAGTTCTTCTGCTTTTTGTTTTCTTTGTTGCTTGTTTATTCCTGCTAGTGCTAATGGTAGTTCTATATTTTCTAGAATTGTTAGTGATGGTATTAGGTTGAAGAATTGGAATACGAAACCTATATGATGTAATCTTAGTTCTGACTTCTCATCATCGTTGAGGTTGCTGATTGGTTTGCCAAAAAGCTTAACTTCACCCTTATCTGGCTGTTCTAAAAGGCCGATTATTTTAAGTAGTGTTGTTTTTCCGACACCGGATTTACCACGTATCGATATGAAATCGCTTTCGTCAACTTTAAGATTAATGTCTTTTAAAACTTCAGTTGTTCCATAACGTTTCCAGATATTAGAAAGTTCTATTAGAATGCTCATATTTGTTCACTTGCTATAAATTTTTACTTGGTTATTACAGTATATGAGGTTTAAGCTATTTAGCTTTTCTGTCCAATTTTTAGGCAGATCAACACTATAACCACCGTAGAGCACATATCCGTTTTTTAACATTTGATCATAAACAAACAATGTCAGATGCTTAACACTGTTCGTATCACTCATTAGATATTGAAGCCCTTGGTTAGGATCCGCATGTACGTTAAAATATCCAGTTAGAAGATAAGAAATTTTTACATCACTGACAATAGTTTGATTTAACATTGCAATCCATTTTGCTGCATTATATTCAGGTTGCGTATATAACCAAAAGTACCCTAAGTAACGTTCCTGAAGAGAAACACTTGCATAAAAATCATATGAATTCAATATTATAATAACAGTAATTAGGAATACGATAATTTTTGAAGCTTTTTGTGAATCAGCGGTTGATATTCTGTAAAGACCGAACGTGAAAATGATAATTAATGGAAGCCAAAGAAAATCTAAAACTCTGTAAGCTAAGGTCAATCCTAATGGAGTATTTCCAAATACTGCATAACCTTCAAGTCCAAGAAGTGTTGCAAGCCAAAAAAGTGGTGCAATGTGATGTTCATCTCTTATGCTCGACGTTATGCCAAATCCTAAGACTATTAGTGGGGAGATAAGAATAAATGGGCTTGCATAGAGTAAGTAATGGTTCGGTAGCTTGGGAGCTCCGGGAATTATAGACCTCTGTGTAGTAAGTAAGATAATTAAAAATACTAAAATTGTGCCTAATGTGCACGATAGAATTGTTCTTATTTTAGAGTGTGATGAAGGTCTGAATACAAAATAAAGCGTTAAAGTGAATGCTATAATTTGATAAGAGATGACTGAGAGTATATCGCTTGATGTTATGATTATTTTTAATCCTTCGTAAGCGTAAAGGACGAAATACAAGGCGGTTATTGTTAAAATTATAGAAACAAATAGAATGCTAAACTTATCAATATCAAATCCTTTCCTAATTCTTGAAATCTCTGTTGCAAGCATTATACTTATTAGAACACCTATAGTGATTAACGTGGTTAAATGATGTGACATGTTCAATGTTATCGAGGTTATTATAAAAGGTATTATGCTTTCCCATCTCTTATGGTTTAAGAAAATAAGTATGATCAGAACATACAGTGGATTAGCATAAGTCTCCTTTGTAACACCAGCCGTAAATAAAGCATAAGGATAAGCTGTGGCTAATAAGATTGAGGCAAAAAATGCTAACTTAGAATTCTTACTAATCTTATCTATCAAGACGTAAAAAATCAGGATTGTTAAAGCTCCGACCAGCGGGATGCTAATCGCCATTGCATCAATAACTCTAAGACCAATAATATAAGAGAAAATAACACCAAAGATACTGTTCGCAGGCCAATAATTATTGTAACCATCAAAAACCTTACTATCCATAGGAATCGGTGTATATCTTACAAGAAGTTCAGCATTTCTAATAGGGTTCCAAGCATCCGTAGAAAAAGGCAATCCACTTAAAAAGGTTGGATACAATCGTAAAATCAGTCCTATCAAGAATGCTAAAATTATGTAAAAAGCCTTCCTCACTCCAATTCACTTCTAAGAACCATCACCAGAATAAGAATAAAAACTAAAACAAAATCTAAGATTATGACCAATGGATCAAGTTGCATTGGGACAGTATGAGATAATACCTGTAGAAAGCCATTTTCTTGCATTATAGTTAAAATTGTTACACCTAAAATAATCCCTATAGATGAGGCTATCAATGACCAGAATAAAAGTTTAATTAACAAATCTTTTTTTAGAAGTTTCTTAGACACACCAATGGACCTCAGTACACTAACCTCTCCTTTATGCTGTATCAAAATAGTTTTAGATGCTATTACTATAGCAGCACTAGAAAGTAAGAAAACCATAACTGAAAGCACTATCAAAGACTCTCTAGTTACTCCATATTTATTTAAATAACTTTCCATAAATTTTTGTGCTTCGTTAACACCAATATCCTCTATATTGAAACCCACCCTTGACAATGATACCACAAAACCTTCAGGCAATCGACCCCCACCACTCGAACCTGTTTCTGATGATTTCGTTGTTATAGCCTCGAATATTGTGGATGGTTTTACGATACTACCATCTATCTTTACTCTTATCACTGTAACATAATTATAATCCGTACCACGCAACCATTGTCCTACATATAAAGGTGCAATAATTTCATCATCAATAACAGACCCTGAGACAAAAATTCCTTTAACCTGCACTTCTAAGTATCGATTCACCAAAACACTTAAAACTAGAACCTTTTCACCAAGTTTTAAATTAAGCCGTTCAGCAATCCTCCTTCCAACTATTACAGAGTTCAAATCTTCTAATTCAAGCATACTACCCTTTATTATAACTAATTGATTTAACTTTACAAACTTTTCCGGTATTACACCTCTCAAGAAGACAGACTCATTCTTTAAAAGACAAGGAACAATAATCTCAGGACTAGTAGCTATGACACCTTTAATAGAACTTAGATTTCCAACTAAATAAACTGGAATTAAACCTGTAAACGGTGTACTACTTTTTCTATCATAAACAACCACAATATCCTTTCCTTCACCTAAATAAGCACTAAAACCCTTATAGAATCCTAACAGACTAAAAGCCATTATAGAGAAAAGCATAGAAGATAATACCAAGATTATAATAAAAATTACTATACGCTGTCTCCTTATATACCTAAACCCTATAATTCTCATAACCAACAACCACACTAATTTTCTACAAAAATCTTAGAAATATCTCCTTATTATTTCTACTGACCTCCTCCCTGCCCTGAAGGGCGAGGGTTCCCGAGGTCTTGAGGGTTACACCCCTTTACGGGTGCTACTCGATTATGATCCACAATGAAGGACAACGGCTTCCTCACAGAAGTTACCACAATCCCCGCTCTCCTCAATATATTCAAAGCACCGTTCAAATCAGAGTGCAACTTATGATTAAATGGA
>JBMFIF010000001.1:0-123092 GCA_049976445.1 Thermoprotei archaeon | reverse complement strand
GTTGAGTTGTTTGAAGTATTCAAAGATATTCACCGACACCTCACCACAAGTAGTACCGCAAACTCACATAAAGCTTATGTGGACAGTCTCAAGTAAAGTGCTTAAACTTTAACATGACATGCAGAGACTACCCTTTAGAGTTCTTCTCCGTTCCATCACAATCACTTTATAAGCAGAAAAGAGATTTATGAAGTGATAACAATGAAAAGAATGTCATCTGCAGAAAAACCTGTGGATGTAATAGAAGGAAGACAATATCATATAGGGATCAAGAAAGGTGAGATTGCGCAGTTTGTTCTTCTGCCTGGAGATCCAGGTCGTGTAAAAAAGATTATAAAATATTGGGATGAATCACATTTAATAGCAGAGCATAGAGAATACATTACATACACAGGTAAATACAAAGGTATTGGCATATCGACTACATCAACAGGAATAGGCGGACCAGCAAGTGCTATTGCCATTGAAGAATTATTAGAGACTGGAGCCACAACATTCATAAGAGTTGGAAGTACAGGAGCCATACAAGATAATATCAATGTTGGAGATTTAATAATTTCAACAGCGGCATTGCGATTTGATGGAGCAAGTAAACATTATGCGCCACCAGAATATCCAGCTGTCGCTAGCTATGAAGTGGTCTTAGCATTAATAGAAGCCGCAGAATCTTTAGGAGTGAAATATCATGTAGGATTAACAGCATCCACGGATAGTTTTTATGTAGGTCAAGGAAGACCAGGATACAAAGGCTATTTACCGAGTTGGAGCAAAAACATTATAAATGATCTTCAATCCATGAATGTATTGAACTTTGAAATGGAGACAGCTACACTCTTTACATTAGCAAATATCTATAATGTTAGAGCAGGATCAGTATGTGCAGTTTATGCACAACGTATAAAAAATGAATTTGTAGCTAATGCTGGTGAAGAAGATGCAATAAAAGTTGCAAATGAAGCCATAAAAATACTCGCAGAATGGGATAAAACAAAAAGTATGAAAAACAAAAAATACTTCTTCCCTAGCTTACTAAAAATTTAAAAAATGATGAAAGAAAAGGAGAAAAATATATAGACACATTTTAACTAATAATCTGCGACTGGTGTTTAGCGTGCCAGGATCAAAATCACCAAAAGGGCTGTTCGCTGCTCGAAAACTAATAAAGAAAAGGCAGAAATTCAGATGGAGTAAACCTGATTATAAAAGGCGCATGTTAAAACTTAAAAAGAAATTCGACCCATTAGAAGGAGCACCACAAGCACGAGGAATTATTATAGAAAAAGTTGGAGTAGAATCTAGACAACCAAATTCAGCGGTAAGAAAATGTGTAAGAGTTCAGTTAATAAAAAACGGAAAAGAAATCACAGCATTCTGCCCCAAAGATGGTTCATTGAACATAATCTCTGAACATGATGAAGTGATAGTTGAAGGCATAGGTGGCTCTCAAGGAAGAGCATACGGAGATCTTCCAGGCGTAAGATGGAAAGTAATAAAAGTTAACGGTGTGTCACTCTCGGCAATACTTGCCGGAAAAGCACAAAAACCAAGGAGGTAAAATCAATGACAGAAAATATTAATGAGAAAAACGTAGAAACAGATGAAGAAAATACAAGGACTGGTGAAAACAATGAGAGCGTAAAAGAAAAAAATGAGGGACATAAAGAAATAGCTGAAAAATCCAACCAAATGCAAGAAAAAATAAACGAAACAATAATTAAACCAAAAATACTCGTATTCGGAAAATGGGATGTCGAGAACGTTATAGTTACTGATCCTGGATTAAAAAATTATATCTCACTTAAACCAGTTTATATGCCTCACTCCGCAGGTAGATATGCAAGGACACGATTTGCTAAATCTAAAGTTCCTATATACGAAAGATTAATAAACATATTAATGAGACCTGGTAGGAATGCAGGCAAGAAATACCTAGCGACAAAAATAGTCATGAACACCTTTGAGATAATACATTTACGCACAGGACAGAACCCAATACAAGTCCTAGTAAAAGCAATAGAAAATGCATCAATAAGGGAAGAAACTACAAGAATAGCTTACGGTGGAATTGTTTACCACCAATCAGTTGACGTAGCGCCACAACGCAGAGTAGATCTAGCATTAAGATACATAGTGGAAGGAGCACGTCTATCATCGTTTAATAGCCCAAAACCAATAGAAGAAAGCCTTGCTGATGAAATAATAGCAGCAGCACAAAATGATACAAAAAGTTATGCAATAAAGAAAAAAGAAGAAATAGAGCGGATCGCACTAGCATCAAGATAGAACCTATTATTAATCTAAAATATAAATATTATTTAATTCATCATTTGTAAATCTTTATATATGTGGGATCAATAAAACTATTTCGTGGTGGGGTTTGATATGCACCAATGGATTTAACACCCCTTAAAAAATCTTATAACCTACCACTACTCAGATCAATACAAAACCAAGAACTTGTTCCCACATACTTCTACAACATAATCCCTGATCTACCAAAACCATTACCACCACCAAGATTACCAAATGGCGAAATAGCAAAACCAGAAATGTTTGAAATGTTATTTACTAAAGAAGCCGTAAGGCAGGAGTTTAGCAACGAAAGATTTATACCAATACCAGAAGACCTTTTGAAAATTTATTATGAAGTAGGTAGGCCAACACCATTATTACGTGCGAAACGCTTCGAAGAAGTAATAGGCACATCAGCAAAAATATACTACAAATTTGAAGGCGTATTACCAGCAGGCAGTCACAAATTAAATACTGCTGCAGCTCAAGCATATTATGCATCAAAAGAAAACATTAATACATTAGTCACAGAAACAGGTGCAGGACAATGGGGTTCTGCATTGTCGTTAGCAGGTTCATTATTTGGTATAAAAGTAAGAGTGTACATGACAAGAAGCAGTTATATACAAAAACCATATAGAAGAATCCTCATGCAACTTTATGGAGCTGAGGTATTTCCTAGTCCAAGCGATCAAACAGAATTCGGACGCAAACTATTATCTGCAGAACCAGATCATCCAGGATCATTAGGAATAGCAATTAGTGAAGCAATAGAAACTGTTATAAAGAGTAATGGAAAGGCCAAGTATAGTTTAGGCTCAGTATTGAACCATGTGCTATTACACCAGACAATAATTGGGCTAGAAGCACTAAAACAAATGGAATACTTGGGAATATATCCTGATTACGTGATAGGGGCAATAGGTGGTGGAAGCAGTTACAGTGGATTAGCATACCCATTCATGGAACATAAATTAAAACAAAAAATGAATACAATATTCATAGCAGTAGAGCCAAAAGCAATACCCAGTATAACAAAAGGTGTATACACGTATGATTATGGAGACACAGCAGAATTAACACCATTATTGAAGATGCACACTGTAGGTCACAAGTTTAGGACACCACCAATACATGCAGGAGGACTCAGATATCATGGAAAAGCACCATCATTATGTTTACTTGCTGAACTAGGTTATGTAAAAGCAATTTCTTATCATCAAACTGAAGTATTTAATGCAGCAGTACTGTTCGCAAAATCAGAAGGACTAGTACCAGCACCAGAAAGTGCTCATACAGTAAAAGCAGTATTAGATATAGCTAAAGAAGCATCAAAGAAGGGAGAAAGTCCTACAATATTATTTAATATGAGCGGACACGGACTATTAGATCTGTCTGCATACGATGATTATCTTACAGGAAGACTTAGAGATTATGAACCAGAAAACATAGATCTATCTTATTTACCCAAAATAGAATAAATAAACTAATAGTTTGAAACAATATCCAAAAAGTTTTTTATAATATTCTTTCCATATTCTGTGTGTTCTACTTCAGGATGAAATTGAACACCATATATATGCATATTCTTAACACTGATTGCCTCAATATTACACTTTTGCGATGATGCAAGAATCTCAATATTCTCAGGTACCTTAATAACTTCATCATTATGACTTTCCCACACACTAAACTTTGAAGGAAGACCCTTAAAAAGTTCATTATTGCGTATTATATTGATTTCAGTAAGACCAAATTCAGGATATTGAGCACGCCCAACTTCTCCACCAAAAGCAGCTGAAATAAGCTGATGACCTAAACATATGCCTAAAACAGGTCTTCGATAAGTTTTTAGAAAAATTGCAAATTTATTGAGAAGCTGTTTGTCATAAAAGGGAACACTTAAAGGACCCCCACCAATAATAACTCCGTCAAAGCCATTTAACTTAGACAAATCATTAATAACATCACTAACAAAAAACTTAGCATTACCACCTAACTCCAGAACACGACGCAATATAAGATGATTATATTGCCCACTCATACCAATAACAGCTATTAACATAGTAACCATCTCACTCGTATTCGATCGTTGCTGGTGGTTTTGATGTTAAATCATAGTATACGCTAGCAACACGGGAATCTTTTTTAATAATTTCTTCACCTATACGCTTTAATTCACTCGAATGTATTGTTGGAACATCAGCAGTCATGAAATCTTCAGTAACTACGGCCCTTATCACTACAGAATATTTTCCTAGATCAGTACCATCACTAACATGCACAATTAACCGAGATGCTGAAGGTATAATAGACATGAGCTCAGACACTAACAATGATCTTTTCTCAACAATTAAATCAATATCATCATGCGAAATAGCATAGATCTCTCCATAAACCCTAGCGTCTCCCTTTACACCAGTAGATTTTTCTGTAAATGTAAAAAGTCTACTACCATTAAACCTCTCATCAAAATTGATAAGACGATTAATATAACGATTATTTATACTATTCTTAACTTCTACAGCCTTCGAAAGAGTTACACCAAAAAACTGCGAGAAACCATGATCTCTAAGACTATCTTCAACAATTTTAGTGATTAATCGCGTTACTTCAAGCTTTTCCAAATTACAATCTCCTACACACCTTATAAGCAAACCGGGACCTGGAAATGGCTGCCTCTTGACGAGTTTTTCAGGGAATCCTAGATATTTAGCTAAAGAGCGGACCTGAGATTTATAAAGATTCGCGAGAGGTTCTAACACTGTATATCCATAACGCTCCTCAGGTCTTAGACCTATTTGATAAAGTACATTATGTTGAGTTTTTATTCCACCCATAGTTTCAATCCAATCAGGAGCGATAGTGCCCTGAACAAGAAACGTTGCATCCCTGTTTCTTACTTCATCAGCAAGAACACTATAAAAAACTTCCCTATACGCAATACGTTTTTTCTCAGCATCAGATAAACCAAAAGTCTTTTCATAAAAACGTTCTTTCACATCAACAATATCAATCTCGATACCCATGGATGCAAATAACGATCTAACCTCGTCACTCTCATTCTGTCTCATAAAACCAGTATCGAGAAATATTATATCTAAATTATCAGGAACAGATAACCAACTCAAATAGGCAGCAACAGCACTATCAATACCACCAGAAACTGCAGCAACAACTTTACGTGAACCTACAATTCTCTTAATTAAACTAACTTGTTTCTCTACAAAGATTTCAGGATGAGATTCAACTAATATTAAATCCTCACTACTCATACCTTTAATATTTTACTGCTTTAATAAAAACTTAAAGTTTTGTAGGAATCAACAATTTAACATGATTAAATTAAATAGTATTATCGTGATTTTAAAGGAAAATATTCAACAAAAATTTATAGTGCAAAATAGTGTTATAAAATAATGTCAGAACAAATTATAAAAGACGTAATGAAACTTTACAATAATATAGCAAGAGATTTTAATACAACAAGGACGCAACCATGGAAATATATAATAGAATATTCACAAAAGAAACATCAACTAATCGTTGCTGATCTAGGATGTGGAAATGGAAGACATACAATACCATATGCCAACAAAGGACATTATACTATAGCATTAGATATATCAGAAGAAATGCTGAAAATAACTAAATTAAAAGCAATAAAAAATAAAATATTTTATAACATTGATATTGTACAAGCATCGTTAACACACATTCCTCTAAGAAAAAACGTTATTAATCTAATAATGTGCATAGCCACATTACATCATATACCAGAAAAGATCAATAGAATAAATGCATTAAAAGAAATGCATGAAAAATTAGAGAAAAACGGTTTATTGATAATCACAGTATGGAATCTCTTACAACCACGCCATATAAAAAACATTATAAAAACGTTCATATTTACAAAACGATTAAAAATAAAGGACGTGTATGTGCCATGGAAACACAAAGGATCAATCCTACTCCGTTACTATCATTTATACACGAAAAAAGAATTATACACAGATCTTATACTTGCAGGAATCAAGCCAAAGATCTTCAGATTAGATATTACTCCATCGATATTTCCACAAAACCTGCTTGCGATAGCAAAAAACATTAAATAAATCTATAAAATATTCCAATATCTTTAAAACTTAGATAAAAATATCCTATTGTCAGGGATAAATGGAGACTAAAATAATAACAAAAGAAGCAATAAATAGCACTACTAATAACAAGAGAGAAATAGCTCGCTTAATAAGAGCGGCCTCAGGAATACATGTAGTAGCAATAATGACAGCGCCGCTTCCGTGCCCGGGACAATGTGTCTATTGCTTTGGAGGCCCTGAATATGGGACCCCCAAAAGTTATTTAGGTAATGAACCAGCACTGATGAGAGCAATACAAAATAACTTCCACCCATATAGACAGGTTAATAATAGATTAAACCAGTACACAGAGTTGGGACATAAACCAACAAAAATTGAATTAATAGTAATGGGGGGAACATTTACAGCATTAAGTCTCAACTATCAGGAATGGTTTATAGCGCAGGCTATACAATCAATGAATGATTACCCTAATTATCAACCAGATAAGAATATAATATTGAAAGATGCAATAAAGGAAAATGAACATGCGCGAGTAAGATGTATAGGAATAGTTATAGAAACACGACCAGATTATGCTAAAGAACATCATATAGATAGAATGTTAAACTATGGTACAACTAGAGTGGAAATAGGTGTTCAAACCGTATACAATGATGTTCTCAAACTAATAAAAAGAGGACATACAGTAGAAGAAAGCATAGAAGCAACAAGAAGGCTTAAAGATGCAGGTTTAAAAGTAGGATATCATGTGATGCTGGCACTACCTGGAAATGATCCAGAGCGTGACTTCAAAGCGTTCAAAAAAATATTTGAGGATTCACAATTCAAACCAGATATGATAAAAATATACCCAACACTAGTAATCGAAGGATCAGAACTTTATGAATGGTGGAAAAAAGGTGAATACAAACCATACGATCTAGATACAACAGTAAAACTGATTGCAAGAATACTTTCGATAACACCAGAATGGATACGTATAATGAGAATACAGAGAGATGTTCCGGCAACTATAATAACAGAGGGTATAAAAAAGAGCAATCTAAGAGAATTTGCAGAAGAAGAACTTAAACGAATGGGTAAGAAGTGTCGTTGTATAAGATGCAGGGAAGTAGGATTAAAACAATTAAAACAAGGAATTATTCCAGACGAATCCAACATAAAACTAATTACTAGAAAGTATTATGCATCAGAAGGTATTGAGTACTTTATTTCATTTGAAGATCCAACAACAGACACACTCATAGGCTTTCTCAGACTTCGAAAACCATCTGACAAAGCATGGAGAAAAGAAATAACAGAAACTGAAACAGCGATAATTCGAGAATTACATGTTTATGGCATAGAAGCACCAATAGGTGAACGACTGAACATTTCATGGCAACATAGAGGTTATGGTTCACGATTATTATTGGAAGCAGAAAAAATAGCCAAAGAAGAATTAGATGCTAGAAAAATCTTAGTAATAAGTGGTATAGGAGTAAAACCATATTATAGAAGAATGGGATACATAGATGACGGTCCTTACCTTTCCAAAAAACTAATTTAAAAATTTAATATTAATTAACCTTTTTAAGATAAAATCTATTCATGAGAGATAATAACGGGATTCTTTAACTTAAGCATAACTAAAGAACCATCACGCAAATTAAACATTTTACGTAAGTTAACAGGACTTATTACTTCAACAACACTATAATCGTAATGAGTCCTGATAGGAATTATTATTGCACCATCAACACTATCATTAATAGTGACTGGATAACATTTTGCCGGACCAAAAGTCCTCTCTTTACTCTTAAAACCACGAACAAAAATATGTTCGTAATTATTAAGAAAAGCTCTTGATGGTGGCGATATTAATTTAATATTTAATGTACCTGGATAAGGTTTAAAACCCAGTTTACTCTCAATCTGTCTTGCATATCTTGCTCTAGAAATATAATAAGCACCCTCACCAAGTCCCGTGAAAACAGATCCAGTAATAACAAAACGTTTTTCAGAACTTTTCTCAAAAATCTCCTTTAAAGTCACATAAATCTCCATCAGTTCCTGTCTTCCCTTAGAAGTAATCCTTACAACCTCACCTTTATTCGTAAGACGTCTCTCTATTAATCCCATCTTCTCAAGTAATATCAAATGACGTGAAATGGTTTGCTGGGAATAACCGGATGACTTAGCTATAATAGATGTTGATATCTCAATTTCATTATCTAATGCACCTTGAACTGCTAACTTATACAATGTACCAAAGAGTATTGATTTTATCATAATATTCACATTAATTTTTAAGTTATAACTAATATTTTTATTTTTCTATAGATTATCCTCTTATCTTATGATTCTTAATCTAAATCTCTTTAATTATCTTTAAATCGTTTTTCTTTTAATTTAGAGTTCTACTTATTTTCTAAAGCTTTGCGCTCTTCTCTTATCTTAAATAACGAAGGTTCTTCAGATGTACATTAGAATGGAGTTCGTTACTTAATCAAAAACTAATCGTGCAAATACTATAGATTTATTTATATGAACTGTGTTAAAATCTCGGTGGGTGTATCTCTTTGACTAAGAAAAGGAAGAGTCGTGGGCGATCAAAAGGTGATAAGGGAAGAAGCGATATAGTATACTGCGATGGATGTGGAAGACAGATACCTAGAGATAAAGCTATAAAGGTCACGAGGTATTACATGCCCGTCGATCCGCAACTGGCATCAGAACTCGAAAAATCAGGTACAATGATAATGAAAGTACCAGTTACAAAATATTATTGCGTATCTTGTGCAGTTTATCACGGTGTAAGAACAATTAGAGCAAGAGAAGAAAGAAAAATAGCTGAGAGATGAAGTGGGTCATGAGCCAGGAGGCTCAACCCAAACATTGGCTTGATAGATTTATTGATAAAATAGCACTTACAGAAAGACGCAGCTTAGTAGTAAGCGGTGGAATGGCTCCAGCAGGGCCAATACATATAGGAAAAATACGAGGAGAAGTTATATACCCCTCCGCTATTTACAGAGAACTAACAAAAAGAGGATTCAACGTAGAACACATTGTAGTAATATATACACAAGATCCACTTAAAGCAAAAGAACCACTAGTCACTAGACAATTCATTGAACAATGGAAAGGGGTACGAATACTCAACGTTCCAGATCCATGGGGTTGTCATACAAACTGGGTAGACCACTTTATGGAACCATATTTAGAATCGTATGAAGCATACGGAATAACAGCAAAGCCTGTGTACACACATGAATCGTATAAGAACACACGAATGCAGGAAGCAGTAAAACGTTTCATAGAGCAAAGAGAAAAGGCAAGAAATATACTAAACAAATACAAAGGAGGCAAATTAGAGCTAACATGGTTCCCGATAAAAGCACTCTGTGAAAAATGTTATAACATATTAGATACGAGAGTGATAAAATATTATCCAGAAAAAGGCATTATAGAATATGCATGTCCAAGATGCGGATATAAGGGAACAACAACATTAGAAAACACAAAGCTAGAATGGAGAGCAGAATGGGTATCACTCTGGTATACATACGAAGTTGATATAGAACTCTATGGAAAAGACCACGCAGCAGCAGGAGGGAGCAGAGAAAGTTGTAATGAACTTATGAGAGAAATTTTCGGAAAAGATCCACCAGAAGGATTTCCATACGAATGGGTAAGCTTGATAAAAAATGGAAAAAGGGAAGAAATGGGCAGTTCAGAGGGTGTTTCATTTGACATAGATGAATGGCTCAGAGTAGGAAGGCCAGAAGTGCTAAAATATTGGTATTTTGTTATGAAACCACTTTCACACTTAGACTTTGACCCATCAAAAACACCACCATTCCTCCATGATGAATATGATAGGGCAGAAAGAATATATTTTGGAATAGAGGAACCAGCAGAAAAAGATATGATAATAGACATTAGAAGAGCATATGAACTGGCCAATGATGGAAAACCACCAGAAAAAATTGGATTACAAATTCCATATTTAGTACTAGCAATAATAGATCAAATAATACCAGAAGGACCAGGAAGACTTAACGAAGCAATAAAACGTCTTCAAAGAACAGGACACATAAAAACCATACCAGCATTAGAAGAATTAAAAATAATCGAACGTCTTTTACCGAAAGCAGGATATTGGGCACGTAAATATGCACCAGAAAACTACAGAATCACGCTACAAAACTCAGTACCACAAGAAATAAAAGCAAAAATTGATCAAAACCAAAAAGAATTCCTCAAACAATTATATGCACTACTAAGAACATGGACAGAGCCTAACTCACAAAAGCTCGAAACAGAAATATACTCGCTCATAAAACAGACAAACATAAAACCACAAGATGCATATAAAACATTATACATGATTCTTTTAGGAAAACCAAACGGACCAAGAATAGCATCATTCATACTGGCAATAGGAACAGAGAGAGTATTAAAACTCATTAATGAGACAATCGAAACGCCATAATGGTGCCATAAAGTGGCATATCAAAGACTTGTCAAAACTCTCACAAAAGGCAATATATGGCTTTATGTCTGCCGCTCTCTTCTTGAAAAACCGAAGTATGGTTACGAAATAGTAAAAGAACTAAAAGAAAAATACAAATTAAACGCAGCAACGGTCACAATATATATGGTATTACAAAAAATGGAGAACGAAGAAATCATAAGACCACTCAGCGGTACAGGATTACCAGGAATAAAATACTATCAATTAACAGAAAAAGGGCAACAACTCTTTAAAAACGGAATACTCTTCATAGAGGAACGTCTCAAAATTCTAAAAGGCGAGACTGATGGTAGCAAGTAAATTAAGACAAACCATAAATAGAATACTCAATCCAATAGGATTAAAAATAGCACAAACAGGGCTTAAACCAAACCATATCACACTCATAGGGTTCGTATTAGGAATACCAATAGCATATTTCTATGCAACACAACAACCACTGCTTGCACTCATAACAATCATTATATCAGGAATAATGGATGCATTAGATGGAGCAGTGGCAAGAGCAACAGAAAAAACAACAAAATTTGGTGCAGTACTAGACGCAGTATTAGA
Source organism: Thermoprotei archaeon (assembly GCA_049976445.1). Taxonomy (GTDB): domain Archaea; phylum Thermoproteota; class Thermoprotei; order Gearchaeales; family WAQG01; genus JAVZOV01. Next base: position 111,623 of record JBMFIF010000001.1, on the reverse strand, counting down.
TAGGTATGTAGAATTTTTTATAATAATTGGAATAGCACTAGGAAATTACGCAGGATGGCCATATGCAATGATAGCTCTCTTCAGCTCAATCATGGTAAGTTACACAAGAGCTAGAGCAGAATCAAGCGGAGGACTCAAAAACTGTGCAGTAGGACTCTTCGAAAGACAGGAAAGATTACTCACAATAATAATCGCAACACTTATACTCCCATTATATGATAGAGCACTTGAAATAGCACTCATAATAATCATAATATTTTCACAAATTACAGTAATACAAAGACTTCATTACACATGGAAAAACACAAAATCAATACATAATTAAAGCTTATTACAAATAGTACAATACGCTATCCAATCTTGATTTCTTTCTTATCTGTTATAGTAATTGTAACCTCATCACCTATATCTGGTTTTATCTCTAGTGTTTCCCATTCATCATCAGTAAGCCAAAGTGTCAACCTTGGCATAGTTTGTTGCATTAACCCAGGTGAGAGCATCTGAAGTGTCTGTTGTATGATAGGAGCGATTTCCCTTGCTATATCTCCTGATTGTTGTATTATTGGTGGTTCAGGAGTTTCTTCTACAAAATCTAACTTTACAATCCATGTATCTTTATCCTTTCTAAAGAGGTTTTTACCGATAAGTATTGCCTTTATTTTAACATCCATACTTTATCCCAATATTCTATCACTTAACTTATATTTCAACATTCCTATCTGCACACAACATTTACTGATCATTTTCCATACATAGTTTTTAATGTTTACTTAATATACACCCTGCATAGTTTGTTTCTGACCTCTTCCCCGTCCTGAAGGGCGAAGTTTGCCATTCTTCTATGATAAAAATCCCTACCTTATCAAATAGTAATTATATAAGAATAAAAAGAGCTTTATGAAAAATGTGTTTTAAACTAAAACTTTTAAGAAAAACAATTACTCAAGTATTTTTAATGCTAGTTTAGATGCTAATATTGGATGCTTAAGTAATTTTCTTGCTACTCGTCCTATGTTCTGTCCATTTGCTAAATCCACAATATCTTTACCATCTATCATTTCTGCTAATTTATTAAGGTCATCATCACTTAGTGATACTAATGCTTTCATTACTTTATAACTTTTTTCTATTCGCGATCCCCACTCACTTTCTTTAATATAAAGCCTTTCATACTCTGATAGTGTATTTACACTAGTATCGCCGAGTTCAATAGCTTTGGCTGCTACTTCGCCTGCCATTCTTCCGCCAGCCATCGATGAATGGTTCCCACCACCTGTAAGTGGTATAACCTGTCCTGCTGCATCTCCAACAAGCATGATGCCATTTCCTACTAATTTTGGAACTAAACCACCTATTGGTATTGCTGCAGATTCATATTTAATTATTTTTGATTTGCTGAATTTATCTGGATGCTTTTTGATCCATGCATCTAATATAGCTTTTGTACCTGGTCTCATCGCACCTAAACCAACTTCATAAGTTCCTTCACCAGTCGGAAATATCCAAGCATAACCTCCTGGCGCTACTTCATTACCTACATAAAAGTATAGTAAATCATCGTCAACATCCTCAACATTTGTCATAATATACTGCACTGCTGGTATTATTTCATAACGCGTTCCTCTTGGAAGAATATCCGTTGAAAGTTTCGATGCATACCCACTCGCATCTATTACGACTTTTGCTCTTACTTCTATCCTTTCAGTACCTTGTCTTGCAATAACTCCTTTTACAAAGTTATTATTCTCCACTATGAGACTCTCTACTACAGTATTAAGCCATATATCTGATCCTGCTCTTGCAGTCAATATTGCTAGATATTTTAAAAACAATGCTTTATTTGTAACATATCCAGGCCCCTCATTAATTTCTGAATTGAGAGTTTTTACATTTTTTGTTTCATCAGGAGCATGTACTATGAAACCCTTAACCACAGCATCTACGAATTTAGGAGATGGTGTTAATCCTGAAAGTTGCATACCTCGTGAGGAAATGGCTCCTGAACATGGTTTCCTACCAAAATGCCCCTCCTTCTCTATAAGGAGAGTCCTGACACCCTTTTCAGCTGCTACCCTAGCAGCTAAAAGACCTCCAGGTCCACCACCAATAACTACTACATCATATTCCACTTGTCTCATATTTTTTTATCACCTAATTCTCACACAGAATGTGTAATTATTAGGTATAAATATTTGTTTACTTTCAATTAAAAATACATGGTTCTAGTATAATTAAAGAGGTCTCCCTAGAGTTTTACTTTTTATTCTTCAAATGACAAAGAAATTAAATGCTTTGTCAAAAATGATATAATTTTTTCTTCATTAAGATTCTCATAAAGAATATCATCATTTATCATTATAACAGGAACAGTTAATATCCCATGACGTTCTAAGAGTTTCGCATTTTCCAATACATCCAATATCTCAATTGTACAATTTTTGCTCAGCATTGCAAATTTTATTACAATTCTCATAACTGGATACAAAGTGAACAAGTAGGTGATATCAGGATTTTTATTGTAATATTTTTTAGATTTTTTATCGGTTTACTATCAGGTTCATTAATGATTGCACTTAACGCATCTATGAACATTATCATTTCTAACCCTATTGGCAAATCATAAAACTTAACTTTAACATCTTTTCCACTTATAATAAAGGCTGGTAACATAAGAACATCCATATATTGTGACACCGTTTTAAGATCATCTATAATAATTACATCCACTAAATTCTCTCGTATTTGTTTTAATTCTGAAATAAAGTTCATGAAGAGATCAAACATTTGATGTTTACTATATATTATGGCAGTTATTTTAACATTGTTTTTTGTTTCATGCAACAACTTCCTTAATACTTCTTTTTCTTTCACAGGTATCAAGTTGATCCTGAGATTATATATCTTAACTATTACATAAATTTATTATGAAACTAGTTCTTTAAATTGTAGCAAAGATTTATATTATACTACGTATTCAATATCTTACCTGCAAAGGGAGGAAAGAAATCATGAGTAGCGGAGAAGGGGTTCCCACCCTACCTGAAGAAAAACAAGCACAAGCTGCAAGGAAATCCGCAAGAAAACCTGCAGGACCAATTAGCGAAAACACAGTTCTAATTGGTTCTAAACCAGTAATGGGATACGTAGTAGCAGCATTAATACAATTCAACAGAGGTGGAGAAAAAGTCATATTAAAAGCAAGAGGACGAGCAATTTCTAGAGCAGTAGATGTAGCTGAAATATTAAAGAACAAATTCTTACCAGGACAAGTAAAAGTAGGCAACATATCCATTAGCACAGAAAGAGTTGGTGAAGGCGACCAAGCAAGAGACGTTTCAACAATAGAAATCGTACTTGAAAGAGCTAAGTAAAAATAATTGATTAATAAAAATTTACTTTATTTCTTTTTGGCTATATTCAAAATGTTTAATTCTAGTTCAATATGTAAAAATATTTATTAATTTAACTTATACTTAATAATAAACGATGACAACAAAAGAACGTACACCAAATTCCACAAAATTTAGTAAAATAATTAGAGACATAGCATTATTAACAATACTAATATTAACATCGCTAAGATTCTACATAGAATTCCAACCATTCAATATACTTAACATAAACTTTAACGGACTACCTCCTCTCATATTTCTCCCATTCTTACTTAGCCCATATATGAGAAAAAATATAGTATTCTTGAGTTGGTTACTAGGAGGCCTGATTTTCTCACTATTGCTTAACATATCTGATATGATTTTAATATTTTTCACCTCAATATTCTTAAGCATCTCCGGATACTTTTATTCATGCACCTCAAAATATAAAATAAAAACACTTGCAGATGTGATAAAAAATATTATAAGTACGTTAATTGCACTCTGGATAGTATCAGGAACTGTAGCAACAATTTATGAGGTTAAAAATTTAATGACATTTGATCAAGCATATAACATATTCTTTACTACTGGAATAATTATAACACTCATAATAAACATACCAATAATGTACTTCTACAGCGATAAAATAAACTCCATATTTAATAAAACCTGAACATGTAGTCTATCTCATCTCTCTTTCTAATCTATTGCACTAAATAAAAATAAACAATTTATACTTTAAATAAGATTAAAATAGGGGTGAAGATATTGAAATTACTTACCTTTTCAATAAAAGGTGAATATAGTAGAGTAGGAATTCTAACGAATATTGGAATATTAGATTTACCTAACGCGTATAAGAAAGTATACGATTCTTTTGAAGCACCAGATTTCTTTTACTCTATGCGTAAGTTTATTGCATTCGAAGAGTTATCTTTTGATATTGCTAAAGAACTACTCAATAAAAGTCTTAATCTCAGTAATATGAGTCTTTTCATAGATCCAAAGGAAGTGAAATGGGAACCTCCTGTTCCAAATCCAGAGAAAGTTTTTTGTGTCGCCATAAATTATAGAGAACATAGTAAAGAAAGTGGTGCAAGTCCTCCTCCTAAACCTTATTTCTTTCCTAAATTTGCTAATGCACTAATAGGACATGAAAATCCCATAATTAAACCAAAAATTTCGGAAAAGGTTGATTGGGAGGTTGAACTTGGTGTTGTAATCGGTAAAGCTGGAAAATATATTGATAAAAAAGACGCATTAAACCATGTGTTTGGTTATACCGTAGTTAATGATATATCTATGAGAGATTGGCAGTATCCATCCGCAGAATCTTTAGGATTTTACTGGATTTGGGGGAAGTCGATGGATTCCACAACACCAGTAGGACCTTATATAGTTACAAAAGATGAAATACCAGATCCTAACAATTTAAGACTTACATTAAAAGTTAATGGAAACATTGAACAGAATGGCAATACTCGCAATTTAATATTCAATATTGAGGATCTTATTCATTGGGCGTCGCAAGGTGTGACTCTTAAACCAGGAGATTATATTTCAACTGGTACTCCATCAGGTGTTGGGATGAGTAAAAATAAATTCTTAAAACACGGTGACATTGTAGAAGCTGAAGTTGAAAATATAGGCGTTCTTAGGAATAAAGTTATCTCTGAGGTTTAATTAAAGTTTTTTAGTTAGTCTTTATTATTAATTATGGCGATGATTAATTAGAGTTACGCTGAACCTCATGAGGAAAAGGCATTAATATGAGCCATTCTTAATTCCTGCACAGAAGCGAGAGTCTAGCGCTACTATCGCACAAGGTTCTTCTTAAATATAGAAGTAAAAAGCTTACCAATAAAAAACTAAACAGAAATTTTAACAATATTTAGCCTAAAAAGCAATCGATTTTAGCTTTTTCTAAGATCTGTGGTGCGGCCGCCGGGATTTGAACCCGGGTTGCCAGCGTGGCAGGCTGATGTCCTAGTCCAGGCTAGACGACGGCCGCATCTATAAAGATTAGGAAAAAGGTTGTCTAAATAGTTTTTCTTCCGATGACCATCGAACATTATATTAAATTTAGAGAAACCTAATATATTTAGAGAAATATGCTTCGCGAATTAGGTTTTTCAGAAAACACGTACTCTGAAATAATTCTAATAGTTATTAGGAATGAAGAGGTAAATGCTGCACCTATAGGTGTTAAATTAGTTAATAATAACATGGTTGCGATTATTTTTAAGGATTCAATTACATATTTAGGTCTAATAAATCATGGTGAATGCACTATTAATGTGACTACTGATGCCCGCATTTTTTACAAATTCGTGATGAATGAAAAGATAGGAGCAGATGAACTACTGCCAAGCAATGTTGTTCATGTACCGGCCTTAAAGGTTGCAGACGCTGTGATAGAAGCAAAAGTAGTTAATGTTATCGATAGGGAGGATAGGGCAATTTTTTACTTTACCCCAGTCAATTTTAAAGTACTCAGAAACATACCCAAAACATTTAATAGAGCGCATCCAGCTATCATAGAAGCACTTGTTCACTATACTAGAATAAAACCATACTTAATGATGGGATTATACGATGAAATAGATAAACTACTCGAGCGCATAAAAATGTGCGTTGATACTGTTAAACACTCAACACAAGATACAGAGTTATTAAACATTGCAAATGATATATTAGCAAAGGCAATTAAAGAAGCTAAAAGATGATAATCAGTTTTCATGTTAATTTTTATCATGTTTAGATAGAAATAATTAAATCTATGAAACTAAGTAAATGATGAAAAATGGAGGAATTAGATGAATTACATAGAATAATACAAGATGTGAAAAATGATGAAGATTTAGAAAAGATTAAAATTTTTCTTAAGAAATTGCAGGAATTTATTCCACCGCATCCTGATACTATGATAGAATTAGCCTCATTTGGGAATCGTTCATACTTTTTAACTAATGATGGTGTAGTCGTCAGATTTGCACCATCATCAGAGGAGGGGTTACCCTTTTTATACATTCCAACAAGACATGTAAGTTATGATGATATACCTCCTCAAATATTAAACAATGTGAGGAAAAATCTTAATGTGATATTAAAAAAAGTTTATGATACAATATCAACTTGGATTCGTAGTGTACCAAACACAAATCCTATGTACATTAAAATCCAAAAACTAATAAAATATTTAGAAAATCTGAACTTATATTAAGAATTTTGATAATTAAAATGTATAAAATAATTATGTTTTTAGATTATTCACCTACAATTTCTACTATAATTCTACGTTGGGCTCGTGGTCCATCGAGTTCTACTAGAAAAATATTTTGCCATGTTCCTCTTATTATTTGTCCGTCTTTTATTGGAAAAATTTTTTCTGAACCGATCATTGAAGATGCTATATGTGCATGAGCATTATTATCTATTCTATTATGTTGATATTTTTCATCTGGGGGATATAATTCTTTTAATTTATTAATTATATCAGTAAGTAATCCTGATTCATGTTCATTTACTACTAATGATGCTGTAGCATGAGGAACAAAGATAATGCAAAAACCATTTTTCACACCGCTTTCACTAATAATTCTTTCAATTTTGCTTGTTATGTCAATAAGTTCGATTGGCTCATGAGACCTTACATATATTTCATTGAAAAGAATTCTCATAGTAATCTATTAAATATTTCTACTGAAGGTTTAAAAACCTAAGCATGATTTAATTAAAATAGTGAAAAATACAATAACTTCAGAAGAAGGGATTAAGTATGTCAATTGTAAAATTTGAAAAAATGACATCAGAATCTTGGTTACTAATTAGAGGCCCAATAAAGATAGATGTAAAAATGGGAAAAGTAGAAGTATTCGGTGCATCTATTGAGGCTGGTAGTTCATTTACAGTAGTAGGTGGACGACAAGCTCCTATGAAATGTGTTACAGAATCCGAGATTATATTTGTGTTAGGAGAGAACGGTTCATATGAATTAGTAAAAGAACAATTAATACCAGATGATTGGGTTAATGCTGTACACGAAGTTTTAAAAATTCCTAATCCAATTGTAATGATTATTGGTGCTGTTGATACTGGTAAGAGCGGTTTTACGTTATACTTAGCAAATAAGCTAGTAGCTAATGGATTTAAAGTGGCAGTTGTTGACACCGACGTTGGACAATCTGACATAGGTCCTCCTGGAACTATAAGCTTAACATTGCTTGAGAAACAGATACCATCATTCTTGGATGCAAAACTTATAGACGCATATTTTGTTGGTGATAAAACACCAGTAGGACACTTACTACCAATAGTTGTTGGTTCACAAAAAATGGTGAGAAAAGCTCAGACACTTGGAGCTAATGCAATAATTGTTAATACATCAGGATTAACACAAGGTGGTATGGCTATAGCACTACGCTATCATATGATCGAAGCAATAGATCCTAACATTATAATAGTCTTACAACGTGAAAAAGAATCTGAGCATTTAATTAAGCCTTACGATGGTTTAATAAAAGTAATACGACTACAGTCACCTAAGCACATTTTAAGAAGAAACCGTGAAGAACGTGGAGACTTTAGATTCTTCAAGCTAACAAAATACTTATCTAATGCTAAAAGTATAACATTAAACCTTGACAATATCATTCTATTAAATACTGTTATTAGGCAAATGCCAGAAAACACTTTTCTAAAAGAAATTATAAAAAGTATATTAAATATCGAACCAGAATACGTTGGTTCAGATGGTATTACAGCTGTAATTGTGATTAATAAGATTCTTACTCCATATCAACAAGATTATATTGAAAAAACATTAATAAGTGCAAATTTCACAGATATAAAGATCATTTCCACGCAATTAATTAAAGGATTATTACTTGGGTTGTATGATGCTAAAAAACATTTTCTGAACATAGGAATTCTCGAAAAATTAGATTTACATAAAAATATTATAACCATAAAAGGGCAGATTAACGATTCAGACCTTAACAGGATAAGGTATATTTACTTTGGTTATATGATACTTGACGAATCAGGAGCTGAAATAAAAAGATTAAGACCTGGCACATTTTAAATAGGAACTCAACACACATAAAGGTTCCAAATAAAGTTTATAGAAAAAGATAAACATCATAAACAAAGATTTATTTTAACCTAATTAGATTTCTGTTTGATAATTATGTCTTTGAAAGCACCATATTTTACAAGAAGTGGCGACAAAGGAGAAACAAGTCTCATAGGTGGACGTCGTGTCCCAAAATATGATCTAAGAATAGAGGCAACAGGAACAGTCGATGAATTAAACTCTTTCATAGGTTTAGCTAGAAGTGTTTGCGCGTATGAAGATTTATCAAAAATACTAGAAACTCTGCAACAAGATCTTTTCATAGTAGGTGCAGATATTTCGGCACCTAATGATATATCACCATCATTTCACATACCACGAATAGATAAAAAACATGTTGAAGACATCGAGAAACTTATTGAACAATACGCCAATGAAATAAAGCCAATAACAAGATTCATACTTCCAAGTGGAACTCAATTAGCAGCATTCTTACATGTGGCCAGAACAATATGTAGAAGAGCAGAAAGAAGAGTTGTCCAATTAGCAAGTACTGAGCCTATCAATAACTATTTAATAGTTTATCTTAATAGACTTTCAAGCTTACTTTTTGTTCTAGCAAGAGTTGCTAATGCTCGTGCAAACGTTAAAGAATTGGAAGTAACATACAAACATTGATAAACTGCCTTCGTAAAAATATTCTAAATACGCAAACTATATATAAATGATAACATATGTTATATTGGAGATGGAAGAATGAGTGATCTAAGGAAAGAATTAGAATTTGATTACAGCAAGTATGGTTTTAAAGATCCAGAATTATACGTATATAAAGCTAAAAAAGGTTTAAGCAGAGAAACAGTAGAAGAAATTTCAAGGTTAAAAAATGAACCAACATGGATGACTGATTTTAGGCTTAAAGCATTCGAAATTTTTGTTACAAAACCGATGCCCACTTGGGGCCCAGATCTCAGTGAAATAAACTTCGATGATATAATTTATTATATTAAGCCTACTGAAAAAAAGAGTAGAAGTTGGGATGAAGTACCCGAATACATAAAGAAAACATTTGAACGATTAGGAATACCTGAAGCAGAAAGAAAATTCTTAGCCGGTGTAAGCGCACAATACGAATCTGAGGTTGTGTATCATAATATTAGGAAAGATCTAAAAGCAAAAGGTGTCATATTTACTGATATGGATACGGCTGTTAAAGAATACCCAGATATCGTTAAAAAATATTTTGGAACAGTTGTTCCACCTAATGATAATAAATTTGCTGCATTAAATAGTGCAGTATGGAGTGGAGGAAGCTTCATTTATGTTCCTGAGGGTGTAGAAGTTGATATACCACTACAAGCATACTTCAGAATAAATGCAGCCAATGTAGGGCAGTTCGAACGGACGCTCATAATAGCAGAACCTTATAGTAAAGTTCATTATATAGAAGGTTGCACCGCGCCCATTTACAGTACTGATTCACTGCATGCTGCTGTGGTAGAAATAATAGCTAAAAAAGGTGCAAAAGTAAGATACACAACGATACAAAACTGGTCCACTAACGTTTATAACCTAGATACTGAACGCGCTTTTGCATATGAGGATGCTGTTGTAGAATGGGTAGATGGTAATATAGGAAGTAAAGTTACTATGAAGTATCCATCTATATACTTGCTTGGAAGGAATGCTAAAGGAGAAGTAATATCAGTTGCGTATGCTAAAAGAGGGCAGCATCAGGATACAGGTGCAAAGATCTATCACTTAGCACCATATACTACGTCAAGGATAACATCGAAATCCATAAGCAAAGATGGTGGAAGGACTAGTTATCGTGGACTAGTTTACGTCGCAAAAGGTGCTAAATATGCAAAGTCAAGTGTAAGGTGTGATGCATTATTACTTGATGAAATATCTAGAACAGATACTTATCCATACGAAGAGATACAAGATGACACTGCAGTCACTACTCATGAAGCAACAGTAGGCAAAATTAGTGAAGACCAACTATTTTACCTTATGAGTAGGGGAATACCTGAGGTTGATGCACTAAACATGATAGTTATGGGATTCCTTGAACCATTCGTAAAAGAATTACCAATGGAATACGCATTGGAACTCAACAGATTAATAAAATTAGAAATGCAAGGATCAGTAGGATAAGTTTATTTTTCATTTTAACATACAGAGGCTGTCACAATGGCTATCACATTTAATAAATTAAACACAGATTTCATCATAGATTATTCGAGAAGAGTAGAAGAACCAAAATGGTTACTTAGCATGAGACTTAACGCTTTTGAACTTTACAAAAAACTTCCCATAGAAACATCACCTCTTTATAAAAAGCAAACATTAGTAAATGAAGTCGAAGTAGATAATGCAATACTCTTCAATGATTCATCAGTTCAAAAAATCATTACTGATCCGATCGAAAATATACCAAATCTAGTGGTTAATATAGATTCAGAAACTATTGAAATGAAATTAGCAAAAGAACTTAAAGACATAGGTGTCTTTTTTGCTGACCTCAACACATTACTCCACGAACATTATGAACTAGCAGAAAAATATTTAAAAAACAGAATCTTAAAACCAGAAGAAGATAAATACTCAGCTCTTAACCATGCATTGTTTAACGACCTACTCTTTGTCTACATACCACCAGGAATTGAGATACTAACACCATTAAGAAGTATACACTATCTTACAGGAACAACAGGAGTATTTACACAAACTATCATAGTAATGAGTGAAAATAGTAAAGCAACATTCATAGAAGAAATATATCCATTGTATACATCATTTACACAACAATTCATCCACAGCAATATAACTGAAGTATACATTGATAGAGGCTCAGAACTCACATACATATCAATAGAGAACCAGAACAAAAATAGCCTCTCCTTTTTAAACAAAAAAGCATTAATAGGTGAACAAAGCACATTGAACTGGGTTTCAGGACATTTTGGTGGGTCATTAACACGATCACGATTTGATGCGGACCTTAACGGCCAAGGAGCAAACATTGAAGACATAGAAGTGTCGTTAAGTGCAGGAAATCAACGATTTGACATAACTGCAAACCTAAATCATAAATCACCAGCAACAATAGCTCATGCCACAATCAAAAACGTTGCTAAAGATCAATCCAGATCAATAAGCAAAGGTATCATAAAAATAGAAAAGAATGCAAAAAACTCAAACGCATACCTAGCAGAACATGCAATGATAATGAATGATGCCCGAGCAAATGCTATACCAGCTCTCGAAATAGAAAATAATGAAGTAAAAGCAACACACTCAGCATACATTACACAAATAGATGAAGAACAACTGTTTTATTTAATGTCAAGAGGCTTTGACAGAAACAATGCGATAAAAATGATCACCTTAGGGTTCTTTGAACCCGCAATAGACAGAATACCAATACCAACACTTCGAACAGCATTACGATATATGATAGACAGAAAATGGAGCGGCATAGAATATGAAAAACTAATTGGAAAAGAAAAAATTTTCGAGGAACTACTCATCGAAGAATCAACAGAAGAAATCGCTAAAAAACAAGACATATTTGAAGGACACTACAAATATAGATAATTTCTATAACCAATTTTTAAACTCTTAACTATCATTATTTAAATAAGGAGCTAGAGCCCTTTCAAATTCCACGATACTAGTAGCACCTACAATCCTCTCAACAGGCTCACCATTATAAAATATCATGAAAGTTGGTATACCCATTATATTATATCTGTAAGCAATAGCCCTGTTCTCATCAACATTTAGCTTTCCCACTACAACCTTACCTGCATACTTTCTGGCAAGCTCTTCAACAGTAGGCGCCATTAATATACACGGCCCACACCATGCCGCCCAAAAATCTACGAAAACTACTTTATTATTATGAATCACTTCATCAAAGTTATTCATATCAAGTTTTATAGGCTTCACAGCAACTTTTTTTTCTCTTCAACAACAGTAGAACCTTTTTTTATACTCTCCTTAAGCATACGTGAAAGCATTTTACTCTTTATAATTTCCAGACTCTCATCATTGCTTTCCGTCATGTAAACCACCTAACAAAAAATAAAAATCAAAATATAAAGCTTCCTCCTTAGGACAAAAATATCAAGAACAGATTCGTAGCTGAAAAATTTCTCTTCATAATGGAAAAAGCTGATCCTCTCCCCTGCTTTGTTGCATAATTTTGATGTGTTTTGATGTGCTTTTTATGTTGAGAATTCTTGTGAGTTAATGGTTTAACGATACGCTTCCACAATTTTAATGAACACTTTTGACTAACATGCATTAAAACACATTAGCAAGCATCATGAGATTAGGGGAAATGTGTGAAATGCTCCACACCACGCACAAATTATGCAACAAAGCACCTCTCCCCTGAAATTATTTAGTACAGTTTTTTACAAATATGTGTAGGCAATAATTTGATACTCTCCACGACTAATGTCAAGAGATTATTGCTCCTAAGATGGAATGGCATGAGGTGAGAGTCTAAAGGAACTGTGAACAACCAACAAGTGAACGTCTTAGGAGCAATGGTGTGCTACTACCTTGGTATCCCTACTCTATGAAGAGTTTGAGATTATGGTTTCGTCCTTCTGTGCTGTACCTTAATGTTTAACTGTAGACATGTTTAAATCTATCGACAATTAGTCCCGCGGTTAAAACTGTAGACTCCTGTAGAAACCTATATGACCCCCTCCCTGCTCTAAAGGGTGATGCTTTCATTAATATGTAATACCTTAGAAAAGTATTTAAACAAAAGTTTATTATTGTTGTTGGCGGTTGAGTTGAGCGAATCACAGCCAATTACTCCCATAGTTCGGCTGGCAAATAAGGATTTGAATGGGTTACATAAAACTTTCTTTGCCTTACACAAAATTAAGGGCATAGGAATAAATACAGCATATGCGATATGTAGAATAGCGAATGTTAATCCTGAAGCACCATTAGGTTCTTTAAGTCCTAAAGATTTAAAGACGCTCGAAAGTTTAGTATTAAATCTCACGAGTGGGGGAGTGCCATGGTGGTTTACAAATAGGCCCCGTGATCCAGAAACTGGAAAACATTATCATCTAATAGGTTCAGATCTTGTACTCAAAGTAAAGGAGGATATAGATAAAGAGAAAGAGTTGAAGACATGGAGAGGGATTAGACATGCATATGGTCTTAAAGTTCGTGGACAGCGTACTAGGACTACTGGGCGTACAGGCGTAACTGTTGGTGTAACTAAGAAGCCTAAAGAGTAGGGGCGAGTATCGTGGGTGATCCTCGTAGAACAAAAAAGAAGTGGAGAGGTCCAAGACATCCATGGAGAACTGAAACTCTTAAGAGTGAACTAGAATTAGTAGGTAAATATGGTTTACGAAATAAGCGAGAATTATGGATAGCACGAACACTACTACGTAATATAAGAATACAAGCACGAACATTGCTAGCTTTAAAAGAGGATGAGAGAAATGCAAAACTTAAGATCCTTGTTAATAGACTCTATAAGTTAGGTCTGATTTCACAAGATGCCACGATAGATGATATATTAGGTCTTACAGTAGAAGATGTGTTAAACCGAAGATTACAAACAATCGTCTATAAATTAGGTCTTGCAAGAACAATATACCAGGCAAGACAATTTATAGTCCATAAACACGTGAGGATAGGAGGAAAAATAGTCAGCAGGCCAGGATACTTAGTGAAAAAAGAGGAAGAAGCTTTGATCACATGCGATGTTCCACTCATTAAAGTTGAAACTTCAAAGAGCTCAGGGTGATAAGAATGAGCGAGAACGTTATGCAACCTAAGGGTAATTTAAAATGGGGCATTGCACACATATACTCATCAAGAAATAATACACTCATTTATATAACAGATCTATCTGGTGCTCATACGTTTGCATGGTCAAGTAGTGGTTCTGTAGCAAAAGTTGATAGGGAAAAGAAAACACCTTATGCAGCAATGATGGCAGCAAGTAAAGTAGCAGAAGAGGTGATGAAACAAGGTATAAATGCTGTTCATATTAAGGTAAGAGCACCAGGTGGTCATGGACAAAAAACACCAGGTATTGGTGCAAGTGCTGCTATAAGAGCATTAGCTAGAGCAGGTTTAATAATTGGTAGAATAGAAGATGTAACACCATTGCCGCATGATACAACTAGAAAGCCCGGTGGCAGACGCGGAAGGAGAGTATAACCTTTCGGTGAACCTAGTTGTGCAATAAGGTTGCATTAGGAGGAACATTTGACCACTTACATATTGGTCATCGTGCTTTAATAGATAAAGCATTAGAAAGTGGATGTAAGTCAATAGTTATAGGTGTTGTTTCTGATAAATTGCTTTCTTCAAAAGCTCTCAGTATGCTAATAAAACCTTATAAAATACGATCAAAAAAAGTTATGGAATATGTAAAAAAGAAAACTGGTAACAAAATAAATATTATTATAGAACCTCTTAATGATCCCTACGGACCAACAATAAGTGATCCAGACATTGACACTATTATTGTTAGTGAAGAAACACTTCCTCGTGCAATAGAAATTAACGTGATACGAACTCAACATGGTCTGAAACCTCTTAATATCATAATAGTTGAAATTGTTAAGTCAGAAGATGGAAGACCATTACGAGCTACTAGAGTAAGACTCAGCGAAGTTGATGAAAATGGTAAACTTCTAGCTAATATGTCACTAGACTTTTAAACTCATCCCTACCATAACTAACAAAGTATTTAATAGAGTCTATTAATAATGTTGTATAAGAAAAGGAGGTTTGTTTAGTGAATACGTTAATCATGGATAAAGCTATTAACATAATTATTAAAAATAAAAATAGAATAAATAGGTGATTAAATTGAATAAGATAACAGTTAGTGATATTGAATACTCAATTTTATACGTATTAAGAAGATCAAGCGAACCCATAGATTCTCAACTGCTAGCAAAAGAAACAGGAACATCACTCAGTACGTTAATGTCCATATTAGAATTATTAAAAGAAAAAAACTTAATAAAAATTAGTATCGAGGAGTTTTATGTATACAGATTAACCCAAGAAGGATTACTGTATGCAGAAAAGGGTCTTCCAGAAAGACAAGTCTATAATACTATTGTAAAATTAGGTTCTGCAACCACAGAGCAGTTATTCAACATTATTAAATTACCAAAAAACTTAATAGAACTTGGCATTGGGCATGCACGCAAAATGGGATGGATTACAATAGAACAGGAATCAGGAAAAAATTTAATGAAAGCATCACCAATTGCGCCTGAGAGTAACATAGAACAACTCTTGCAAAAACTATCAAAAAGACCACTTACAGTAAAACCTGATGAAAATGGAACACTTCAAGAACTAGTAAGAAGAAAATTGGCCGAGCGTAAGATTATAAAAATTTATAAAATATCATTAACAGAAGTTGGCAGACAATTACTCGACCAAGGGTTAATCACATTAAGCAATGAAAAAAGCACACTAACATCTGATGATATACTTTATGGAAAATGGTCAACAATATCATTAAAAACATATAATGTTGCTGCACTACCACCAGTAATTTATCCAGGACAAAAGCATCCCTATATCTCTTTTCTTGAAGAAGTGAGGAAAACATTGCTAGAAATGGGCTTTACTGAAGCTGAAGGTTTCTTCGTAGAACAAGAATTCTGGAATTTTGATGTATTATTTCAAGCACAAGACCACCCAGCAAGAGAAATACATGATAGTTACAGAGTAAAGCAACCAGCACTGGGAGTTCTTGAAGATCCGGACCTTGTGGAGAAAGTTCGTCAAACCCATGAAACTGGTTGGGTTACTGGATCACGTGGATGGCGATACCAGTGGAGTGCTGATATAGCAAGAAGGCTCATACTAAGAACACAAACAACATCGGTATCTGTACGATATCTTCACAAACATAAAGAACCACCAATTAAGATGTTTGCGCTCTCAAGAGTCTTTCGTCCAGATGTGCTCGATCCAACACATTCGATGGAATTTAATCAATGTGAAGGAATAGTGATGGACAAAAACCTCACATTTAGAGACCTTCTTGGTTTCTTAAAAGAATTCAGTAACAGACTAGGCATAACTAAGATTAGATTTAAACCATCATATTTTCCCTTCACAGAACCTAGCGTAGAAGGTTACATTTATCATGATAAGTTAGGTTGGATAGAAGCACTACCAGGAGGAATGTTCAGACCAGAAGTTCTAATACCATTAGGCATAAAATATCCAGTACTAGCATGGGGCATAGGAATTGACAGATTAGCAATGGCAGTTCTCGGAATAGATGATATAAGAGAATTGTTTACTAAAGATCTCTCATACTTACGTGAGTCTCCATGGTTGAGAAGCCATGCCAACTATTAATATTGATATAATAGACTTATTTAATCTGCTGAGAACCAGTATTAATGAGGAACAACTAAAAGAATTATTAGAGTACACAAAATGTGAAATTAAAGAAATAAAGGGTACAACAGTAACACTAGAAGTAAACGCTGATAGACCTGACCTATTCTCAACAGAAGGTCTGGCAAGAGCTTTAAGACCTCTCATAGGAAAGAAAAATAAACCAATAAATACAAGCCAAAGTGATTATAAAATTCATGTAGAGCCTCAAGTATTAAGAGTAAGACCAGCAATATCAGCATTTATTGTCAGAAACGTTAAACTTAATGAAACAGCACTAGCACAAATTTTCCAGTTCCAAGAAAAAATTCACGAAACTGTTTGCAGAAATAGAAAAAAAGGTTCAATTGGACTTTATGATATATCACATGTTAGCAAAATAATTAAGTATACCGCATTACCTCTCAAAGAGATTAAATTCAGACCATTAGATTATCAAACTATCATGAATGGTGAAGAAATATTAAAAAACACAGAAAAGGGAATAAAATATGGAGCTTTAATTACAGAGATCGCACCACTATTGATTGATGAAAAAGGCATAGTACTCTCAATGCCACCAATAATAAATAGTGAAGACACACGAGTGACCACAAGCACAAAAGATGTACTCATCGACGTTACTGGATTTGATAGAGAATTCACGACAACAATAGCGCGTATTATAGCCTATAATTTAGCAGAACGAAACGCATCCCACATAGAGAGTGTAAAAATAGAATACCCGGACATGATATACATACCATCATTAGAACATCAGCAAATCAGGATAACTAGGGATCTAGTAAACCGTACACTAGGATTACGCTTACGTGTCACAAGTATAGCAAAATTGCTCAGAAAAATGAACCATATCGTTGAAGTTGAAAAAAACGAAATAATAGTAAAAGTACCACCATACAGAATTGATATACTACATCCAATAGATTTAGTCGAAGATGTAGCGATAGCATATGGTTACATGAAACTAAACCCCACCTATCCTCTCATTAACACTAAAGGTCAAGAACTACCAATACGAAAGCTAGAAAAGGATATACGTGAGATTATGATAGGGTTCGGATATCAGGAAATATTAACATACATGATGACATCTCCTAAAATACAAATAGAAAACATGCTACTTTCAGCCACAGAGATAGCAAACATGATAGAAGTCGAAAATCCAGTAAGTGACGAGTACACAGCACTTAGAACATGGTTAATACCAAATATACTTAACTTTCTCTCATACAACATCGATACACAATATCCTCAAAAAGTATTCGAAATCGGGTATACAATAAAACGCGATCCACAGTCATCAAACCTAACTACACAAGAAATGAAAATAGCTGCAGCACATGCAGAGTACTCAGTAAGTTATGAACAGATCCAAGCAATCGCATATGCGCTCATCAAAATATTTAAACTAAACCCACAATTCCAACCATTACAACATCCGAGC
Source organism: Thermoprotei archaeon (assembly GCA_049976445.1). Classification (GTDB taxonomy): domain Archaea; phylum Thermoproteota; class Thermoprotei; order Gearchaeales; family WAQG01; genus JAVZOV01. The sequence continues at coordinate 93,292 of JBMFIF010000001.1, read as the reverse complement.
TTTTTAAATGGACGAGCAGCAACAATAAAAATTGATAACATAGAAATAGGAATAATTGGTGAAATACATCCAAAAGTCTTACTTAACTTTCGATTAAGAATGCCAACCGCAGCATTTGAAATCAACATAACAAAACTCGCAAAAATCCTTAAAATACCCACAACCACACTATAACACTCTTTTAATCTTGTGCAGCAAATTCACTAATTTCTCTATACTTTACCAAATCCCTAAAAATTAAAGCGCTCGGTCTAATGTATCTCTTTTTTGTTTTATAATCAACATGAACTAGCCCAAATCTCATTTTAAATCCATGAGCCCATTCATAATTATCTGTGAGAGCCCAATGAAAATAACCTCTTAAATCTACATTACTGTTTATAGCTTTTTGAAGTTGCAACATGTGTGATACTAAAAATTTTGGTCTCAATCTATCTTCAGCATCTGCTATACCATTTTCAGTAACCATTAATGGTATCTTATATCTTTTCCAAAAATCTATAAGAACACTATAAAGACCTTCTGGATAAACCTCCCAGCCCATGTCACTACAAGGCTTTCCATCCTTAGAAACACCATTAGGAGAACAATAAAGACCATAACCATCAATCACCTCAAAACCCATTCCATATTTTATTGGCCTGACAACAATTCTACTATAATAGTTAATACCAATCCAATCAAGACGATTACTTAAATCTTTTCGCTCACCTATAAAAAAGGATTCTCCCGATGTAATCAAATCTAAAAAATCATAAACCTCTATTTTTTTAGCTTTCTCAGCAGCTTCAACATAGTTCTCATCAAATTTAAGAGGTTCTATAGCAAATACTGCATGTATTATTCCTATAGGTTTTTTAGATATTTCCTTTAATACATCATAAGCTCTAGCGTGTGCTTCCGCAAGATGTTTAGCTGCATTTATAGCAGAATCAATACTTAAATATCCTGGTGGAAAACCTGATTTGATATCAACGTAACCTGAACCGTAAACAACATTAGGCTCAGTCATAGTACTCCACATATCTGGATAATCCCCCAACTTCCAAGCTATATATGCAACAAATTTTACAAATTCTACAACAGATTTTTTATCTAACCAACCTGATGGAGCCCTATCAGGCCCAAACCTTCTAACCATTATAGGTTCATGAAGCCAAATAGGCAAGGGCCAGTGGTAAAGATTAATTATTAGTGTATTATCTCTACTTTTCCAATCATTAAAAATTTCTCTATAATGATTTAGCGCTTCCTTGTTTGCTATCTTATCAAGCGCTTCAAGAGCTTTTTCATTAACATCAATCCTTAATATATTCCCTTTATTGTCTTCTTCAACATCTATCTTTATATCGAAGGTCGGTTTAGGAAATATTCTACTCCACTCAATACCTAATCGTGCAGCATTCATTCCTAAATTTTGTGCTATATTATGATCTTGCTTATAAAAATGCCAATAAGCAGGACCATCTTCAGGAAAATCTCCACTTACAATTCTTGAAAAAATGTTTTCTTCATTATGAACCCATATCCACCAATCACTGTTGGGATCTTCAGAACCTGAAACACCCATTTCAAACTGAAAACCTGATTCCGAAAATCCAAAAAGAAAATTATTCGGAAAATGGTATTGCATAAAAATATTGAAGATTCACAACTTAAAAATTTATCTGCAAAATACTTCATCATACAATAACGATATCTAACACTTTTTAAATACATTAAAAATTATCAATAGCTTCAAATCCATTAATCTTAGTTTGAACAATATATGTCACGTCTAATATTTTGTATCATGTAACAAACACATCTATTAAGGTACAAAAAGTATAAAAATGATTAAATATGCTCCACTATCATCGTCATATGGAGTAAATCTTTTGGTATCACTTTGAATGCCTCTGCATATTTTGCATTAATTATTTTTCCATAGAGCATATTAAGAGTTCTTATAAACAATTCTACACTATTCCAATTGTTTAGGAATTGGCTTTTATGTTCTCTCAAAGCTTCTAATTTAATCTCAATCGTGTCATCTATATTGTAATACAAATTTGGTCTATGTGTATTGTAAAAAACCATGTATTCTATGCTATGTGGTTCACTATTCTCTTCATAAGGTAGTTTAGCATAGTGAACTAAATCAGCGAAAAGAGCAGCTTCAATACTAAGCATTCCCGCTACTCTATGATCTGGATGCCCTTCATAAGGAAGCCATGGATCTGGTGCCAAAATGATGTTTGGTTTTTCTTTTCTAATTATGTTAACGAGAATTTTTCTAATGTCTGATGAATAAGGTAGTTCTGTGTCCTTATAATTTAACCATATAAGTTTCTTCACACCTATAATTTTTGCAGCCTTTTCTTGCTCTTTTTTCCTTATTATAGATAACTCTTCTGGAAGTGTTTTAGGATCAACAGTTCCCATTGACCCATCAGTTAATGTTAAATAGATAACCCCTCTGTACCATTTTTAATAGATTTGATTAAGGTACCTCCTGTACTAAGATCACAATCATCAGGATGGGGCTGAATACATAAAATCTTCTTAGGTTGATCGAAAATTTTCTCCATATCAGGAACAAGCAATGTTCGAACAAGCAATTTTATAGCATCTTCATAAGTATGCTTTTCAATGATATCTTTAAGACTATTAAAAACTGTCATATTCATTATAATCTCCTACAAATCTACCTTTTCCATACTATTAATTTTTAATGTTTTAAAATCAGAGGCAAAACTATTTTTTAGAATTTCCAAATAAATACTGGATAGATTAACGAACCAGGAATCATAGTTTAAGTTCAATAATGCTAAGGATGATTCAACAGTTTCTCTACAAAATGTCCTAGTAAAATGAAATTACTGTTATTTGAAATACTCATGTGATCACAAAAGTTATCGTAATGTATTATGGAACTAAAGAACGTAGATTCTCTATGTTAATAAATTGTTAGAAAAGTATAATAATTAAAGACAGCAGATTAAGCTTAAAAATGTTACAGAAGAATCATCAGAAAGTTAAGACTTCCTAAACCAATTGTATCTAACACAGAATTTACTCTACATGCATATATTCCTACAGACTTTTACAGAAAGTGACAGAGAATGAAAGCCTCAATCTTCAGGGCATGGAGAATGTTATAGAAAACTTCTTTAATATAATGTCTATTATAGAGACTGGAAATATGGAGAATAAGCTCGTAGCCGATCAATTTTCACACAAATAACAAAAACAAAGGGACTTAACTTAAATACTACTTTATTTAAATATGTATAAAGAAAAGATAATAAGCATAAAGATCGATCAAAAACTTTGGAAGGAGGTTAAGTTACTAGCTTTGATGCCTGATAAATCCATAAAGGCGTTACTTGAGGAGCTTCTTAGGAGGAAGTTGAAAGTGAAAATGGTTAATGAATCTCTTAGCATTTCACAAAATGTTTTACAAACACTCGACGAATTAAGAAAGAAGGTTAAAACACCTTTCATCATTACGACACAAAAAACCGCTGTAGAACTTGTGTGCGAAGGGAAGGGAATATGTTCAAGAACTGGACTTGAAGTGATTGGACCAAACAGCATCGTACTAAATTTTATACTTAGCATAAATGGTAAAGTTATGGAACAGTTTTATATTCATTAAATATTAAGTAAATATTTATACTTTAATGTAATTTGAATGTGGTAGAGGAGTTATGAATGCTTCAATTTCGATTTCTTTTAAGCCTTTAGATATTCACATTGCAAAGATAGTAATAAATAATGAAAAGAAGCATCAAAAAAGTTTTAGTATAATTCGAGAACCTCTAAGTGAAGAAGCTACAAGAGTGTGGGATCATCAAATAAAAGATAATGAAATTATCGTTACTTGGAAGAATGATTACATGTTAAAGTTTAAATTTCTTGACTTCGACGAAACTCATACCGAGTTTCTTCAATATATTGATCGTGATGATAGGATTTATGGATTAGGAGAAAAGTATGCTAGACTTAATAGAAGATTTAAAAGATTTCACATGTGGAATATTGATCAGCCTGTTCATCTTCCTTCAGGTGATCCAACGTATGTATCTGTTCCTTTCTATATCATAACTAATCCTAAATGGTCGGCTGGAGTTTTCATAGATTACCCTGGATATATTTATATCGATACTGGTGTCAAGTATTCTGACAGTATTTTCTTAAATGTTAAGTCTAATTCATTTAGAATGTACTTAGTAGTGGGTAATAATATTTATGATATTTTGAAAAACTATTCAGAACTTACTGGAAAGCCTTTTATGCCACCTAAGTGGGCTATTGGTTATCATCAAAGCAGATATAGTTATATGTCTCAGGATGAAGTTCTACATATTGCTAATGAATTCAGAAAGAGAAGAATACCATGCGATGCAATATACTTAGATATACATTACATGGATGGATTTAAAATATTCACATGGGATTCGAAAAACTTTCCATCACCAGAAAAAATGATTGATGCTCTTCATTCGATCAACATAAGACTTGTAACTATAGTAGATGTTGGTGTTAAGGCTCTAGATGGCTACGAAGTTTTTGACAATTTTAATAAAATTGACGGTTTTTTAAGAACACCAAATAAAGAACTTTTTCTAGGAGCTGTATGGCCCGGCTTATGCGCATTTCCAGACTTTCTCAGATCAGAAGTAAGAAAGTTATGGTCGTCATACATAGCTAGATGGATTAAACAAGGTATTGATGGAATTTGGCTTGATATGAATGAGCCTTCAATATTTCTAATGATAGACCCATTAAAAGATATTATCGAACAATTACCAAGTATCATTAGCGGTAATGGAAATGTAGGTTTAAACATTATTTCAGAAATTTCAAAAATATCAACAGCTATGGTTAATAAAAACGTTGGATACATAAAAATAAATGCTATACATAAAGATGATGAAGGAAATATGATCCATCACGATGAGATACATAATGCATACTCGCTTCTAGAAAATTTGGCCACATATGAAGGATTCAAAAAAGTATATGAAGATAAAAGGACGTTCATACTTTCTAGATCAGGATTTGCAGGGATTCAAAAATTTGCAGCAGTCTGGACAGGAGATAATCAAGCAGATTGGGGACATATGGAAATTAGCATTCCTCAACTTCTTAGCTTAGGTCTTTCAGGTATACCTTTTGTGGGAGCTGATGTTGGAGGGTTTAGCGATGATACTGATCCAGAACTTTTGGTCAGATGGCACCAATTAGGAGCGTTTTATCCTTTTTACCGAAATCATAGTGATATTAATGCTAGAAGGCATGAACCATGGGTTTTTGGAGAACCATTCGAGACAATAATTAAAAACACTATTAAATTTAGATATAAACTACTTCCTTATATCTACAGACTTTTTATAGATGCGCACAGAACAGGTCTTCCTATAATGAGAACACTTTCAACCGAATTTCCTTCCGATGAAAATTGCTATGACATAGACGATGAGTTCATGCTAGGAGAAGCTCTTCTAATAGCACCAATATTAGCTCCAGGCATTAAAGCTAGAGCTGTATATTTACCAGAAGTCAAATGGTATGATTACTGGGACGGAGAAATACTTAACCATGGCTGGAATTTAGTTAAAGCTTCTCTTGAAATAATACCAATCTTTATTAGAGAAAATACAGCAATACTTACAACTGATCCTAAAGAAAATGCATACGAACCCTGGGATCCAATTAAAATCGAAACATTCATTACTAAGAAAGTAAAGACACGAGTATATGATGACGATGGTGAAACATTGAAATATCAGAAAGGGGAATATTTCGAAGCCGAAGTAGAAATTATTCGAGATAACAACGAAATTATAGTCGATACTGAAATTTTAAACAAAAACTATAAACCCTCTTTCAAAAATATTGAATTACATATTTTAAATGGATCTGGCATAGAAAACATTTTAATAAATGGAATAAAACACAGTTTTAAGATAAAAGAAAAAACCGCTATAGCAAAATTTACACTAGAATAGGTAGTCTCAGCTTTTCATGATAAAATTTTCTTACACAACTACTTATAGAACAGAATACTTAAACCTTACATGACATACAAAGACTACTCTAGAATAAGGCAGTTACTCCACGAATAAAGTTGGAGGTCTCCTTGGGTGACCTTTATGAACAGTTTAATGAAATAGTGCATTGAACTTTTAAAAAGGAAGGAACAATCTTAATTTCTATAATTAAAAACGTTATAATCTCAATGCAAGGATAAGCCTCTCTGGAGCTGTTTTAGGTTTCAGAAAGGTTTATAAGGGTTGATTTAGTTCCTTTATTGAAGCACGGTGATGCAAGAGAGCGTCCCAAATGCGGGTATGTGGTGAAGACCCAAGTGGGGCGCACATTCGAAAGCCAGGATGCGGGGGTTTCCCCACAGCTATGAACCGGAGGAATCGATGAGGGTGGAGTTGTGGGTTGGGGTCACCCCGGGCGGGCGGAGCCCAGTGATATGGATCCCGATGAAAAGGGGTCCTGAGGGCTATGATGCCAAGGGAGAGGGCTTGATATAGCTTGATATCAAGCCCAATGAAACCCGAACCCCAGATTTAACCTTTACACAATCTTAGTTAAAACATTATTATAAAAGAGGTTTATTTTTATTTAGGGTCTAATTTCATGAATATAGGGAGTGTTCATAGTATGGAAAAGCGCATCCTTGTATTAGGTGCAGGAGGATCTGCAGGAATCAACTTTATAAAATCATTAAGAATGGCTACTGAGAAGTTTTACATTGTAGCAACAGATATTAACAAATATCATTTAGAACTAGTTGATGCTGATAAATCTTATATCATACCAAAAGCAACAGATTCAAGATACTTAGACGTAGTAAATAAATTAATTCACATGGAGAAAATAGAATTTGTGCACGCACAACCAGATATTGAAGTGTTCATGATATCCAAGAATAGAGAGAAAATCGACGCGAAAACATTTTTACCAAAACATGAAACAATCGAAACAACTCAAAATAAGATCAAGACAAATCAAATACTTAAAAATAAGAATGTTCCAGCACCGATCTCTTATAAAATTGAAGATGTGAGTTCTATAAAAAAATATTACAATGAATTAAAGGATGAAAAAGGCAGAGTTTGGGTTAGAGCATTAAAAGGAGCAGGATCAAGAGCATCATTACCTGCTTATTCTCCAGAACAGATTATAGAATGGATAAATTATTGGAATAAAAAGGAAGGCTTAGTATACGAAGATTTTATGATATCTGAATATCTTCCTGGCGAAGAATTTGCTTTTCAAAGCATTTGGAAAGATGGAGAGCTGATAGTCTCACAGGCAAGAAAAAGAATAGAATACCTATTTGGGAACATTACACCAAGTGGGCAAACATCAACACCATCGGTTGCAGTAACTGTTCATAATGAACTAGTGAATAAAATAGGAACAGAAGCAATAAAAGCAATTGATGATAAACCTAATGGAGTATTCGGTGTTGATATGAAAGCTAACAAAAATGGCATACCATCAGTAACAGAAATAAATGCAGGAAGATTTTATACAACAAATAACTTTTATGCACATTTAGGTTGTAATATGCCATGGATCTATATCAAATTAGCATTTAACGAAAAAATACCACTCACCAAGAAATACAATGCAGTAGAAGCAGGATATTATTGGATAAGACTACCAGATGCAGGGCCAATTCTTGTTAAAGAGGGTAATTTCAAAAGCATAACGTTAATATAAGATTAAACCTTAAGTTGCCACGTCCATTTCTAAATATTAGCTATAAATGTTTAGAATAAAAAATATTATCAATATTACAAAAATGAAAACTTTGCATTTTAAGACGGGGGGGCATTATTGTCTACTCCTATCTCAAGAGTAGTGCAAAGGTTTAGAAGATACATGAATAAGATTAATAAAACCTTAAATTAGAAATTTTTGCGATTCAGAATGAGTATGTATTAATTAAGTTAGGTTTATTTATTTCTGTCTCCAAAATTATTTTTGATTAAACATGGTTCTTATAATACCGCGTAATATAGTTGAAGAGTTGCTTAAACCTACAGATGTTGTAAGAATTGTTGAGAAAGTTTTTGTGGATCGTGGTTTAGGCAAGGTAACACTTCCTTCTAGGGTTTGGATTGACTCTAGAGTAGGCTCTTTTGGCTTGATGCCTTCCTATATGAAAAGTGAGAATGCGCTTGGTTTTAAGGGCGTGTTCTTTAACCCAATCAAAAAGCCAACGATTAGAGCGTTTATTGGACTTATAGACCCTGAAGACGGTAGTTTAATTGCATTAATGGATGGTGATTATATAACCGCAATGCGTACTGGTGGCATTGGTGCTGTTGCAGCTGACAAACTTTCGCGACAAGATTCTCATGTAGTTGCAGTTTATGGTTGTGGTGTTCAAGGTAGAGCTCAAGTTACCGTACTTCAAGTAGTTAGGAAGATCGAAATTATCTATGCTTATGATTCTCATAAACCAAGTTTAGAAAATTATGTTAGAGAAATGTCTGAAAAGCTTGGTATTGAAGTTAAGCCTATGGATAATCCTAATGAGTATGTTAGTAACGCCGACATAATTATTACTACAACTACTTCACATGAACCCGTTTTTGATGGAAGATTAATAAAAGATGGAACTCACATTAATGGTATTGGTTCATTCTCACCTGAAACTAGAGAAATTGACGAAAATGCGGTATTACGCGCTAATAAAATATTCGTTGATTTTAAGGATGATGCAATAAAATCTGGCGATCTAAAAGTGCCTCTTGATAAAGGTCTCATTAAACTAAGTTCCATTTATGAATTATCTGATCTCCTAGTAGGCAAGATACAGGGAAGGCAAAGTTTTACAGAGGTCACATTCTTTAAATCTGTTGGAGCAGCAATATTTGATGTAGCCACTGCAGTTTGGGTTTACAATGAAGCAAAAAAGAAAGGTTTAGGAATAGAAACAACACTATAGAAGATCTTGAGAATAAATAATATTATAAATCTTTTTATATGAATCATAGTTAATACTTAATTGATTTTTTAAACTTAAAATGAGATTTTGAAGTTCATTATCCCTTAATTTAGAAATTTCTTTCATGATATTTATGTAATTTTCTATTGCCTTCTTTGATGATTCGTTTGTCACAATCTCTGATATTAGGTTTGCATCTTCGCTCAACATAGCGTTTATATACAGAGAAAAGAACTTGAAAGATGTTCCAGAAAGTTTTTTAATTAATTCTTCATTATCTTTAATGGTCATAGCAATCGAGAGACCTGTTATGTACGGTATTCCTAATACTATTCCCATAATATTATCATGCGTTTCCCAATCTATCATCATCGTATTTGTATTAAGCATTTCAAAAAATTGTTTCACACTGTTTGCATCATTTTCTCTACCTGGTATTGGAATGATAACTATTGGAGCATTTTTAATTGTTTTAGCTCCTGGACCAAAAAGAGGATGCACAGAACACACAAATACAGTTCTAGGATACTTTAAGTATATTGGTATGATATTTCTTTTAAAAGATGCAATATCAAATATTATTTTATTATCTAAAGTGAACGATAATAACTCTAAAAGTACATCTGAAACTTTACTAAGTGTAACCGCTACTATTATCATATTGCTTTTCTTAACTAAAGCTTCTAATTTCTTTTCATAATCTATATTTAATTGCATTGCTACCTTATACATCTGATCTACATTAATATCATATATTATAATGTGATGCTTTTCTTTAAGTTGTGCAGCTAACCATGAACCCATCTTACCTGCTCCACCGATTATTCCTACATTCAACATAATCTGAACACCATTATCTCATACTTAAAGTCTTGTCCTTAGGAGAAATTATCTACTTTTCAAGGTCTTTGCATAAACTTATTATTTCTTTAAAAACTGATTTAAAGATCCCAGCTTTTTGTAATATTTCATTCTCTCTTTTGCAATCTTCTATCGGTATACTTCTCATTCTTTTTATTTCTCCTATTTCTTTACAGAGCTGCATTCTTTTATTTAGAAGTTTTATTATTTCATCGTCTATAGTATCTATCTGTTTTCTCATTTTCATGAGTTCGTTTTCCCACTCCATGACAACCACCTAAGTAGATGATCAGCAACGACTATCGCTGTAACTGATTCGACAACAGGAACAGCACGAATTGCTATACATGGATCATGCCGTCCTTCAACAATAAGTTCAGTTTCTTCCATTTTTAAAAGATCAACAGTTCTTTGCTTTTTCCTTATTGATGATGTAGGTTTAACAACAACTCTAAAAATAATAGGCATACCATTACTAATTCCACCATTAATACCACCAGCATTATTAGTTAATGTAACAATTTTATTATTACTAATAATGTAAGGATCGTTTGATTCACTTCCCTTCATCTTAGATAATTTAAAACCTGCACCGAATTCTATCCCTTTTATTGCTGGTATTATAAACATGGCTTTTGCTAAATCTCCATCAAGTGTATCAATAGGTGGTTCACCCAAGCCAACAGGAACATTTAATACTATAGTCTCTATAATACCACCCACACTATCACCCTCCTTTATTATTGTTTTAATATAATCTTCTATTCTATTACTCGTTTCAGCATGAGGGCATCGAACCGGACTTTTATATACATTCTCTTTAATTTCATTTAATGTCATTAGAGGAGATTCTATAGGCCCAATACTCGTAATATAAGAGTATACTTCTATATTATATGAAGAAAGAAGTTTCTTAGCCACAGCACCAGCCATCACTAAACCTGCAGTTATCCTTCCAGAAAAAATACCACCACCTCTATAATCATTAAATCCCTTGTATTTGATGTACGAAACGTAATCAGCATGACCAGGTCTTGGAGTATAACGTATCATCTCGTAACTACTAGAAATAACATCCTTATTCCAAACTACCATGGTAATTGGGGCTCCTGTAGTATAACCATTAAATATGCCCGAAAGAATTTCAACTCTATCTTCCTCCTTCCTCTGGCTAACATAAAGACTTGAACCAGGTTTCCTCTTATCTAACTCTTTTTGTACATCCTCTTCTGAAATTCTTAAACCTGGTGGACAACCTTCAATTAATACGCCTACAAGCTTACCATGGCTCTCTCCAAAAAGTGAAACTCTAAACATTACACCAAGAATCTACATCACCTCAATGTTCCCGCCTAATATTTTTACATGATCCAAAAATGATGGATAAGAATCAACAATACTTTCAACACCCTTAATTATACTATATCCTTCTGCAGCTAATGCAGCAACAGTAAAAGCCATAGCGATTCTATGATCACCAAATGAATTTAGCGTTGCTCCTTTTAACTTCTCACGACCTTTAATCTCAATATAATCTGCACCATCTTTAACGTCAACACCCATCCGTCTAAGATTTTCACTAGTTGTTTTTATTCTATCACTCTCTTTAAACCTTAAGTGTGAAATGCCCTTAATAATAGTCTTGCCTTTAGCATAAGCACCAAGTACCGAAAGAATAGGTACTATATCAGGCAGGTCGGAACAATCAACTTCAATACCTTCTAAGGCACCTCTTTCAACATCAACGTAATCTAATCCAATACTCACTTTAGCGCCCATTTCTTTAATTATGTTAATGAACATTTTATCAGCTTGTACATCATCTGATTTTAAATTTAAAACACGTACACGTCCCAGAAGACTACCAATTGCAAATAGAAAAGCTGCTGATGAATAATCTCCTGGCACAGTAAATGTGGTAGGTTTGTATGGCTGGCGTTCTACAGTAAACATCATACCGTCTTGCTTAACGGTCACACCGAAAGATTTCATCGTTCGTATCGTCATATCTATGTATGGCTTAGAAATCATTTTTCCCACCACATTTACAGTTAATCCTATCTTAGGTGATATTATTAATAATCCAGAAATGAACTGAGATGATACTGAACCATCGATTTCAATATTATCAGAGACAATTTTCCCGCCAACTATTGCTAATGGCGGTTTTCCATTTCTTGTTACAACAAGTGCACCTAATTGTCCTAATGCATTTTCAAGTGGTTTCATAGGCCTTTTTCTTAGGGAATTGCTGCCTGTAAGTATTGTTAAACCATGCACTAACGATGCTACTGATGCAGCAAACCTTATTGTAGTTCCAGAATCTTTACAATTTATTACATTATCAGGTTCTATAGGCTTCTCTACACCTATTATTACATTATTTTTTATTTTTCCACCAAAAGCTCTTACAGCTTGCATACTAGCATTAGTATCTGCTGAATTTAACATATTAAGTATACTTGATCCTCCATTAGTTAAAAGTGCTATAAAAAGTGCTCTATGTGTATAACTTTTTGAAGGTGGAGCAGATAGTACACCTTCCAAATACCTTGCAGGATACACTTTAATTCTCATATTAACCACCAAACAAATTTTTCATAATAGATCATCATATTCTAGCCTCCTTGTTTCTGTTACTATTATCTTTCCTTCATATTTTCTCCAAGTATCTATAATCAGTTTCGGTTCGTCAGTTACCGATACTATTCCAGGCCCTGTACCAGTTATCCCTGCAGCTTTAGCACCTGATCTTAAAGCATCCCATATTGGTGCTAAATCTATCTTTAGAGGTAGAGAAACTAAAAGACCATTAAGGGTTAGAGCATCTAACCATTGCTTTTTCAAAGCAAGATTAATGGGTATCTGCATCAGATTTCCTATTTTCTTAAAAGCATCTTTATCTATCAGAGATTTAGGTGTATGATAAGATGGGACTAATATTACAACTTTCATCTCTTCTATATCATATGAGGATAAGATTTTAAATGATCTATTATCAGTTACGTGAATGCCCCCAAACATTGAGGCGCAAGCATCATCGAATGCTCCTGTAATTGTAACACCTGCATTTATAGCAGCTTTTATACCAAGTTTTATAATATCGTGTTTTCTTAAATTGATACCAAACGCTTTAAGAGATGCATCTATAATAGCATTAGCAACAGCACTACTGCTTTTAAGTCCTCTTGAAATGGGTATTTCAGAATTTATGTCTAAATACAGACCATTTTGAATTTTAAATTCTTGTTTAAGTAGACTGAATGAAGCATTAATTAATTTATTATCGATAATAATATTCTCATCATTTACCTTTATAGATGACTTTAATGAATTCTCATCAATAATCTCTGCCTTAACGTGAACTTTTAGTTTTATGCCTGCTGAGGCTCCTATTCCAGTTGGTATAGCATTTACTACACTTATTGCACCAAACGCTGTGCTCTCACCTTTCATGATTATCCCCAATGAGATATCGTTCACTTATAGTTCTAAGTAAAATTTCAGAAGGTTTAAAACCAAGCCATAGTTTCAAATTTTCAATCGCTTGATAAACTAACATCCACAACCCATCAATAACTTTACAATTCTTTTCTAATGCAACTCTAATAAGCTTAGTCATTAATGGATTATAAACCATATCCATTATCACTATTCCTTCTTTCACAAGTTTTGGTGGAATTGGTATCTCATCCTGATTTAACATTCCTACAGGTGAAGCGTTCACTATTAAATCTACATTAGGTAAAATTTCTGAATAATGCTTTGTTTCTGCTTTGTGTCCTATCACATTAAAACCCATACTTCTAAAATAATTAGCAGTATTTATTGCAGAGTCTCCGCTTAAACTAAACACATGTATTTCATCAGAGTACTTTGACAATTCATAAATAGCGGCTCTAGCAGCACCACCAGCACCTATTATAACACTTTTAGAAAATGATAAGCTTACATGACGCTTTAATGCATTAATAAACCCAATAGCATCAGTATTAAAACCAACGAACCTTCCATTCTTATTAATCACAGTATTCACAGCACCAATCAATTCTGCATTATGAGTAATTTCGTCTAAAAAATTCATGATAGCTACCTTATGAGGTATTGTAACATTAAACCCTCTTATGTTTTGATTTTTTAATAATGCTATTTTTGTTGATAATTCATCAGGTTTTACTGGTAACGCTCTATACTTTGCATTAATATTCCAAATTTTAAATATCTCATTATAAATTTTTGGACTGATTGTATGGTTTACTGGATATCCTATTATATAATAGTTAAATATTTTTTCTTCATTGTTTAGATGAGTTTCATTAATTTCCATATTTCCCTCACCGCCGTTCCGTCAATCTGTCCTGGTGCTATAGCTTCTTCACCAAAAGATACATAAGTGAACGGTGCTCCAAAGAATGGCGCAAGAATGCGTGAGGGTATGCCTAGTTCTCCCATGCAAAATCCCACAACTTTACCTGGAGTTTCTGATACGAGTCTTAACATAGTAATATTATCATAATAACTACGTGCCATTGTAACAATTTTTACTAACGAGGAATTAAGTCTAAGACCTCGCTCTGCGATTAACCGTAATTCTTTAAGGTTTGGTGTCTCCGAGAAATTATGATATGACAAAATAACACTGACACCATTCTCTTCAGCTAATTTTATAACATCCTTAGCTATCGGTGAACGTAATTCTATATCAACATATTTTGGTTTTGCTCTAATAAGCTCAGAAATAATACGTAAACGTGCCTTCTCACCATTTGAGAAAAATCCTCCTTCAATGCTGCTCCTTACAGTAACTATAAGATCATGCTTAAATGAAAATTCATGCACCAGCTCAGCAGCCTTATTTATAACCTCATATAAATTCTGTATTTTGTCTAATCGTATTTCAACCAATTGAGCATCAAGCTTAGTAAGCTTTTCAGCTATTTCGCTTATATTATTACCACTTATTGATAAACACATTTTTCTAGACACTCTTTAATCACCCCATATTCAACGTTAACAAGCTCAGCATGACCAATACTTTTAGGTAAAGCCATCAAAGGCTTATTATACCAGAACTTTTTATCTAGCTCCATATTTTTTATCAATATCTCAAGATCTGATGAAAATTTTGTTGGTAACCCTAAAGAACTTAATAAACTACTAATACGAAGTGTCTCATTTTCTGTAAATCCTAATACTTTAGTTGCAATAAATGCCTCAACAACCATACCTATTGATACAGCATAACCATGCCTAATCCTAAACTTCGAACTTTTCTCTAACGCATGACCTATAGTATGACCATAGTTTAATATCATACGAAGATTATTTTCTTTATAATCAGACTCAACAACTTTCACCTTTAACTGAATACTTTTAGCGATAACATATGTAAATAAACTTGAATTCGGATCCTTTAAATTATTCACATTTACCTCTAATTCATTAAAGAATTCCCTATCCATTATAACTGCACTTTTCACTATCTCTGCTAAACCACTTCGAAAATCCCTCGTATCCAATGTATTGAGCACATTCGGATCAACAATTATTTTTAATGGATAATAAAATGTACCTACCATATTCTTCCCTATAAAATCTATACCATTTTTGCCACCTATTGCAGCATCAACTTGAGCTAATAATGTTGTAGGTATCAGGATTAATGGTACTCCTCTCATATAAGTTGAAGCAACGAAACCAGACAAGTCACAAATTGATCCCCCACCAAATCCTATGATTAAAGATTTTCTAGTAAAACCAAAATCAATAAGTTCTCTTAATATTCTCTTATAAGTACTGAAAGTTTTTGCTTTCTCCCCTCTCTGAACTATTATTATTTTTAAGACAATTCCTAAATTGTCTAATACTGTTTTCACTATTGGAAGCCAGAGATCCGCAACCAATGGATCAGTAATTATTGCAATTTTATGAGGCCTTAAATCCTCTACTAGATTATCTAAATGATTAAGCAAATTACGATCTATTATTATCTTTGTGTTTATATTATCTGAAATTTTCATATTAACTTCCATCTTTTCAACTCCTCCATCATATCTTTAAAACCATCTAATGTAAGGCTCTGTAAACCATCTGAAAGAGCATGATCAGGATCTTGATGAACCTCCACAATTATACCATCAGCACCAGCTGCTAATGCTGCTTTTGCTAAAGGAGGAACCAGTGATCTTTTACCAGCTGCATGACTAGGATCAACGATTACTGGTAGATGTGTTAATTCTTTAAGAACTGGAACAGCAGCAATATCTAACGTGAACCTTGTCGAAGTTTCAAAAGTTCTGATACCTCGTTCACATAATATTACGTTCATATTACCTTCTTTCATAATATACTCTGCTGCTGAAAGTAACTCTTCTATTGTAGCACCAAATCCTCTCTTAAGAAGAACAGGTTTAAAGGACCTTCCCACCTCCTTTAATAATGGAAAGTTTTGCATATTACGGGCCCCAATCTGTAACATGTCAGCATATTTCTCTACTAGCTTCACATCTCTAGGATCGAGAACTTCAGTAACAATAGGTAATCCAGTAATCTCTGATGCCTTTTTTAAGTACATTAAACCTTTCTCACCGAGACCCTGAAAACTGTATGGTGAAGTTCTTGGCTTAAATGCTCCACCACGTAACATTGAAGCACCATGTTCTTTTACAAATTTAGCAATTTGTACAACTTGCTCTTCAGATTCTACAGAACACGGACCTGCTATTACAATAGGTTTTTCTCCGATTCTTACACCATTTATATCAATAACAGTTTTATCTTTAAAATCTTTAGTTACAAATTTAAGCTTCATTGATTAACAAACACCTCCAGATTCCTTGCAATATGCTCTGGAACTAGACCAAAATACCTTAAAAGTTCTTCATAACTTCTTCCAGCAGTCCCAAAAACATCCATTATACCAATTCTCTTTATCATTACAGGCTTACACTCGCTTAATGTTTCACTCACAGCGCTACCTAAACCACCAATAATATTGTGCTCCTCTATAGTAACAACCTTACCAGTTTTTGAGGCACTATGTATAAGTATATTTACATCAAGAGGTTTTACAGTATGCATGTCAATAACTTCAGCACTTATGTTTTTCTCTTTCAGCAATGTAGCTACTTCTAAAGCTATTGCAACCATAGTTCCATTTGCTACGATAGTTATATCAGATCCTTCTCTAACTAACTTTGCATGTCCTATTTTAAGCTCCGTATTATTATCATATATACGATAAGCATTATCACGTCCTAATCGCATGTAAAGAGGGCCTCTATGCTCGATTATTGATTGAAAAAGCAATTGCCTAGTAGCTATGTCATCAGCTGGAACTAAAACAGTCATTCCTGGTATAACGCGCATTATTGCGATATCTTCTAAGCATTGATGTGATGCACCATCTAAATGATCTGAAAGACCTCCATGTGTTGCAACAAGTTTTACATTTAAATGATCCCTAGCTATAGTATTTCTTATCTGTTCCCATCCACGCATCATAAACATTGCATAAGTTGATGCAATGGGTATCTTTCCCCCAAGCGCTAAGCCTGCTGCTACATCCACTAAGTCTTGTTCACTTATCCCTACAGTAATGAAACGTTCACTGAATCTCTTTGCAAAGTATTGTGTTTTAGTGGATTTAAAAACATCGGCATCAACCACCACTAAATTAGGAACACGTTCTCCTAATTCCAAAAGAGCTTGTCCAAAAGCTTCCCTAAAACTAAACATACTCTGGCCTGATAATGTCACCGGGAGTAACCTCCCCCTTTAATATCCAAACAATTTTCTATCGCACGATTCAACAATTATAACTTTTGGTTTTCCTTTAACTTCTGAAACTTTCGTTAATGCATTAGTTATTACATCTTTATTATTACCGTTAACCTTTAAAACATACCATCCAAACGCCTCCCACTTCATATCTAAAGGTTCTTTATTCTTTATGCTTTCAGTATCACCGCTTAACTGTTTATGATTCCTATCTATTAAGACAATGATGTTATCAAGCTTATTTGATGAAATTGTTGCGGCTGCTTCCCAGACCTGTCCTTCATCTAGCTCACCATCACCGATCACTACAGCAATCTCAATATTACGCTTATCAATTCTTGATGAAAATGCTAAACCTGCAGCTATTGAAAGACCCTGCCCTAAAGAACCAGTCGAAACTAAGATGCCTGGTAAGCTTCTACCCTCTGGATGCGGTTGCAATTTAGAACCAGGCTGTCCAAAGGTTTTTATATCACTCTCGTTAATTACTCCCATTTCAAGGTATATTGTATAGAGTGCTAGTGAAGCATGACCCTTGCTTAATATTACGAATCTGTCTTCGTTTATCCAATCACTATATAGTGATATAAGTATATTAAGTGATGAAAATGCCGACTCTGCATGCCAGTTATTTAATTCTTTAGTGATTTCAAGAAACCGTAAATAAACTTTTTCACTCTCAAGTTTGTTGTTTATATTTTTTGGTAGGAGAAGGTCTTTTAATGAAATTGGTGGGCACTCAATTCCCATTGGGGCATGATTTGCCCCTCCAAATATTGGCGGTTCATGACACCCCACTTGACATATTTCTAGTAATTACGTTTATATAAATATGTTGCCAATCATATTAGAGAAATATTTATATTCAGGTTATCAAAATAATGCTAAGATAATTCCGCTAATTTTTTAACATCCTCTTTTAGTATTTTTAGTGATGCATTAATTCGCTCAATCTCACTGTTCAATATGTTTCTTTCCTTTATTATTGCTTTTTTAAGTTTATCCAACATCTTTATGTTTTCATTAGGGTTAGTACTCCCCTTACTGATTTTCATGTTTATACTCATTTCTGGGTTTAGTTTTAATTCAGGTATATCATAAATTCTTATACCTAGCACCTCACTTAATGATAAGATTATGTGTTCGATGGTAAGACCTTTACCTTGTGAACGTTTAACTGCTGAAGCGATTACTTGATGTGCTTCTCTAAATGATATTCCCAACTTTTTTACTAATATATCAGCTATATCAGTAGCAAGGGTATATGTCATTGAGGGAGAATTTACGAATACATCGTTATTGATCTTCATCGTCTCTATCATGCCAACAATAGATTGTAAGCTTAACTTTGTTATCTCAAAACTTTCTTGTAAAATTCCTTTAAATTCCTGCATATCTTTATTATATCCGGTCGGTAATCCTTTCATTACTATTAATACCTTAATTAAGTTTCCATAGAGTTCTGATGATTTAGCTCTTATGATTTCTGCTGCTTCAGGATTCTTTTTTTGAGGCATAATACTGCTAATACCCACGTAAGAATCATCCAGCTCTATTAGCCTGCTTTCCTGAGATGACCAGAATATAATATCTTCCGCAATTCTACTAAGTTGAGTAAATAATATTGCTAAGTTAGATAATATTTCTGTTTCAATTTCGCCCCTAGATGTTATTGCATCTAATGAATTTTCAATAATACCAGAAAAACCCAGATACCGAGCAACCAGTTCTCTATCTATAGGCCAATTAACTCCAGCCAACGCTCCAGAACCTAAGGGCGAAAGATTAACTCTTTCGTACGATTCGCGCAACCTTTGATAAGTACGCATTAACTGATTTACTTGTGCTATTAAATAATGACTTAATGTTATTGGCTGAGCTTGCTGCATATGAGTATATCCTGGTATGATAGTTGTTATATTAGATTCTGCAATGCTAAGCAGCTTTTCCATAGCGTTTAATAACTCTTGTGAGAATTGATTTATAGCATCTCTGAGATATAATCTGATATCAGTAGCTATTAAATCATTGCGACTTCTTGCTGTATGAAGCTTACCACCTATGCGCATTCCCAATTTATTTATTAAATATGATTCAACATGAAAATGTATGTCCTCAAGTTCTGGATTAAGTTGTATGTTACCACTCATCCACTCGTTATAAAATTCTTCAAGAGCTTTGAGGATTGCTAGTGCATCACTTTTTTCTAAAATCCCAACTCTATAGAGCATTATTACATGTGCTTCATTGACAAGTATTTCATAAGGTATTAAATTTTTATCATTCTTTAGATCTCTTTCAGCTTCTTTAATAAGTATTAAAGCTTTCTTTTTATTACTTAATCTCGACTCCCATGGTTTTTCGTGCATTTTCATTAACCATCCTTAATACTTTGTGAGCAGTAACAGTTTGAAGACCCCAAAGCTCTATAAATCCGATAGCATCCTTCTGATTAAATGTTGATGAGGCATCATATGTTGATAATTTTAAATCATACAACGCATAATCACTTTTCCTACCAACCACACGCATACCGCCCTTAAACAATTTGAGTGTAACCTGCCCACTAACTCTAGGTATTTGTGTTGAATCTATGAAAGCTTGAAGATCGAGTCTTAAAGGTTCCATCCATAAACCACTATAGACAAGCTGAGTCCATGTTTGATCTATCATTTCTTTTAAATTATTTTCATGCCGTGTAAGAACAAATTTCTCTAAATCTTTATGTGCCTCAATGATAGCTAAGGCTGCTGGGCATTCATAAACTTCTCTCGACTTTATACCGACTAGTCTATCTTCCATATGATCAATCCTTCCAATACCATGCATCCCCACAATACGATTAAGCTCAGAGATTAAAGCAATTTCATCGATTTCTTCACCATTTAAACTTATTGGGATTCCGTCCCGAAAACCAATAGTTATGTAGCCTGGCGTATCAGGAGCTTTTACAGGATCCACAGTCCACTCAAATACATCTGATGGTGGTTCCTCTTCAGGATACTCTAAAACACCACCTTCAATTGATCTACCCCATAGGTTCTGATCAATACTGTATGGGCTTTTCTTAGTAGCTCTTATAGGAATTCCATGCTTTTTCGCATACTCTATCTCCTCTTCTCTAGTTAAATTCCATTCTCTTACAGGTGCTATGATCTTTAAGTTAGGATTTAATGCTTTAATAGTTACTTCAAACCTAACTTGATCATTACCCTTACCTGTAGAACCATGAGCAACAGCCTCAGCATTCTCTTTTTCCGCAATCTTGACCAAATATTTCGATATCAAAGGTCTAGATAAAGCACTACTTAATGGATACTTATTCTGATAAAGAGCATTAGCTTTTATCGCTGGATTAATATAATCTCTTACAAACTCATCCAATACATTTATAGTATAATGTTTAACAGCTCCTATTTCATAAGCTTTCTTCTCTATCTCTCCAAAATCTTCACCTTGACCAACGTCCAATGTGACAGTAATAACTTCATATCCATATTTTTCCTGCAACCATTTTATCGACACTGAAGTATCTAATCCTCCTGAGTATGCTAACACTATCTTTTTCATAAACTACTTTATCCAATAGTATTAGATATAAATTACGTGATGAGAATAACAATTAAAAACGGTTGTGTTTCAACTAGAACATACTTAATTTCATTTAGATGAAATTATTCATCAATGAACCGTCTTATATTATTTATTGAATCCTCAAGTACTTTATATGCTTTTAAAGCTTGCTCCTGACTCACTATGAAGATTGTATCCAGATGGCACGAAATAATCTGAGTTATATTAATGCCTTCTTTCGAAAGAAGCCACGTGGTATAAGCTATGACTCCAGGCGTTGATATTATTTCCTCTGGACTCAAGAGTATTATCGCACTCTGATTTCTGATAATACTATTCACATTATGCTCACCAATGATAGATACCAAATCCTTCTCCATCTTTTTTTCAATAACAATAGTAAACGTATTAATACCCTGAGTGATCTGGAAAAATCTAGAACCACCCGACACACGAATTATCGTATCTAACTTTCCCGTAACATTTTCCCATTTTGTTGTAACCACGACAACGTCATTCCGCATTTGAAGCGTACTTTCAGCTAAAACCTTCCTAACATTATTTTCAATACGCTCTAAATCTTCTTTAAGCTCCTCACTATAACGTATCAACGCCATCTTAATGGCATCAACCTCAACATCAGTACCCATTAACTTTGAAACCTCATCTCTCAACATTTTAGCAGTTGCAGTATAATTTAGAGTACCATTCCTAAGACAATCTATTAACGATGGATGCGTGTTAACTACACTACGCACAACCTTTGCAATGCTTAATTCGCTTTTCACTGAGCCCTCACAACATATTACATAATACGCATATTAACTTTTCCTTATCAATATCTAACTACATATCATATTCAGTTTACAAAAGATGAAAGCTTCGCTCTTCAGGGCAGAGAAGGTGTCATTGGATGTCAGTTATATCTAGTATTTATTTGAGGTTTCTCTTTTCTTGTATTTTCTGAAGCTTCCAAAGTGCTTGTTTTACGATTTTAATTGCTAATTCGTAATCATATAAGAGAATGTGCTCATTATCCGTGTGAGATACTTTTGGATCTCCAGGACCATATGTTATAATTGGAATATCATATTTTTGAGCAAAAATATTCATCTCGCCAGTTCCACTCTTCCTTATGAATCTTGCGTCTATGTTGGTTATTTGCAATATAGCTTCACGAAATGCAGTGACCAAAGGAGTTGAAATATTTGATTGGTAAGGTTCAGTAAAATCCTCGACAATGCATTCATTTCTCAAATTAGTATTAGATTTAACTATGTTAATTATGTTTGATAAGAATTCGTTTATTGATTTTGTTGGTGGAATACGTATGTCTAATACTATCTCACATTCACGTGGTGTTACGTTTGTTGCATGACCGCCAGTTATAATTGTGGGTGTTATTGTTATGGAGGTGAAATTATTAGATGTTTTAAATTCTTTTTCATAGTTTTTTAAAGCATTGAGTATTATCATCATGTTCTCTATAACATTTGGAGCATTTGGTAATGATGCATGATAGCTTTCGGCAAATAGTTTTATACGTAATTGTATTCTTCCTTTGTATCCTATTGTTATGACATTAGCACCCCCTGGTTCACCAAAAATTGCATATGAGGGTCTGATGTCTAATTTTTGTAGGGTATTAGGCAATTCCTTTATTCCCCTACTTTCTCCTTCTTCATCAACTGTACCAACTACTATTATTTTTGACGGATAGTTTTCTACCCTTTTTAATAAGTATGATGAATAGAGGAATGTTGCTAAGGGTCCTTTTGCATCTGATGCTCCTCTTCCGTAAATTTTTTCCCTATCAACTTTTACATTAATCTCACCAGGTACTGTATCCATGTGGCTTGAGAGCAAAATTGTAGGTTCTATACCATCATAGATTCCAATTATATTTCCGGCATTGTCGATATACGTTTTATCAGCCTTAAACTCTTCATTGAGCAATTTGTTTATGTATGATCTAATATTATCCTCTTTATTACTTGGCGAATAGATTTTTATCATATTAACAAGCAACTCTTTGTGAGTAATCATTACCTTTATACACCTAGGAAGAGAAAAATTTGTATTTCATATATTATTTTTCAGTTCTTAGCTCTTTTTATGGCGTATTCAGCTATTGATCTAGGTATTATATTTCCCCATACTGATGCAGCCCCTCTGAATTCTACTGTTCCATTAATCTCATGAATTAAAATGCCTCTATCACTTTCCATCGCATCAATACCAAGAATACCTCCACCAACTGTCTTAGCTGCACGAAGAATAATTTCATGTTCATCATCAGAAAGATATGCTTTATCAACTATACCTCCCCTTGCAACGTTTGTTCTCCAATCGTTTTCAGGTTGATATCTATAAGTTATTGCGATAATTTCATCACCAACAACTATGCTTCTTATATCTCTTGGAGGCCTTTTTACATATTCTTGCAGATAGTAAACTTGATATAAAGGATCAGAAAACAGTTCTCTTGCTTCAAGAAGGGACGAGAGCTCATCTTGATCTCTCGCCTTATTCACTAATCTTCCCCAACTGCCTAAAATCGGTTTTATAACAACAGGATATCCTATATCTTTCGCAATTTTTAAAGCTGCATCGTATGAAAAAGCTACACCAGTTTTAGGTGTAGGTATGTTATTTTTAACTAACTTTAATGTTGTAAGAAGTTTATTACTTGTAATCATTGTAGTAAAAAAACTATTGATAACATTAACATTGTGTTCTTCAAGTATTGCAGTATAATAAATTCCGCGTGTATGACTTACGCATCTTTGTAAGACAACACCATCAAATTCCTTTTTAATGGAATTAGATGTGATTTCTAATGGTAGTGATCTAACGTCTATCATAGTTACTGTGGCGCCTAAAGCTTTGGCTTCTTCTGCTATTTGTTTTTCTTCCCATCTGATTCTGTCATACAGTATTATTAAATTCACCAACCCGTAGATCGCTCCTTATTCTCCCCAATCCTCTCCTATATCTTCTGCTATTTTTAATTGAATACTACCATTATTAATTTGAGAAACCTCATAATCAATTCCACAATCTGGGCATGATACGATCTCTCCTACTATTGCATCATCAGGTATCGTAATTGTTCCCCCACATACTTGGCACATTACTTTTATGGCCATATTGTTCACCTGCGTATTTGTATATGAAGTATAATCAAATATAATTTTTATGATACATTCGTTAAATCTTTTGCAAAAAACGTTATAATTAGAACAAAATTTTCATCAATATTTATTTTGTTTAGTTTATTGTATTCAGCAGTAATGTTATTCCTGTTTCTAAAAATTATCAAAATATTCGAATATATTTAAATAAAATGTATTCTTTCCATATAAGGATAGAGATTAATGACAGAATCACTAAATGCCATACTAGTACTTGAGGATGGCAGTGTATGGATAGGTAAAGGTTTCGGATATCCGAAACGCGTTATTGGTGAAGTAGTGTTCAATACAGGAATGACTGGATATACAGAGGCATTAACTGATCCATCATACCGTGGACAGATACTTGTTATGACTTATCCTTTAATAGGCAATTATGGTGTTCCTAGTTACAACATAAAAGATTCATGGGGTTTGCCATTACATTTTGAATCAGAAAGAATACAGGTTAATGGATTAGTCGTTTATGAAGCCTGTGATGCTCCAAGTCATGTCTTATCTAAGAAATCACTTCATGAATGGTTATATGAAGAGAAAGTGCCAGGCATACAAGGTATCGATACACGAGAATTAACAAAAAGACTAAGATCCAAAGGTGTTATGATGGGAATATTAGAGGTTTCACAAAATGATATATCAATTGATAACTTAATTAATGAATTGAAGAATACGAAACGTTATGATGAAATAAAATTTGCTCATGAAGTATCAACTAAAAAACCAATCATTTATGGTAACGGAAATGAAACTATCGTACTTATTGATTGTGGAGTTAAAGTCAGCATAATAAGAAATTTAATAGAAAAGGGATTTCGTGTAATCAGATTACCTTACAACACTAATATTGATGAAGTCCTTGCTTATAATCCAAAAGGTATAGTTTTAAGTAATGGACCAGGCAATCCTAGAAGTTTTACTGAAACCATAGAACTAACCCGTCAACTTATAGACATGAATATTCCAATCATGGGCATATGTCTTGGTAATCAAATATTAGCATTAGGAATGGGCGCTGATACTTTTAAGTTAAAGTATGGTCATAGAGGCCAAAACAAACCTTCAATAAATCTCATAACTAAAAAAAGTTATGTTACTAGTCAGAATCATGGCTTTGCAGTAAATCCTGATTCATTAAAAAATACTGGCTTAGAAGTTTGGTGGATAAACGCCGATGATAAGACTGTAGAAGGTATAAAACATAAAAATAAACCAATCTTAGCAGTCCAGTTCCATCCTGAAGCATCACCAGGACCATATGATACACTCTTTGTCTTTGATATCTTTAGAGAAAAGATACACAAACATAATATGGTGAGAATATATGCCTAAAAACACAAGCATAAGAAAAGTACTAATACTTGGGAGCGGCGCAATCAAAATAGGTGAAGCAGGAGAATTCGACTATTCTGGTAGTCAATGTCTCAAAGCACTAAGAGAAGAAGGTATAGAGACAATATTAGTAAATCCAAATATAGCAACCATACAAACTGATGAAAACATGGCTGATAAGATTTATTTCTTACCAGTAACACCAGAATATGTAGAAGAGGTCATTAAAAAAGAAAGCCCTGACGGCATAATTCTAACGTTTGGCGGCCAGACAGCTTTAAATTGTGGTGTTGAGCTCGCTAGAATGGGTATTTTAAATAAATATAATGTAAAAGTACTTGGTACATCAGTAGAGACTATTGAGAATGCTAGTGACAGAGAACGTTTTAAGAAAGTTATGATAGAAGCAGGACTACCAGTACCAAAAAGTAAAAGTGCACATTCATTAGAGGAAGCAAAAACTGTTGCGAAAGAGATTGGTTATCCTGTAATGATAAGAGTTGCTTTTACACTTGGAGGGAAAGGCGGCGGTGTTGCCCAAAACGAAGAAGAACTTATAAATATTGTCGAAAAGGGGCTAGCTCACAGTTTAATAAAAGAAGTTCTCATAGAAGAATATCTAGGAGGTCTTAAGCAGATAGAATATGAAGTAATGAGAGATTATGAGGATAACTGTATAGTAGTTTGTAATATGGAAAATATATTAGGAATGCGTGTTCACACAGGTGATAACATTGTTGTTGCTCCATCGCAAACATTAAACAATAAAGAATATCATATTCTACGTAGCGCAGCTATTAAGGCAGCCCAAGCATTGAATGTTGTTGGAGAATGTAACGTACAATTCGCCTTAGACCCTAATACTAACAAATATTATGTAATCGAGGTTAATCCAAGAATGTCTAGATCATCGGCATTAGCATCTAAAGCCACAGGATATCCTTTAGCATACATAGCCGCAAAACTGGCCTTAGGTTACACACTACCGGAGCTAATAAATAATGTAACTGGAATTACAACAGCGGCATTCGAACCATCGCTTGATTATGTTGTTGTAAAAATTCCTAGGTGGGATTTTAAAAAATTTCCGAAAGTTAATAGAAGATTAAGGACACAAATGAAATCAGTAGGTGAAGTAATGGCTATTGGAAGAAAATTTGAAGAAGCATTACAAAAAGCTGTAAGAATGCTCGATATAGGATTAGACGGATTAGTAGCAAATTATAATGATGATGAAATAGATGATGAAATATCATTAGAAAAAGTAAAAGAAATGCTCGCTAACCCTACAGATGAAATACTCCTTTACATTGTTAAAGCACTTAAAAAAGGATTAAGTATAGAAGAGATCTCTAAATTATCTGAAATTGATCCATGGTTTATCAATAAAATAAAAAATATAGTAGACATGGAAAAAGAACTCCTTACCTTAAAAGAAAAAACAATCAATATAGATGAGAAAACATTATATTATGTAATCAAGAAAGCAAAACAATTGGGTTTCTCTGATAAACAAATTGCAAAATGCCTAGGCTCAAGTGAAGAAAATATTAGAAATCTTAGGAAAAAGCTTAATATTAACCCTGTCATAAAACAGATCGATACACTAGCCGCAGAATGGCCAGCGAAAACAAATTACTTGTATATCACGTATAATGGAGACTTCAACGATATTGATTTCTCCACAGATAAACGTAAAGTTATAGTTCTTGGGGCAGGACCATATAGAATAGGGAGTTCAGTAGAATTTGATTGGTGCACAATGAACATGGTATGGGCATTAAAAGCTGAAGGATTCGATGAAACTATAGTCATAAACTGCAATCCTGAAACAGTATCAACCGATTATGACATGAGTGATAAACTCTATTTCGAAGAATTAACATTAGAAAGAGTTCTTGACATTTATGAAAAAGAAAAACCAATAGGAATAGTAGTAAATGTTGGAGGACAAACAGCTAACAGTTTAGCACCAAAGCTAGCAAAATGGGGAGCAAAAATCCTTGGAACAGATAGTAGCAATATTGATAAGGCTGAGGATAGAGCAAAATTCAGCCAATTACTAGACACGCTAAATATCAAACAACCACCATGGAAAGAATTTACTACCTTAGAAGAAGCACAACATTTTGCACAAAAAGTAGGCTATCCAGTACTTGTAAGACCATCATATGTACTTAGCGGAGCTGCAATGAAAGTTATATGGACACCAACACAACTTAAACAATACATAGTAGAAGCGACAAAAATAAGCCCTGAACATCCAGTAGTCATCAGCAAATTCTTTACAAACTCAATGGAAATTGAAGTCGATGGCGTGTCTGATGGGGATAACGTAGTAATAGGAGCAATAATAGAGCATATTGAACCAGCCGGAGTACATTCAGGAGATGCAATAATGGTCATACCACCAATAAGAATTACACAAAAAATAAAAGAAAAAATCATCGAGTACACAATAAAAATAGCTAAAGCCCTAAACATAAAGGGGCCATTTAACATTCAGTATCTTACCAAAAACGGTGATGTATACGTTATAGAATGTAACCTAAGAGCCTCGCGCTCAATGCCATTCGTATCAAAGACCATCAACACTAACCTTATGAAATTAGCGGCATGCGCATTAGTTGGGAAAAAACTACCTAACAATATCAATATGGAAACAAAAACAAGATTCGGCGTAAAAGTTCCGCAGTTTTCATTTATGCAATTAGACGGTACCGATCCAATTCTTAGCGTAGAAATGCAATCTACAGGAGAAGTTGCATGCTTTGGAGATGATTTCCATGAAGCACTAGCTAAAGCATTAATAGCAGCAGGATATAAAATACCAAAACATGGAGGAAATATATTTATATCAGTAGGCGGTAAAGAAATGAAAGAAAAAATTCTTAACGTAGCTCTTAAATTAAAGGAAATGGGTTACAATATTATTGCAACAGAACATACTGCAGAGTACCTTATGGAGCATGGGATAGATAACATAAAGATTATTTATAAGTTTCATGAAAAAACCAGACACCCAAACATTAGCGAATATCTCAAAGAAGGATCAATAGATCTAGTGATCAATATACCAAGCTCACTATCACTTGAGAAATACTCAGTAATGCTAGAAGATGAATACATAATAAGAAGACGCGCAGTCGAACTAGGAATACCAGTTATAACAAACATTGCTACAGCAGAAGCATTTATAGAAAGCCTTAAATGGATAACATCAAAGAATCAATTAACAAACTTAATTAAAAGGAAGGCAATGCCCTCAGCTCTCCCAGGAAACGTCATTAATTCAGACGCGTGAGACAGGTTCATCATCAGGCTATATTAAAAATAAAAAAACAGACACAAATAAATTTAAGCTTCTAATTGTAATCTATATATATGACTAAAGCTGTAATAATGGCTGGTGGTGAAGGTACTAGGCTTAGACCGTTGACAATTAATAGGCCTAAGCCTATGGTACCTCTACTTAATAAGCCTTTAATGGAATATGCTGTTGAGCGTTTATCTGAGACAAATTTAAGAGATATTTATGTTACTTTACATTACCTTCCTGTTATTGTTACTGGATATTTTGAAGATGGTTCTAGGTGGAATGTTCGTTTAAAATATTCGATTGAAGATAGGCCTTTGGGTACGGCTGGTGGTGTGAGAGCTATATTTGATGGATTGGATGATACGTTAATAGTGGTTAGTGGTGATCTGTTTTCTGATATTAATTTAGGTAGCATGCTTGATTTTCATAAAAGTAAGGGTTCAGTTTTTACGATGGCTTTAGTTACTGTTGAGAATCCATTAGAATTTGGTGTAGCGTTGCTTGATCATGAAGGGAGGTTAAAAAAGTTTATTGAAAAGCCGGGATGGGGTGAAGTATTTTCTAATACTATAAATGCAGGCATATATATAATAGAGCCGGAAGTATTAGAGTTGATTCCTAAAGGATCAGAATTTGATTTCAGTCGTGATTTAATACCTCTTTTGCTTAAAAGAGATTATCCAGTATATGGTTATATTCACAATGGATATTGGAAGGATGTTGGAAATACTGAGCAATATAGAAAAGTTCATGAAGAATTGTTGGATAATTTAAAAGGAATTAGGATATTATCCAAACCTTTTGACGATAAAATATACATTGGAAGCGAATGTTCAATAGATCCAACGGCAATGATAATAGGACCTGTTTTAATAGGGTCTAATGTGACGATTAAAGAAAACACAGTTATAGGACCATATGTGGTGATTGGTGATAATGTAATTATAGAGAGAGGAACAAAAATAGAGCATAGTATTATATGGAGTGGAAGTTTTGTTGGTTCACGTTCCCAATTAAGCGGATCAATAGTTGGTGAACATGTTACTATAAAGTCAGGTGTATATGCTTATGAAGGGTCAGTAATTGGTGATGAGTGTACAATTGGTAATGATGTAATAATAAAATCCGGTGTTAGAATTTGGCCAAAGAAGAACATTGAATCAGGTCTTACTATTAGTTCAGATATAACCGCGAGTATTAAAAGTGTTAAAAAGTTGTTCGGTATTCACGGTATTGATGGTATAGCTAACATAGAGATTACACCTGAACTTGCATCAAAAATAGGTGCCGCATTAGCTACTATAGTAAAACCAGGCTCTGTGATCACTGCAAGTAGGGATATGATGAAAGCATCAAGAATGCTTAAACGAGCTTTTATTTCGGGTCTATTATCTGCGGGTGCAAATGTGTATAATTTAAGGGCTATACCGTCTCCACTTAGTAGGCTCTTTGTTGTGCAATCTTCATCAGAATATGGTGTTCATATTAGAATGCATAATACATTACCAGATGTTATGCATATTGAGATTTATGATTCAAGTGGGCTTAATATTAATCCAATTATAGAAAGAAAAATAGAAAATTTGGTTTACAGAGAAGATTATAGAAGAGTGGATTATAACATTGTTGGCGATATATATTACCCATCTCGCGTTTATGAACCTTACGAGGATTATATATACAAATCCATTGACATCTCACCTTTAAATAGATGGCGTGAAAGAATAGTTATTGATTTAAGCCAGGGCACAACTTCTCTTATCTTACCACAGCTTCTTAGTAGATTAGGTATAGATACAATTTTAATAAACTTAGCATCCGAAATCGGTTATCGAACTAGTGAGAAAAGAAGCGAATTAAGTTCCTTTATGCATAAAGTTGTGCGATCAACAGAAGCCAGTGCAGGATTTATCATTGATCAAAGTGGTGAAAGATTACTGATAGTTGATGAAAAAGGAAGAACTTTAAGTGGACTACAAAGTCTCATGTTAATGATGATGATAGCTTCTGACTTTAACGTAAAGAAATTTGCTATTCCAATGAGTATATCCAGTCGTATTAATGAGTTTGCAGATAGATATAATATTTCTTTAACGAGGACTGATATCTCATCTTACTCATTAGGCTTAGCTATAAAAAATAATGATGCACAGTGGGCTGGTGATGAGGATGGCGGATACATCACTAGTAATATTATATTGGGTTTTGATGCAATAGCCTCACTCATTCATATAATTAGCTATATGGCTGAACATAAGATTAAATTATCAGAAATCGTTGATTCATTACCATCAATACAATTTATTAGTGAAGAAGTACATTGTCCAGCAAACTTAAGAATTTCAATTTTAGAGAAATTATATTACAATTACATGAACAACATAACAGATCTTATGAGAGGGTTAAGAATAAAATTTGAAAGTGGATGGGTATTTGTTACTCCATCATTAGATGAATCGATAATAAGAATATATGCTGATGCAAAAGAACATGAACATGCAAAAGTATTGCTTGAAAAAATAAAAAGTGACATACAACAATACATAAGAGAGTAATCAATTAAATCCATATTTAAACTAATCATGCAGTCAATCCTTTAATTGAACATTAGAGTGTTAAAAATCTCAATTCATTATCATCTTTTACTAGCAATGCCCCTGCATATCCACCATGATATCGACTCGAAAAGACTGTTATTACTAATCCGTTAAAATCAATTCTATAGCCCTCAAAACAAACTTCGTGTCCTCTAACTAGCATATATAATTCATTCTTTTTTAGAAACTTCTCAGCAATATCCATTCCAAAAAGATAAATACCCGAGCCTCGCGGGCTGGGTTCAAAGCCTCTGATATCTGGGCTAGGATCATTCCAGAGAACCTGAAATGCTATAGGATTTTTTGGTTCTTCATCACCTTTTTGTAGTTTCGCAATTTCAGAGAGGTTTTCTACATTGCGAGGAATACCACCATGCAATCCTAATATGCCATTTACCTTTATAGAATATGGCATTACAGAAAATAACTCCACGAATTGATTATACGATCCTGAACCTAGTTTTACTAAAACTTCTTCATAGAATCCATAATAATAATTAGTGATTGGACTTTCGTGATTACCACGTAATACTATTATGTGTTTTGGATCTCTTAACTTAGCTGTTAATATAAGTTCAAGGTTATCAAGACCTGTATCACTTCTATCTACGTAATCACCAAGAAATACTATTAAATCAACAATACCTCTATACTCTCGAAGAACCTTCTGTGTAACGTCTACAGCACCATGAGTATCACCCACAAAAAGTACAGATTTAGCAGTAGTTTCTATTAAACTAGGTTCGTCCATAAAACGTTGTATTGATTTATATATAAGATCATTTAAATTACTGAAAACCATTTCTCTCAATAAATAAAAAAATAGGCATCTATTTATTTCTGTATGTATAATTATTTAACGATACATGGTGTGATAATGAAATGTATATGACACGTATAACATTAGAATTTATACCTGAATCCACTATTACTGTAGATAGTTTCACGTCGATAATATCAAAACTCATACTTAAGAATATACAGAATCATGAGACCATAGTTTCGAATATCATTGCTAGCAATGCATTAAGCAATTTAACAGTATCACCTGTTATGAGCAATAATAAGCCTATATATAAATTTCGAAATGCAGGGAAAAAATCATCGCCAGTTTTGTTATATGCAGGAAAAAAATACGTCTTTTATGTATCATTTTTATCCAAAAATCCTGTTAATGAGTTACAAGATTTTTTTATGAAAAATATATCGAGCGGTTGGCGTGTTTCACTCTATAATACTAGTATACTTTTAGTAGCATCACAAGTTAAAAGTATTAATATCAATGAGTTATTGATAAACCTTACAGGCGATTTCAGAATAGATTTCATGACACCAACACAGTTTATAATTAAAATACCAATGCCTACCACAAAATCATGGTTAAGGCTTTTTCCCCTTCCTCATACTTTAATATCAAATATTGCATTACATTGGAATAAACATGTACCAAATGACATGAAAATTGACATAAAAAATATAAACAAAATATCATACAGCTACATACATGAAGCTGGATATTATTTAAACCCAGTAACAATTATAGTACGAAACAACGATCACAAACATGTAATACGAGGGTTTATAGGTTGGTGCGTATATAAAGTTGATGAAAAACTTAATCTTGAAACAAGGAATATTATAGCAAGACTCTTAGCATATGCAGAGTTTATTGGTGTTGGAAAAGGAAGGGAAATAGGATTAGGTATGATAAAAGTACGGCCAGGAAGAATAATGCATGAGAAACAGAGGGAGAATGAGGAAGAAATCATAAAAAGTATAGGTTAAAATATTTTAACGAAATGCTGTTATAACTAATATACAATAAGTTAAATATGTAGTAAAACTATAATACTATGATATTCAATGCCAGGTTTTACAGTTTATGGCAAAAATGGAGTTGTTGTATCGCAAAATTATCATGCATCAATGGCTGGAATTAAAATACTCGAAAACGGAGGGAACGCATTCGATGCAGCCATCACAATAAGTTCAGTTCTTTCAGTAGTAATTCCCCATACTGGCGGATTAGGTGGTGATGGTTTTATACTTGCAATAACACCGGATGGTATTATAGGTTATAATGGTTCAGGACCTGCTCCCTCAGGGTTCGATGAAAAAGAATACATAAGCATTGCACCAGTGCGTGGACCATTAACTGTTACAATACCAGGCTTAGTCGATTTATGGCGGTGGGTTTATGATAAGTATTGCACAAAAAATCTTGAAGAATTACTTTCACAAGCAATATCATTAGCAGTTAATGGATTTCCAGTTAGCGATGAGTTAGCGCGTGCAATAGAAGCTTCGAAAAATATTCTTGCCAGTTATCAAAGTTGGAACAAGTTGTATGGGAATTTTAAATCTGGTGATTGGTTTATACAAAAAGATTTAGGTGAAGTGTTGAAAAAGATCAGTAAATTTGGACCTGAAGAATTTTATAAAGGAGAACTTGCAAGGGAACTTGCTGATGGCTTAAGAGCACAAGACGTACCAGTAGATATTAGGGATTTAAGAGTTTATAAAGGTGAACCTGTTCGACCATTAAGATCAGAATATAGAGGTTACGATATTTATGAATTACCACCTAATACTCAAGGTATTACAACACTTGAAATCTTATCCATGATAGAGGAAGCTAACATCGATAGGCTAGATTTTAATGATCCACAAAGAATTGAATTACAATTGAAAATTACAGGATTGGCATATGAAGACCGTGATGCATTTCTTGGAGATCCAAGATTTTCTCAAATACCTATCGAGAAACTTCTCTCTAAAAATTATCTAAGAAACAGAATACAGGAGAAGCTTAAAGGTGGCATATTAAAAGGTGCTGACACAACATTCTTTGCAGTAGCTGATAAGTTTGGTAATATGGTAGGATTTATTCAAAGCCTCTTTTATCCATTTGGATCAGGAATAGTAGTTAAAGGAATACCGTTTCAAAATAGAGGCGCAGGGTTTGCTAAATTTCTTTCATCTCCAAATAGACCTGGTAGAGGTAGACGACCTTTACACACACTTTCAGTACTTTTAGCAGAAAAAGGCGAACGAAAACTTATCATCGGATGTGCAGGTGGTGATCTACGACCTCAGATTCACTCTGAGATACTTGAAAATATTGTTGCCTACAATATGAACATTTCTAAAGCTGTAGATGCACCAAGATTTATGTTAACAGAGTGGAATAAATACTTTAGTGCAATTATTGAGGGAAGACTGCAATTACCCAAAAGTAATGAGATAAAAATAGAAACATTACTATATTACAGTAGTAGTGTAGGAATAGCAAATATCATTGAATATGTACGAGGAGTGTATGCTGGTACGTCTGATCCAAGAAGCGAGGGTATTGCTCTAGCATTATAATCATGCAGCTTTCATTTCAATTTTTTGAAATATTTTTCTTAACGTATCAACAGTATTCCTCATATCATCATATGTTATCATGTATGGTGGTAAAAATCTAATAGTAGTTACTCCAGCCTTAAGTGATAAAATCCTCTCTTCTTGAAGTGCTTTTATGATACTTGATGGATTTATACGCATATCAATTCCTATCATAAATCCAAGACCTCTAATATTACGTACAATATCAAAATCTTTTAAATTAACCTTAAGTAGGTCAATAAAATTTTTCCCCTTCTCGCTAACATTATTAATCACATTATCATTTTTTAAAACTTTTACTGATGCAGTAACAGCAGCCATAGCAAGTGGATTTCCACCATACGTACTACCATGATCACCTTCATCCAGCTTACTGGCAATCCAGTCTGGCATGAATACTGCACTTACTGGAAAACCTCCACCTATAGCTTTACCGGCAGTCATTATATCTGGTTTTATGTTAAAATGTTGATATGCCCATATTTTTCCAGTTCTTCCAAATCCACTTTGAACTTCATCTACTATAAGAATACTACCAGTATTATCAGCAATATCCCTTAAGGCTTTCATAAAATCTAGCTGAGCAGGTATAACACCTCCTTCACCTTGAACTGGCTCAACTATTATTCCTGCAATTGTATCATCTACAACTTTTAATGATTCAATGTTGTTGAATTCAGCAAATATAACATCATCCATAAGAGGTTCAAAAGGTTCTCTATATTTTTTATTCCATGTGAGAGATAAGGCTGCAAAAGTCCTGCCATGAAAAGAATTTTTAAAAGCGACAAACTTCTTTCTTTTTGTAATCTTTTTAGCAATTTTTACTGCCAATTCTACAGCTTCACTACCGCTGTTCAAAAGAAAAACGTTATCAAGTCCGTCAGGTTTCACGTATTCAAGCTCGCTTAACATTTCGTCACGTATTGATGATGAGAAAGCCGTAGTTAAAGTCATTATCTCATTCATTTGTCTGTTTAAATATTCAACAACAATTTTATTCCTGTGACCAAGGAAAGCTACACCATGTCCAGTATGTAGGTCAAGATATTTGACACCATTTTCATCCCATACGTATTGGTCCTCACCTTTAACAATTTTGAGTCCTCTATTACCAAAAAAACTAACCAATTTCAACGTTTAACAACCTCTGCTATTTTTTCTAACAATTTACCAGAAACGTTAAAACCGGTAACACGTACAGTATTCTTATATTCAGGAATTCCATTAACCTCATCAACTAAATATCCTCGTAATGGATCCTCAAAAATATCAATACCTAAAAATAAACCTCCTATACTTTCTTTAACTTTTAAAGATAAATCAATTAACTTATCATCGATCTTTAATGGTTCCGCTCTTGCGCCCAATGCTGTATTCGTCCTCCAATTTTTTTCATTAATTCTATATATACCCACGGGAACCTCATCACCTATTACAAAAATCCTTATATCCCTATTAGGTTTTCTTACATATTCTTGAATATAAAAGATACTTTTAAACGATGTGTTTGAATATTCCTGATATTCCAAAAGGCTTCTTAACGTATCTTCATCATCAGCTTTTGCAACCATTCGGCCCCAACTACCATCAATTGGCTTAATAACAACTGGATACCCAATTTTTTGAGCTAATTTTATAGCTTCATCTCTATTATAAGCTATCCCAGTCCTAGGAACAGGTATATTGTTTTTAGCTAATACTGAAGTAACATATAATTTATTCTCACATATTTCCAATACATGAGATGGATTAATTACAAATAATGATTTTGATTCAAAAAGAATAGTAGAAGTGTATGCTCTACTATGACTAACTCCCCTTTGAATTACAGCATCTATGTCCAAATTTAATCCATCGTTTATATTAATAGAGAAATCTTTTAAATAAATCGGGGTGATCCTAATTTGGCGATTCTTTGCCTCATTAATTATATCATTTTCTTCCCATCGTAGAAAGTCGTATGCTATTCCTAAATTCACTCTCCCCAATCCTCTCCAATCTCTGCCAACTTCAGTATTATACTACCATCATTTACATGTACCTCTAAAGTCGCACCACAGCTGTGCTCTACGATTTCTCCAGGCAACGCATCATCTGGAACTTTTACATTTCCTCCACATAATGGACATCGAGCGATCATTGCCCATTATCACCTCCAGACTTTACACATCTCAGTACGATGAATAAAAGCATTTTTATTGAAAATCGTTCGAAATAGAAACAATACTGCATGTTAATGTTATAACCACGTTCTTAAAACAATCATACTGTTCGTACCAGAAACCCCCTCAATACTTCTTATTGCATCGATACTTTTATTAATCATTGCAATATTATTTCCCCTTATTATAGCCAGTATATCATAATCTCCAGTAGTCTCATAAACTGCCTCTACTCCATCAATAGCAATGATTTTCTTAGAAACCTCTGGTGTACTTATTGGAGGCATTGTCTTAACCATTACAATTGCCCTCACTTCATTCTTTAATTCATAATCAATCGTAAACCTTTTTATTACACCCATTCGTATTAATTTTTCCACTCTTTTTCTCACAGCAGCCTCACTCACATTAAGCTCTCTTGCGATTACGGTATATGGAGTCCTCACATTTTTTCTTAAAATACTAAGTATTTTCAAATCCTTCTCATCAATCTTATTCAATAACGGTCCCTCCATCATTTAATGCATTACCTATAGGATCATCCACCAAACCAGAGGATAT
This sequence comes from Thermoprotei archaeon, assembly GCA_049976445.1. Classification (GTDB taxonomy): domain Archaea; phylum Thermoproteota; class Thermoprotei; order Gearchaeales; family WAQG01; genus JAVZOV01. Next base: position 55,559 of record JBMFIF010000001.1, on the reverse strand, counting down.
TATCACCTTATGCACTCCAGCATTAATAGCCTCAGACCCCATAAGAAGCTTTCTATTCATGCCAGGGCCAATTTTGGAGACTATTTCTATCGCTTCGTTAACAGAAAGATGCTTTACTAATCTATTATCGAAAATCACACCATCAACATCAGTAAGAAAAATCAATCTCTCAACTTTACCGCTTATAGCTATAGCTTTTGCTACTTGATCACCGTCAACATTAAGAGGAACACCCTCAGAAACATCAATAGCTACTGGGGAGATCACAACAATATCAACAAGACCAAGTAAAGCATTAATCAAACTAAAATTTACATCGTTAATTTTTCCAGTATAACCACCATCGATGATTCGCTTACGTCCACGCTCATCCACAATCATAACCTTTTTCTTTCGAATTGCAGTAAAAATAGCACCATCGATACCAGTAATACCTATAACCTTTTTACCAAAACTTATTAACATTGATGTGATTGTTTTATTTATTAAACTCATCACCATAACATAAATATCCAACTCCTCTCGGGAGGTATAACGGCTCATAACACCCTCAGGTGACGTAATAAATTTAGGTTCTATACCCATCCTTTTACTATACTCGGTCACTTGGTCACCACCACCATGAACAAAAATTAATTTTTCCTGATAAGATGCAATACTCTTGATCAATTTGTTCAGATTATTTTTTATAACCCTACCACCAGCTTTCACAACGATAACCATAATTCACACCGGCCTTAAAGGAGGTGTCATGAGACCCTCTCCTTCATCAAATCCCATAGATATGTTAAACGCCTGAACTGCCTGCCCAGCACCACCCTTAATTAGATTATCCAACGCCGCAAAAATAGTAACCCTATTAACACGCTTCTCAAAAGCAAAACCAATATCAGCAAAGTTACTTCCAATCACATACTTTGGATCTGGATACTGAGGAAACCCTCTCACAATACGAATAAACTTCCTGTCCTTATAAAATCCTGAAACAATTTTTAATAAATCTAAATCACTTAACACAGACTCAACCCAAACATGCGCAGAAGCCAGTACACCTCTTACACTACTTACAGCATGAGGAATAAGACTCACTTTTCCAATTTTCTTAGAAATTCGATTTAATTCTTGCTCGATTTCAGCAACATGTCTATGTCCCTCTGCTTCGTAAGGCCTGATAGCATGCTCACGCTCTGGATGATGACTACCTGCAGTAGGTTTAGAACCACCTTCACTACTACCAGCCTTTATATCAACAATGACATTACCGTAAACCAAACCATTAGCTGCAAGAGGTGCCAAAGCTAATATAGAAGCGGTCGCATTACAACCTGGAGATGCTATCAGACTAGCATTCTGCAACTCATCAAAATGTAGCTCCGGTAGCCCATAAACGGCCTTACTTAAGAGATCAGGTTGTGGATGCTCAATCCCGTACCAGATCTTATAGAGTTCAGGATCTTTAAGTCTATAATCAGCACTAAGATCAATCACCCGCAAACCAACATTTAAAAGACTCGGAACTAAAGTCATTGAGACGCCATGTGGTACAGATAGAAACACTACATCTGATAGATTAGTTAGCTTATCTATATTATACTCTGAAAACCTTAAAGAATAAAATCCTCTCAAATTCGGATGTACGAAAGTTATAGGTTTCCCAACATATTCTTTAGAAGTCACATAAGTAACTTCGACTTTCGAATGATTTGCTAAGATCCTTAATAATTCTCCTCCATTGTATCCCGAACCGCCAACTATGGAAACTCTAACCATAAATATCACCAAATAATCCTAAAATAAAACATTTTCGTTATGTTCAGAACAAAAATAAAAGACAACAAAACAAATAAAACATTAGGAATAATACTTCAAATCTTATCATATAATAAAAAGAGTATTCTTTCCAATGCTTTGTTGCATAATTCTGATGCGTTTTTGGTGTGCTTTCTATGCTGAGTATTCTTATGAGTTAAGAATTTGATGATGTTTTCTCACAGTTTTAATGAACACTCCTAACTAGCATACATCAAATCCTACCGGTAAGTATTATGAGATTGGAGGAGACTGCGAAACGCTCCACAAAACCACGCACGAATTATGCAACAAGCACTTTCCAAATAAGGTATAAAACATTAAAAATAATTACAGTAAGTAAAAATAATCAGACTTTTCTTAAAACTTTAACTTCAGTGTGTAGTGAGGCTGTCCAGATAGGCCATCAACCACAACATCATTTCTACATAATAAGTGGACAGTCTCTGTGTAGTAATCCATTAATATTTAAAAATACTAACTTTCTTTAACTATAGGATATGGCAGATCTCAATTATGATTTAGTAGTTATAGGAGATTTATGCTTAGATATTGATGTGTATTATTCTGAAAACATTGAAATTTTAGGTAATCAGAGAGAAGCTAAAAAGGTTGATATATCACTTGGGGGTTCAGGAAGTAATGTTGCACGGATCGCTAAAAAGCTTGGTTTATCTGTTATGTTTATCTCATCACTAAGCGATAATCCGGTAGGTAATTTGTTAAAAAATTTCGTAGAATGCGAGATAGGAAAAGAAAACTTATTATTAACTGTTCATCATGACAATGAAGTATATACTGTGATAAGTATTATTAATAAGAGTGGTGCACGAAGAGCGATTTATCATATTGGATCAAAAATTAATAAATATATTGAAAAGATACAGGATACCAACCCAAAAATATTTCATGTATCAGGGTATGCATTAGAACTTATTGATTATGATGAATTTATGACATTACTTAATGTATTGTCTAAAAAGAATATTAAAATTGGTTTAGATCTGTTTCCAAGAATAAAAAATATACAAAAGGAATATCTTAATAGTGTATTAGAAAAATTAACGTTCTTATTTGGGAATGTTGAAGAATACATAACATTAACTAATTCGCAGAGTATAAAAGAAGCAGTTAGTAAATTAGCTAGCATGAAGCCTCCTATAAAAGTCATAAAGCTTGGTTCTAAAGGTTCTCTTGCTATTTTTGAGGATAATGTAATTAAAGAAAAAGCATTCAAAGTAAAGGTATTATCAGTAAAGGGTGCAGGTGACGCATTTATAGCAGGTTTCTATGCTGCATATTTGAAGAATTTACCATTAGGTTTATGTCTTCAATTTGGAAATTACATTGCTTCATTGATAATATCAGGAAATCAAGATGTTATATCAGAAAAATTAATAACAAACATTATGAAAGTATAGAATTATTCGCTTAAAACTATGATAGAAGATGCTTTTATTATAAGATAGACCATATCGTTTTGTTTTAATTCGAGCTCCTCAAAAGAACCTCGCGTTATCATAACTTTGATCGGTAAGTTATTGATATTTACAGTTATTATCATTGTAGGACCAAGTGGTTCAATTGAAGTTATTGAACCTTTTAGTATATTTCGTGCTGTAGAATATTCGGGTATTAGTTTACTTATTAATATATTTTCAGGTTTAATACCTATCATTATACGACCATCATATTTTCCAGGAATAAAAAATTTAACACCATCAATAGATATTGTACTCATGTTGTTTTCATTACTTTTTGCTACACCAGTAAATATGTTCTGATACTGGAGAAATTCCGCAACAAATTTGCTCCTAGGTTTTAAAAAGATCTGATCAACAGATCCTTGTTCTATAATAGTACCATTCTCCATTACGGCAATTATTTCACCTAGATACATAGCCTCTTCTTGATCGTGTGTCACATGTAATACTGGTATTTCATAATATTTTAATAATTTTTTAACTTCCTTCCAAAATTGTTTCTTTGTATTTACGTCCAAAGAAGAAAATGGTTCATCTAGTAAGATAACTTTTGGTTTGACAGCTAAAGCTCTAGCTAATGCTACACGTTGCTTTTCACCGCCACTTAAGTTCGTTACACGACGGTTTTTTAAAGGTTCTAATTCAAAAAGTTTAAGCATTTCACTTACTCTCTCTTCTCGAACTTTTCTAGAAAAACCTCTAGCTAATAATCCATATTCGATATTTTCATAAACTGTCAAATGAGGGAATAAGGCAAGATTTTGAAATACCATCGAGATATCTCTTTTCTCAGGTGGTAAGTTGGTTATTTCGACATTATCGATAAACATTTGACCTCTAATGATTGGTTTTAATCCAGCTATACTTTCAAGTAAAGTAGTTTTTCCAGAACCAGTAGGACCCAATATTACCATGTACGAACCATTAGGTACTTTGAACGATATGTCTCGTAACATAAAAGAACCAACTCTGACACGCAAATCCTTAACCATAAGGACCATAAACATTACCTCTCCGCTGAATAATCTTAAATATTATAAACAACACTAAGCTCACTAATACCAATAATGATGTTATTGGCAACGCACTGTACAATCCTCTTGTTGTAAATTCATTGTAAATAAGAACTGGTGCAGGCATGCTTCCAGAAAAAGGTCCATAAAGTATTACATAAGTTAATACTATTACTGCACCAAATTCGCTTATTCCACGAGCCCATGATACTATGAGACCAGTAAAAACAGAATTCTTTATAAGAGGCAATACAATTTTATAAAAAGTGAAACCATGAGAAGCACCCAAAGTTCTAGATACTTTCTCCAACGATGGATCAATAAGTTTAATAGCACTCTCAACAGACCTCACATAAAGCGGAAAACTAACAAATAACTCTGCTATCACAATTCCAAAAAACGTATCAGTAATTTTAATGCCCTGGGACGATAAAATTGTTCCAAGCAAACCCCTTGGACCCCACACTATTAATAATGATATTCCTGCCACTAAATGAGGAATTATCATAGGAAGTTCGACAATAGAATCAATAATATATTTGCCTAGGAAATCATACCTAGCTAAAATATAAGCCAATGGTGTACCAAAAATAAATGAAAGAATAGCAGCAAACGCAGCTGATAAAATAGTAACTAAAATAGCAGACATTACCTGCGAATCAGCAACATAATACATTAAAGTATGCGGAGAACTACTTAATAAAAGAGAAAAAATAGGCAATAAAATAAATAAAATACTAAAAAATGAAATCAATGAAAAAAATACTAATAAGAACGTTAAATTACGCATAATCCCTCAACCAGGAATTGGTGTTAACTCAGAAGATAATAAATCTTTTAACTCGTTTGGCAAATTCTCATTACCATAAACATAAGCCGGAGAAAAACTTTTCTGTCCACTTAAATCCATGATCTTCCTACCTTCTTCAGATAAAAGAATCTTAATGAATTCTACTGCCAACTTCTTGTTAGGAGCATTATAAGGTATTGTCAACGCGTACATTATTGGTTTGCCATCTATGATCTTATCATTAACTACAACCGAAACTTTAGAATAAATCTCGGCATATTTTGGATCTCCTAAATTAATCTGAGGAGGAAGAGTCACATAATTCAGATGATGTTGCACAGCTAACGAATAATAAGATATTACATAATCAATTTGTCCAGATTCTAAAGGTGCTAATAAATCAACTTCTTTAGGTTTTATTACAAGTTCACCTTTGGAATATTTATCTTTATAAAGCACATCATACAACGTATGATTATCATGATAATAATACATGCTAGCAAGCTTAGTAACTAATACTGCTCTATAACCGCTGGGATCTCTATCTTTATCTGAAACTCCTACAATAACTCCTGAACGTGTAATTACTTTATACCAATTACTTTCATTAATCTCTGAAGCATACTTACTCCTATTAGTATAAAGAACAACCATTTCATTACCAGCAAAAACAATATACCAATTTGCAAACTTAGGTATCATAAGGGCTGGTATTACATAATAATCAGCCACACCAACAATATCAAACTCACGACCCAAATCAGTTACTTGACGAACTGCATCAACACTTCCAAAAGCTTCATCATCAATAACCAAGTTAGGATACTTATTTTTCAACATACTCTCAACTTGCTGAAAAGGTACTGTAAGACTACCAGCATGAACTACTCTAAAAACATTTAAAGACGCTCCATAAAAACCATTATTATATCCGTACATGTAACCTCCATAAAAACCAATAATGAACACTATTATCGTGACTATTGTCATAATGACTTTTCCATACTTATCCCATAATCCCACAAAAATCACCGATATGTACAATAATTCATATCGAATATAAATTTAACTACATTAGTTGATGGATGAAGTCCATAGAAACCATTTAGTACCTAAAAACACATAGAATAACCATGATAATGAGCGCAAATAATCATACATTAAACGTTAAAATAGCCTAAGCATCATTAAAACAAGACCATTGAGCGTATAGTTTTTTTATCTTTAAAAGATAATGCTAGATAAGAATTTTAGATTTGCAATTTTAAAACGATGCTTGTTTTAGAGTGTCACAGACTTTTGTAGAAAGATTTATAAAGTTTCGTTACGAAACTTATTTTCGGTGTGGAAATATGTTATTTGACATTAAACCTAAAAGATCTAAAAAGGATTTATACAACTTTGATAATGAATTGAATCTATTACTGAAATCTTTTGATACGCAATTAATCGTCGTTAGCGGATTACGAAGGACTGGAAAAACTTCTCTTGTACTCACGAGCTTAGAAGAATCCAAAAAACCTTACATTTTCATTGATGTCAGGGAAGGATTTTTATCAAGAAAGGAATTGTATGTTTTGCTTTCTAAAGGATTAAACGAACTAATTTCTTCAATATCTAGGTTCAAAAGTTTAATTGAATCTTTAAAAAATCTCATATATGGATTTAAAGGTGTCTCAATATCAGGTGTAGGTATATCGTTTGATTGGGGTAAAGATAGACTTTTACTATCAGAGATTTTTAAGTTAATAAATAAAGCCGGAATCGAAGCTAATACAAGAGTTATAATTGTTTTTGATGAGTTCCAAAGAATAGGAGGTACAATTGAATTGGAGCTTATTAATGCCATAGCCCATTCATATGATTATCACGAAAACCTTACTTTTGTTTTAACAGGCTCGGAAATGGGTCTTTTACATAGATTCTTTGAAAATACAAGTTCACCACTCTATGGTAGGCCTTTTATTGAGATTAGGACCAGAAAATTCACACATGATGAATCAATAGATTTCCTTGAGAAGGGTTTCAACGAGAATAATGTAAAAATATCAAGAAAAGAGTTAGAAGAAGTTGTAAAAGAATTAGATGGTATTATTGGTTGGCTTACATATTATGGTTACATGAGACTACACGGAATAGAAAGTATTAAGACAATAAAGCAGGAGGCTATAGAATTAGCAAAGACAGAACTAGAAAACTTCATTAAACAACGTATTAGCAGGAGATATCAGACAGTATTAAAATTATTAGCACAGGACGTAAAAGAATGGGGATTAATAAAAAACAAGTTAGAAAATATTGAAGGAAGATCGATAAGTAACAGAGTTCTCTACGAAATACTACAACATTTAAGAAAGCACTCGATAATAAATGAAAGAAACGAGTTCACAGATCCTATTATAAAACAGGCAGCATTATTACTATAAATGTAAACTGTTGATAGAAAAATTATGCTTACACTTTCTAAGGCTTACAATAAGAAATATTCTAAACCAATCTTAATAAAAGGTTATTAGCAAACTTAGTGATGTTTTAGTAGTGTGGAAAATATGCTACAATTTAAACTCCAAACTAAGCTTAATTTTATTTTTAACAATGTAGTAATCGATGAAGAACTTATTGAATTACTTAAAGAAATAAAAAGAAGCAGTTCTTTAATCCTAGCTGCTAAAAAAATACATGTATCATACAGGTATGCATGGAAAAAACTTAATGAGACTAGTAATGCCTTAAAAATACCATTAGTGATCACAGTAAGAGGAGGAAAATTTGGTGGAAGGACAGAATTAACCATAACAGGTGAAGAATTATTGAGAAGATATGAACTATTTACAAAATATGCATCAATAGAATTGCAAGATGTTTTCAAAAAATACGTTATTGATAGTGATATAAGTATTGTTGGCAGCCACTGTCCCGGTGTAGAATTAGCATTAAAGATGATGGCATCAAAAAACCCAGAACTGAGATTTCATGTAGAAAATGTAGGATCTTTAAACGGTCTAATGAGTGTAGAAAAAGGAAAGGCTGATATTGCAGGAATACATCTGTTAGATCCAGAAAGTGAAAAATACAATGAACCTTACATAAAAAAGCTCAATCTGAAAAACATAACATTTGTAAAAGGGTATAAAAGAGAGCAGGGATTAATAATAAGAAAAGGTAACCCAAAAGGAATAAGAAACATAGCTGACATTATTGCTAAAAAAGGAATTTTCGTAAATAAAAATGTAGGCTCAGGAACAAGAATACTCTTTGAGGCATTACTTTACAAAACAGCAGAAAAGCTTCGGATTAATTTTGAAGATGCAAAAAATTCTATACGATATTACCCTCATGAAGCTAACTCACACGCTGAAATAGCCCAAATAATACTTAAAGGATATGCCGATGTAGGGTTAGGAATAAGAACAGTTGCAGATCAATACGGCTTAGACTTTATACCACTAGTTCTAGAAGAATACGACTTTGTAATCAATAATCAATCAATTAAGAATCCAGCAGTAAAGAGGTTTCTTATGCTACTCTCCTCACGAACATTTAAACAAAATTTAATAAAATTATTAACAGGTATACAACCAACAGAAAATACTGGAAAAGTTAAAAAGATATCAGATACGTTTTGAGCCTCTATCCTTAATAAAATTATAAACCCACACATCAGACACTCTAACCGGAAACATAGGTGTCACATACTTCAATACACTATAAGCAGGTATAGTTGAGATAAAAACATGAACCACATTATAAATTCCCGTAAATATTAAAATCCAAAAAAGTATTGCAAAATCACCCTGTAACAACAAACCTAACCTACTTAATAAATAGTTAGCGTAACTAAAGAAACCAGTACCATAAATAAGATATATGACAATTATATTAGCCAAAGTCATGAACATAACACGAACTAACGAACCAAAAATGATCATAGACACAATAAGACCACGTATCGATGAACCGTTAAATCTCTTATACAATATAGAACCACCCCAAAACCCTAATACCATAGAAAGAACAGCGACATACTTCATCAAAGGACCAATTATAGGCCACTCAGTATGAAAATTAAGCAACAACCAATGTATCGTAGTCGTGACAAGACCAACAACAGGACCAAAAACTAAAAATGCAAAAACATCAATAATCTCTGCAAAATCAAACTTTAAATACGGAAGCACAGGAAATGGTATTTCCAACTTAAGCATAGTAATAGATGCTGCTAAACTCCCAAAAATTGCCGAATACACCACAGTTGATACACGCACTAGTATCACCAAGCCTCATAACAGAAAAAATAAAGATAAAATTACTTACAAAATAATTAGTTACAAAAATCATCAAAACAAATTTAAAAATTCTGCTATTTATAAATATATTTTTTAAATTTATATGTCACAGAAATAAAGATCATTCAACTATATAATCTGCTTTTTATTTAATTCTTGAATTTTTAATAGATAACTAAACTATAAAAATTACAACAAGATGAAAGTCTAACTCTTTAAGGCATAGAGGAAATCTTTTAGTATATAGATTTTATGTTTGAATAATTCTATAAGAAAATATAGCAAACTTTATAAACAGTGAATATGATAAAAATTTTGGTGCTATAAAAAATGAAGCGTGCTATTTCTCGTCTAACCGGAATAATAATAGTGATAATAGTAATAGTTGCAATAATAGCTGCATGGTATGCTTTATTTGGTGGAGGAGGACCTGCAGCAGTTACAACTACCACTACTAAAACAACTGTTACGACTACAACAACTGCCACTACTATGCCAACAGGTATAATTAAAGTTGGTTTTACAACATCTTTAACTGGTTCATATGCTGTTGAAGGAACAAGGCAATTACATGGTATCCAATTATGGCAGTATTGGGTAAATAATAAAACTGGTGGAATAATCGTTAATGGAACCAGGTACTTTATAAAAATAATATATTATGACGATGCAAGTAAGAAAGACCAAGTCACAGCACTTTATGAAAAGCTAATTACTCAAGATAATGTTGATTTTCTCATATCACCTTATTCGAGCCCATTAGCCCTTACTGCTGCAGCTATAGCTGAAGCGCATAGCAAAGTAATAGTTACTACTGGTGCGGCTGCTGATAGCATCCATCAACAGGGATACAAGTATGTCGTCCAAGTATATACTCCAGGTTCAGAATACCTTTGGTCAACGCTTGATCTTATTAAAGCTAAAGATCCCAGTGCCAAAAAAATTGCAATAGTTTATAGTGATGATGTGTTTTCAGCTTCGGTAGCTGAAGGTGCTAAAAAATATGCAGAACAGAACGGATTTACTGTCGTTTTTTATGATAAATATCCATCAACTGCCACTGATCTATCTCCAATATTAACTAGTATAAAAGCCACAAATCCTGATGCGATAATAGGTGGTGGGCACTTCGCTGATGGGGTATTATTAATAAAACAAGCAAAACAATTGAATGTCAATGCAAAATTATTTTCAATCATAGTTGCTGCACCAGAAGATAGTTTCTATCAATCATTAGGTGCTGATGCCAATTATATATTTGGGCCTTCTCAATGGGAACCTGACGTTAAATATAACGCAACTTATGGGCCTTCAGTTAAAGATTTTATACAAATGTATAAATCGATGTTTAATGAAACCCCAACTTATCACTCAGCTGGTGGTTTTATGGCAGGGCTAGTACTTCAAGCTGCAATAGAAAAAGCTCAAAGTCTTAATTCTAAGAAGGTGCGTGATGCTTTTAATACTCTTGATTTAAAAACATTCTTTGGTGAGTTTAAAATAGATCCTGTAACTGGACTGCAAATAGCACACAAAATGGTTTTAATACAATGGCAGAATGGAAAAAAATATACTGTTTGGCCTCCAGAAGCAGCGTCAGCTCAACCGTTATATCCTAAACCTGCATGGGGTTAACGAAAATAATTTAAAATTCTTTTATTTTTTACGTGGTGATTAGAGTCCATGAATGAATTTCAGATTTTAATTCAAGCATTAATAAATGGATTTTTATCGGGATCAATATATGGTCTGATTGCATTAGGGTTAACATTGATTTGGGGTGTGATGCGAATAATTAATATAGCACATGGAACACTAACAATACTCGGTGCATACATTGCCTTTTGGATGTTTGTAATCTATAAAATGAATCCGCTCTCTTCACTGATAATAGGATTACCATTAGGTTTTCTCATAGGGCTATTGATATATTTTTCTCTTGTGAAACGAGTTGTGAAAGCTCCGGAACTTTCATCATTATTAGTACTTTTTGGTCTAGCATTGATGATAGAAAATTTAATGCTTATATACTGGAAAGCTGATATAAGAGGATTACCAATACTTTATCCATCCTACAGTATTGGTAATATAACAATAATAGGTGATAGATTGATTGCTTCAATTACAGCAATAATAATTACGATCTCACTTCTCATGTTTCTTAAGTTTACCTATTTAGGAAGATCAATTAGAGCTACTGTTCAAGATGATGAAGCTGCATCTCTTATGGGGATAAGTGTAAATAGAGTATATGCAATAAGCATGGGAATTGGTGTGATGCTTACAATATTGGGAGGAACGCTAATAGCATTAACAACACCTTTCACTCCATATCTAGGTAACATATATACGCTGTATGCATTTTCAGTAGTAGTGATAGGTGGTTTAGGCAATCCATTGGGCACATTCTTAGGTGGTATAATAATTGGTGAGGCAGAAAGTCTTACAGGCACATACTACTCTACAGGAGTGAGCCCGGCTATAGCATTTATAATTCTGGTAGTTGTGTTAATAATAAGGCCGACAGGAATATTCTCAAAGAGGTGAAATTATGTTTAGACATATTAAAGAAATGATTTATTTAAATAAGACCGATGTGTTAATTCTTATAATCTTCGAAATAATAACAATAATATTATTTATCGAATTTCCAGTCTTCACACCAGTACTATTTATAATGTTGGAATATTTAGTACTTACATATAGTATCAATATGATAACAGGATTTACTGGATACGTAGATTTCGGGCATATAGTTTTTTATGGTATTGGTGCGTATGCTACAGCTGTTGCTATAGAAAATTTCTATATGTTACAAATTAATCCCTATATCTTCTCAATAATAGGTGGTATTATAGCATCTGCTTTTGCATTGTTAATTGGTACTCCAATACTCAAAGTAAGAGGTGCTTATTTTGCGATTGCTACGCTTGGAATGAACGAAGCCATGAAAGTTTTAATAAGTAATACTGCAGCATTAGGTGGATCGTATGGTATTCCATTAGCTAGATACGTAAAATATGACCCGATATCTTCTTACATATCTATGTGGATTCTTTTGTTAATAACTATGGTTATGACTTTATACATTAGCAATTCTAAGTTTGGCTATGGATTGAGATCTATTTACGAAAATGAAGATGCAGCTGAAGCATTAGGTGTAAACACACGGCTTTATAAACTTAGTGCCTATGCATTAAGTGCATTTATTGCTGGTATTGCTGGTGGAATTTCTGGTATTTTACATGTATATATAAGTACGGAAGGCTATTTCGATGTGACTTATAATGTGAAAATGCTAGTAGCTATGATGCTAGGTGGTCAAGGTACCATAATTGGCCCTCTAATAGGAGGTATTATACTTTATACAATTGAATATACAACATTAGTATCCTTTGCTAATATTCATCCAATAATCTTTGGTGTCCTACTTATAGGGCTCGTTCTTTTCATGCCTAGAGGTATTATGGGTGTGATTGCAAGAAAATTTAGATTCTTAAGGTGAGATCATGAGCATTATTCTTGAGGCAAAAGGCATAGTAAAAAAATTTGGGGGCCTTATAGCATTAAATAATATAAACGTTGAAGTGAACCAAAATGAAATATTAGGCCTTATTGGGCCTAATGGTTCTGGAAAAACAACATTCTTTAATGTAATTAGTGGTATTTATAAGCCAGATGAAGGAAAAATAATATTTAAGAATGTAGATATTACAGGGTTACCTCCACATAAAATAGCTAGAATGGGTATTGGAAGAACCTTTCAAATAGTTAAACCGTTTTCAACCATGACTGTTAAGGATAATGTTATGATTGGTGCTCTTTTTGGTAAATACAACGCTAAGACTCCCTATGATGCAGCAAAAACTGTTGAGAAGGTTTTAGAGGTAACAGGCTTAATTAATAAAGCAGACTTACCTGCTGGTTTACTTAACATGCCAGAAAAAAGAAGGCTTGAAATAGCTAGAGCTTTAGCTTCAGAACCTGAACTCCTTCTTTTAGACGAAACACTTGCCGGACTTACACCAGCCGAAATTGATAGTGCACTTGAAATGATAAAAAGAATTAGAAAAGAATTAGGATTAACTATTATAATCGTTGAGCATATAATGAGAGCTATCATGAAAATTTCTGAAAGGATTATAGTGTTTAGTAATGGAATAAAAATTGCTGAAGGAACACCAAATGAAGTCGCTAATGATCTTAAAGTAATAGAAGCATATTTAGGGCGTTCAATTAACACACGAGGTGAGACTTAATGCTCTCAGTAGAGAATCTTGAGGCAGGTTATGGTGAAGTAACAGTACTTTGGGGGATAAACCTAACTGTTGAAAAAGGAACGATTACTGCTATATTAGGTTCAAACGGAGCTGGAAAAACTACCCTAATAAGATGCATTTCTGGTTTACATAAATTAAAAAAGGGTAAAATAATTTACGAACAAACAGACATAACATACTTGCCTCCTCATGATAGAGTGAAATTAGGATTAATATTAGTGCCTGAGGGAAGAAGGTTATTTCCAGAGATGAGTGTTTATGAGAACCTTTTAATGGGCGCTTATACTAAAGAAGCAAGAAAACATATAAACGAAACGTTAAGTATAGTATATGAACTATTTCCAATTTTAAAAGAAAGGGAAAAACAACTTGCCGGTACATTAAGTGGTGGAGAACAGCAAATGCTTGCAATAGCTAGAGGACTAATGGGGAGACCTAAATTATTAATGTTAGATGAACCATCAGCTGGATTGGCACCAAAAATTGTGCTTCAGATTGTTGATCTAATTCAAAAATTAAACAAAGAGTATGGTATTACTATAATACTTGTTGAACAACACGTTGAGAATGCTTTAAAAATAGCTGATAAAGCATATATAATTGAGAATGGAAGAATAGCTCTAAGTGGAAGCGGAAAAGAACTTTTAATTAATCCGAAAGTAAAAGAAAGCTACTTGGGTATTTAACTTTATATATTTTTATAATCAATATATCTTGGTGATACGATGCCAGTCACATTAAAAGTTCGTGATGTAATGGAAAGCGGTGTTGTAATATTAGATGGTAATCTTTCAGCAATGGATGCTTTAAAAGCTATGCTAGAAAATCAAGTATGGTCTATAGTTGTGAGTATTAATGATCTACCGTCCGGTGTGGTGACAGATAGAGATTTATTGAGGAGAGTAGTAGCAAAAGGTCTTGACATGAATAAAACGTTATTAAAAGAAATAATGACATCACCTCTGATAACAATCAGTCCTGATGCAACATTTGCAGAAGCATGGAAACTCATGACCGAGAAAAACATAAGACGGCTGTATGTAGTTGAAAAAGGAAAGATCATAGGCAGAGTAACTCAAACAGGTTTATTTAATAAATTGCTTGAGGTTATGATGGCAATAAGTTCAATAAAATATTTAATGTAAAATATTTCTTATTTCTTTGGAGCACCTTCAGATTTATTTAAAGACTGATTTAAAAGCTCTGCTATATCAATCACTTCCATGTTAAATTCTGAAGCCTCACTGCGGAGCATTATATTACAGAAAGGACAGGAAACAACTACTTTATTTACACCAGTCGCTATAGCCTCTTTCATTCTTACCTTGCTTATTCTTTCTCCTTTCTTTATATCAAAGAAAGCATGACCTCCTCCACCACCACAACAAAATGTGTTTTGTTTTATTCTACTCATCTCTTTAATATCAGCCACGCTTTTTATCACATCCCTTGGTTCATTAAAAACATGGTTCCATCGCGCTAAGTAACATGGATCATGATATGTTACAGTTTCTTTTACTTTTTCAGGGCTTATCTTATGATCTTTTATAAGTTTTTGTAGCAACATTGTATGATGTTCAACCTCTATCTTTACTCCATATTGAGCATACTCATGTTTAAAATTGTTATATCCGTGAGGACAATTAACTAATAATTTCTTAAATTTATATCTTCCTAATATGTCTGAATTCTTCTGTACAATATCTCTAAAAAGATATTCATCACCTATTCTTCTTGCAGGCTCACCACAACAAATCTCATCCAAAATTACTGCAAAATTTATCTTAGCTTTTTTAAGAATACTCATTAAGCTATAGGCAACGTTTCTGATATTAGGATCATAACTTGCATTACAACCCAACCAATATATATATTCATATTCAGTATCTTCACGTGCGATCTCAATACCTAGTTCAGACACTACTGAACGTAACCATGTTTCCCTATCAGCAGGATTATAACCATAAGGATTTCCAGTTCTCATTATATTATACGAAACTTGTTGTAATTCAGATGGTGTATTTTCTCCAGAAGAATACACTCCACGTCTGAGATCCATAATAGTCTCAACTTGATTTATTAAGACAGGACATACTTCAATACATGCACCACAAGTTACACAAGACCATATAACATCTGGATTTATAGAACTTGGTACTAATTTTTTATCAAAATTCTTTTTATGTAATTCCTTTTTTGCGTCAAGCATTACCATCATTGGACTTAATGGTTTTCCAGTAAGATTTGCTGGACATGAATTATGACATCGTGCACATTGAGTACAAGCATCAAAATCCATTCGTTGCTTCCAAGATAAATCTAAAAGCGTTACAGCTCCTATAGGCCTACCTTCTTCTACTAACTTATCCATATTGACTATTGGCTTGTTAGCTGCAATGACTGGTTCTTCTAACCTGGAAAAGAATGTATTTAGAACGCCACTAATGAACATATGATAGAGTTTCGTAAAAGGTATGAGAGCAATGCTAGCAAGTGCTAATGTTAAATGAAACACCCAAAGAATTCTATAAAATTCAATATAATTACTATCGAAGAAACTTCTAATGAAGAAAGCAAGAGGGAAGCCTATTATATCCCAATTGTCAATCCATTCTAATCTATAATCTAAAGTATTAACCGCATCTAGTATAAAACCTGTTACTATTATTATCAGCAGATCAATCAAAATTAGGTAATCCTCTCGAGATGTAGGTAAATCTCTGTACGTTCTGAATATTCGTCTAATTAATGCTAATACTATGCCTATAATAGCCAAAACGCCTGAAATATTAACCATGAGCTTAAATATTAAATACACAATGTTAACAAGGAATCTTGAACCAAAAAATCGTAAATATATATCATACTCTACTGCACGAAGTATGGTACCTATAAAAAGACCTATCATACCAATATAAATAAATACATGAATAGTACCTCCTTGTTTCTGCCTTATAACTTTCGCTTGAAGTACACCATATTTGATAAGTCTTAACAATCGTTTTCCAAAACGATCAAATCTTATACTTTGTCCTCCATAAGTCCATAATTTAAAACTTCTATAAACACCATAAAGCAATAGCACAGCAACTATTATGGTGTATATGTACACAAGAGGTTCCAGATCATCAACAAAGTTAAAATGTTTAATACCCTCGAATATATATAAGATACTTTGAATAAAAAATACATACATTTCTCTCACTTGCTTGTTTTTTCTTTAAGTTTTTTAATAAATACAGGAAGAAATTGGTATAAATCCGCGACAACACCATAATCTGAATACTTGAATATTGGTGCATTTTTATCTTTATTTATAGAAACTATTACTTTTGCATCTACCGCAGAGATATGTTGAGGAGCACCAGATATTCCTATTGCTATATAAAGTTTTGGCCGTATCTTCTTGCTAGAAATTCCAATCCACACATCCTCAGGTAACCATTTAAGATCTGCAGCAATAGGCCTACTGCATCCAACTTGAGCATCTATGATTGTTGCTAAATCAAAAGCCAATTTTAAATCATCCTTCGATCTAAATCCTCTTCCTACACCAACAACAATATCAGCAGCTTCAATATTTACGCCACCTTTTTTCTTCTCTTCAAAACTTACTAGCTTAACATTAGAGACTGGAGGCGAGATTTTTTCAACGGCAGCAATCTTTTGAGTTTCTTCAAAAGGCTTAAATTTCTTAATAGGTACAGTAACGGCCACTTGTCTTAATGTTACCTCTCGACTTACAGCTCTTCCTCCTAAAATATTTCGTTCAAAAACAATACTAGTACCATCTAATGAAACTGAAATAACCTCTGTTAGCATTGGTAAATTATGCTTAGCTGAAACACGAGCAAGAACATCGTTACTAGTTTTTGTTGCAGGGCCGATTAATAACCTCGGTTTCACATCATCAAAAATCTTAGAGATGATCTCGTATATTTGATCAGGTAAAACCGTTCCTTCAATAACATACAGTTTATCAAAACCATAGTGTATTGCTTCATTCACCGATCCATCACTAATTGTGATGCCTATCATATTGGTACTAAATCCATTTCGTGATAGTTCTGCTACAAGTCCTGAAGCATCTACTAATAATGAAGGTCTTTCTCCAAAAACTATGACAGTTTCAACCATTCATATCATCTCCTCATATTTTTGGTCTTATAACACCCTCCTCAATCAATTTGGAGATTAACTTTTCTGATACTTCTTCTAGAGTGCTTGCTTCTATCATTATATTTTTCCTAGAAACTATTAATAATCTTACCGATTCGCGCTTATGTCCAACGTCAGGCAATTGTATGTTTAAGTCATTTAATGTAAATTTTTTAAGAGGTTTTGCAAATGCTCTCCGTATTTGCAAGAGCATCGGTAACCTAGCTTTATTAATTTCACCAGTCACACTGATTACTGCAGGTAATGGTGCCTCAACCCATTGTAATGAATCCTCCAGATCACGAAGAACCTTAACTTTTTTATTTCCTATATCAAGTTCTATAGCTCGAGCAAATGTTATTGTTGGAAGGTTTAAGATCGTTCCAATTCTGGAAGCAATTTGTGCAGAAATAACATCCATTGATGCCTCACCCGTAAGATAAAGATCATAATTACCTGTTTTTTTAACTGCTGATGCAAGTGCTATGGCTGTCTGAAGCGGGTTTGCGTTTATTAAACTCTCATCAGCAATCATATATCCTTCGTCAGCTCCCATGGCTAGTGCTTCTCGCAATACTGATTCAGTATCGTTAATACGTTTCGCTAATGGTCCCCAAGTAACAACTGAAAAAACTGCAATCTTTCCACCAAATTTTTCCTTTATTCTTACAGCTTCTTCAACAGCATTCCTATCATACTCACTGATTGCCAAAGGTATCTCATCAATAAGAAGTTTACCAGAACTATCAACTCTAATCATGTTGGCATCTAGTGATGCCTTAACCATTACAGCTACATTAACCATGATACCTCAGTATTACATAGAAATCTACGATTATAAAGTTTTTTATTATGTATTAATAATTTTAAGAAAAAATAATGAAATGTTGTTTTATATTAAATGTATTGATTTTTGAATTAAAATTATTAACCTAGGATAAATTTCGAACCTGAACACTTTCATCTGATTTATTAAATAAAGAACAATAAAAAATAAAATAATTATGATTTTGCGGCTTCTATCATTTTTCTTAACGATGTAGTCTCTATCACGTTTCCTGTAATTTTCATTTGACCTCTAATGAATGCCGCCATAGAATCTAATTCACCTTTCAATATTTTAATAAGAGTTTCTTTGCTCATAATAAGTGTTGCTGTAGGAGATTTGTGAGAACCCGGAACAACATTCACATTCCCCTGCTTAAACTCTATATAAAATGGTTCTCCACCTTCTATATTAAACTGAAACACTTTATTCCAACCCGCCATTTCACTCCCCATCTTTAATTTAGCTTTTTCATAGACTGTTTGTATTAAAGATTTGATATCTTCAGACATGTTCAACACCATTTAAAATATTGCTTTATCATATTATTATATTTAACCACTAATTTCATGAATAAAAAGTGTCTAGATAAAGTAGCATAAATAATACTGAGTTTAGTATATATGCTTCGTATTTTCTTTGATGATATAGAATTCTAGGATAGCTTTATAATGTATCTAATACATTATTTATAGTGGTGTTTTTCTTGGGTAGGAATGTGGCTATAATAGGTGTTGGGCATTCTAAATTTGGAGTACGAACTGATGTAAACATTGCAGAACTTGCATGGGAAAGCATAAAACAAGCAATTGAAAACGCTGGTATAGATCAAAAAGATATAGATTATTATGTTACCTCAAACGTTGGTGCATGGAGTAGTGAGCCACTACCTGCTGTAGTCGTTGGAGAATATAGTGACCTTGTACCTAAGGGTACTGTCAGAGTTGAAGCTGCATGTGCATCAGGTAGTGCGGCATTAAAACTTGGACATGATATGATAGCTAGTGGAGAGGCAAACATAGCATTAGTTGTGGGTGTCGAAAAAATGAATGAATCTCCAACACCAACTGTAGTAGAGTTTATTGGTAGGGCTGGAAATTATTTTTGGGAATTCGAAAATTTCGGACTTACCTTTCCAGGATATTATGCTCTTTATGCAACAGCATACATGTCTAAGTATGGAGCTACCGAAGAGGATCTATGTCAAGTCGCAGTCAAAAACCATTATTATGGTGCAAGAAATCCTAAAGCACAATTTCAAAAGGAAATTACTGTAGAAGAGTGTATGCGATCTAGATACATTGCATGGCCTTTAAAGTTACTTGATTGTTCACCTATAACTGATGGTTCAGCTGCAGTAATACTAGCGAGTAAAGAAATTGCTAAAAAAATTACAGACACTCCTGTCTGGATTAAAGCTATCGGTTATGCAAATGATACTGCTAATTTAAGCAGGCGCGATAATTTTCTTAGCTTAAGAGCCGCCGTTGAAGCAGCTAAAATGGCTTACAAAAAGGCTGGCATAAATGAAGCCGATCCCGTAAAGAACTTTGATGTAGCGGAAGTCCATGACTGTTTCACTATAGCTGAATTACTCGCGTATGAGGATCTGGGGTTTGTAAAAAGAGGCGAAGCAGTAAAATTAATCAGAGAGAAGCAGACTTACATTGGAGGCGTCATACCAGTCAATCTTAGTGGCGGTTTAAAAGCGAAAGGCCATCCCATAGCAGCAACAGGAGTCAGCATGGCTGTAGAACTCACAAAACAATTAAGACAAGAAGTAGAAAAAGAACGTCAAGCACCTATTAAAAATGGTATGGCAATAGCTCATAATGTAGGTGGAACAGGCCATTATGCATATGTCACAATTTTCTCTCTTGATAAGCCTAAGAGGTGAATATCATGAGCACTCAGCAGAAAGTTGAAAAAAAGAAAACGCAGAAGGAACAGACCGAAGAAGCAACAAAACAGTTTAACGAATTTGTTGAAAGTATAAAGAAATCAACGGGATTACCAGTTGTGCCAGACATGAAAAGCGGAGCTGCACAATGGATTGACCAACGAGAATTAACATTAAAATATGTAATAAGCGTTGATAAAATCAGAAAATTCTTCGATGGATTAATGGATGGAAAACTTTATGCAACAAAATGTAAACAATGCGGGGCACTCTATTTTCCGCCACAGATTGATTGTCCCAAATGCAGAAAATCAGACGTAGAATGGGTTGAATTAAGTAATGAAGGAGAACTACTCACTTACACAATAATAAACGTAAAACCAAACAGCTTTTCACACTACGATGATTATACAGTAGGTATAGCTAGGCTAAAAGAAGGAATTAACATTACAGCATGGGTACGAGAGACCGACCCTAAAAAATTAAGAGTAGGAATGAAAGTTAGAGTTGTAGTAACAAAACGTGAACCTGAGGGATATTTAACTTACGAATTAGAACCAGTGAGACTGTCCAGATAAGCTATCAACCACAACATCACTATCACATAATAAGTGGACAGTCTCGAACCAGTAAACGAATAGTTTTTAAACATGTATAGACAAGTATTTATGTGGAGGAGATAATATTTGTTCCCCTTTAATAATATCTTAGACTTTAAAGTAGAACTAACAAACGAACATGAAATGTTCAGAAAAATGATAAGACAATTCGCTGAAAATGAAATAGCTCCAAAAGTTATGGAAATAGAAAAAACAAATACAATACCAGAAGAACTTATCAACAGAGCAAAAGAATTGGGACTAATGGGTGTCGGAATTCCACCAGAATACGATGGACAAGGTGGAGGTGCAATGATGCTTGTCATACTTATGGAAGAACTTTCAAGAATTTCACCAGCATTTGCAACAAAAATCGCGGTAAACCACTTATTTACAATGCCAGTGCTCATTTTTGGTACTGAAGAACAAAAAAAGAAGTATATACCACCAATTGCCAGAGGTGAAGTTTTTGCGGCCCATGCAAATACAGAACCTGCCGCAGGTAGTGATGTTGCAGGTATACAAGCTACAGCTAAAAAAGAGGGAAACTACTGGATAATCAATGGTAGAAAAATCTTCATAACAGGCGCAGACAGAGCTAAATATTTAGTAGTTTCAGCAAGAACAAGTCCACCACCAAGCAGAAAAGAAAGATGGAAGGGATTAACATTCTTCATAATAGAAGCTGATTGGCCAGGTGTAAAAATTGGGTCAAAATTCAATGTAATAGGACTAAAAGGTGAGCAACCTAACGAAGTAATACTTGATGATGTAAAAGTACCTGAGGAAAACGTTCTAGGTAAGGAAGGAGAAGGATTCAAAGTTGCTGTTACAACATATGATCATGGAAGGATTGGCATTGCTGCTCAAGGTGTAGGTATCGCACAAGCGGTATTTGAGAAATCACTAAACTATGCGTTACAACGATATGCATTCGAAAGACCAATAATCTCATTCGAGGGAATAGCTTTTAAACTAGCAGACATGTTAACAGAACTTGAGGCAGTTCGCATGCTTACTTACTGGGCAGCCACATTAACAGACGCGCAACGACCTGAAGCCATAATGGCAGCTTCACTAGCTAAAATGTATGCTACTGAAGTAGCAGAAAAAGCTTCAGCATTGGCAATAAAAATCCATGGCGGAGTTGGTGTTGATCAAGAAGCAGGAGTTGAAAGATACTTAAGAGATGCTCTAATAACAACAATTTATGAAGGAGCAAATGACATACAAAGAATAACAGTTATCAGAAGCCTATTAAGACAAGTATTTGGAACTAGTATTGATATGATATAGGAGGTGTAAGATGTTGAGTATTGAACAAATTAAAAAAATTGCAGTAATAGGCGCTGGTACAATGGGACACGGAATAGCAGAGGTAGCTGCATTAGCCGGATACGAAGTTTGGGTAACCGATATAGCCGAAGAATTTCTAAAAAACGCAATAGAAAAAATTAGATGGAGTGTTGGAAAATTATATGAAAAAGGGCAAATTAAAGAAAACATTGACTCCATCCTCTCTAGAATACATACCACGTTATCATTTGATGAAGCTGTTAAGAACGCAGACTTTATGATAGAAGCAGTACCTGAAAAATTAGATCTCAAAAAAGATGTATTCTCCAGAGCTGACAAGATTTTACCACCACATGCAATACTCGCTACAAATACAAGCAGTCTCCCTATAACAGAGATATCCAATGCTACAAATAGACCTGAAAAAGTTGTCGGCATGCACTTCTTTAATCCACCACCGTTAATGCCATTGGTTGAAGTTGTAAAGGGTCAAAAAACTAGTGATGATACGGTAAAAATAACGTATGAATTAGCAAAGAAGTTGGGAAAACAACCAGTTATCGTGAAAAAAGATGTACCTGGTTTCATAGTAAATAGAATACTAGGAAGATTACTTAATGCTGCATGCTGGATAGTCGCTAACAAACAAGCTGATATTATTGAAGTAGATGCGACAGTACGTTACAAATTAGGTTTCCCTATGGGAGCATTCGAATTGGCTGATTATAGTGGAATAGATGTTTTCTACTTCGTGTTTAAAGCAATGAGCGAACGGGGATACGTGGCTCATCCATGTCCATTATTTGAAGAGAAATTTAAAGCAAACGAATTAGGAATGAAAACAGGAAAAGGTTTTTACACCTATCCAGCACCAGGTAAATATGCTCGACCAGAAATACCAAAAGAAAAAGCAGAAAAAGTAGATCCACTAATGGTAATTGCTCCTGCAATAAACGAAGCATCATGGTTACTCAGAGAAGGAATAGCTAGCAGAGATGATATAGATAAAGCATGCAAACTAGGATTAGGATACCCCAAAGGTATTCTAGAATATGCAGATGAATACGGTATAGACCGTGTAGTAAATACACTCGAAAACCTCAAAAACATGACAGGATGGGAAGAATACACGCCCGATCCACTACTTAAACAAATGGTTAACGAAGGAAAACTTGGAAGAAAAACAGGAAAAGGATTTTACGAATATGGCGTCGTTGAAGAAAGAAAGCTTTCCACAATTTTATTAAAACTCGAACCACCATTAGCATGGATAGTACTCAATAGACCAGAACGCTTAAACGCAATAAACATAGATATGCTAAAAGAATTAAACACAATATTAGATGAAATAGAAGAAGATGAAAGAATAAGAGTCATAATATTAACAGGTTCTGGAAGAGCATTTAGTGCAGGAGCTGATGTAACAGGTTTTATGGGAGTTACCCCAGTTAAAGCAGCAATATTTTCTAGAAAATTCCAAGAGATTCTAAACAAAATAGAATATTACACAAAACCAATAATAATAGCCATAAATGGATACGCATTGGGCGGAGGTCTCGAAATGGCAATGAGTGGTGATATAAGAATAGCCTCCGAAACAGCACAGCTAGGACAACCAGAAATAAACCTTGGTTTCATACCAGGCGCAGGAGGGACACAAAGATTATCAAGATTAACAGGAAGTAGCAAGGCTAAAGAAATAATTTTCACAGGTGATATGATATCAGCAAATGAAGCCCTAAAAATAGGGTTAGTCAACAATGTAGTACCACCAGAAAAGCTTGAAGAAGAAGCACGCAGATTTGCACTAAAGCTAGCAGAAAAACCACCAATGGCCCTCATGGCAGCCAAATACGCAATAAACTTTGGACTTGAATCAAATATATGGACAGGCTTAGCATATGAAGCGAGCCTCTTTGGACTGCTTTTCAGCACAGACGATGTAGTAGAAGGTGTGAGTGCATTTCTTGAAAAGCGAAAACCAAAATTTAAAGGAAAATAAAAATCTTTAATTTTTTATATTATGAATTGCTAAAAACTTGACCTATCTTAGGTAAATCTCAATAAAAGTTAAATACTATTACGAGATAAATAATTTAGTCGGGGCCGTCGTTCAGCCTGGATTAGGATGCCAGCCTGGGGTGAATACCCCTATTCCCGGAACGCTGGTGATCCGGGGTTCAAAACCCTGAAAAGGGTGAAACTCCCCGCGGCCCCACTATTATAAAATTCCTAAACAAGTCAGACGCTCCTGACTTCAGTCGAAAGCTTAGGATAATGGTATCGATGCAAAGGCCGACTAGCTACAACCAGGAGCCAAAAACAGCTCACTAGGTTATGCCCACAGAGCTTAGAAGCACGTATGTATGTCTCCTTAGTATGGACTCCTGCGGCCGGAACTACTCAATGCCACGCCCAGTATTAGGCTTAAGCTCTGTGGGCATTAGCGAGGGAAAATCTTACCGGGCGCAGACCTGGAGGTGGAGGGATCCTCTCATAATAGTTTTTAGAGTCCTTCATCTCTATGAATAAATTCGGGGGACGAAACGGTTCCTTGAGTAATTTTTATGATTTTTCATTATATCATAAAAGTAATAAAAAAAGTTTATGTTAATTTTTTACCACTTTACTGAGATCACATCTACGAATATTTCATACGTAAGTGGTGGATAATAGTTTCCTCCAACTGTATCTCTCATGAATGATACAAATTTTATACTGTTTTGTGTTTCTTCAGTTTTTAACGATTTTGATGTTACACTACTAAGTGTTGTGATACCTGTTATTATTGCTCCTGTTGGGCTTATGAATACTAATGTTCCTGCTAATATTGAATTTGATGTGACGTGTTCTGCATGAACTGTAGCAACTTGTGATGTTGCATTTGTGTGCTCTGTTTCTGTTACATATTTATGGTTAAGATCAGCTATAAGGCTAAAGGTTGCTGGTACAGGATTCGATGTCGATGCTTTACTTATATCGCCGTATACTTGTATTATCTCACCGTAGTTCACGTTTAATGATGAATACGATCGTGAGGATTCTGTTTTATTTAACCAGTTACTTTTATAATACCATGTTTGAGTTACTGTTGAATTCCACCATATATCATTATATGATTGAATAGCGTTCAAATTGAGCTTATACTCTGTTTTGTAAGTGACTGTTTGTGAGCCTATTGTAATATTTAGTGATGCAGTGTTCGTATATGTCATTGTATTATTGAATATAGTTGTAGTTGGTGTTGTGCTTGTTGTTTTATTTGCTATTAGTTGTGGGCTGTCGCCTAAGAACCTATAGCTTACTGTTGTATTTGTTTTGGTAAGTAGCAATGCTCCTCCGACTAGCCAATAATTTTGGTTATTAGTTATAGTGACTTTTATGGTATGAGTTCCGATGATGAATGGTATATATGGTGTTATATCTATTAATAATGGTTGGAATGCATAAGTGTTTATTCCTGGTACTGGTCTCCACATGAACGGATTTATACCACCTGTGTAAATTATTGGAAACGGTTGTGATACTGCTATTAACTTACTATCACTATAAACCAAGACTTCACGATTTGTAGGTATGTTAGACCACCAAAACTCATCATACGAAGCGCCTTCTGTATAAAGCAATAGATATGCTTTTGTTATGTTCCCTGGTATTGTCACGTTTTGTAATGCTATATTCTTCGATGATGTAAGTACAGCCCAAGCAACTCCAGACCTCCAATTATTTATTCCACTTGACCATAATGGTACTACGTCTGTCGCAATGTTTGATGGTTTTTCACCAGGGTAATAAAGTAATGTAACATTTGCTATAAAATATCCAGTAAGTCCAAGACTTGGTATCACATAATTTATAAGTACAAACGTAAAGTTATGAGTACCAGTTAAAAGATGATATAAGAATGTTACATCCGATATTACAGTATAACTATATCGTTGTGCTGTTGTCCCTATGAGAAGTGGTACCCCATCTACAAATATCCAGAGTGCTCTATCATAATTTACTGCTAATCTACTAGGCATTACACTCTTTAATTGTACATCAACCCTTAACAATATTTTAGAATAACTACCTGAAGGTAAGTTAACAATTTTACTTGTTATTAATGGAGGATATCCCGTCTTTGTTATATCATTTGATGCAACGTTTGTGAATATTTTAATAGTTTGCGGAGTTACATATGGTACACTATACGGATAATCTTGCCAACTCCAATATCCACTAGTACTAAGATTTGGTCTCGGGTCCCTTCCAAAAGCAAAAAATGGGTCATTAAAGTCTGATTGAGTACTTGTAGAATTCATATAAAATCTTTGTAATAATGTAGGTCTCACTGCAGTCACTGTTTTTCCTGCGGCTACATTAACATTACTTATTAATGTTATTATAATGAGTAATAATATAATACTACTGATAATTGTTCTATAATATGCCTTTTTCATAATGGTCAAGTTATTTATCGTTTAAAAAATATATAAGTCCTACTACTTAGAGAAACCTGTTCTTAATTAGATTAATTGAGCTGCTGACGACCATTAATATAGTGGGGCCGGCCGGATTTGAACCGGCGATCTCCAGGGCCCGAGCCTGGTACTCTAGGTTTTTTAAACTTCCTAGACCAAACTAGACTACGGCCCCCTTAATAATATAGAAGAAACAAATATAAATTTCTTTTATTGTGGTTATAAACATCCAAAACTTAAATAAGGGAGATTTTATGTTTTAATTGATGTGAAGTGGGCATTATAGTAAAGGGTACGGTGTTTAGCGGATTAGGTGAAGGTGCTTATTATCTATCTCAGACAAATTATGTAAAACAAATACAAGAAAAATTAGGTTTCACACCATATCCAGGTACGCTCAATATTAAGATTGATAAAAATACAGGTATTCAGATTTTTAATGAAATTAAAAAATTTAAACAAATACGTCTGGATTCATTTTTTGATGGTAAACGTTTTTATGTTGGCGTATCATGCTACAGAGCAAAAATTAACGGATCAATGTTTGGCGCAGTAATAAGGGCGGATAAAACATACTATGATGAAAGTGTTTTAGAAATTATAGCGCCTGTATACTTGCGTTCATATTTTAACTTAAAAGATGGTGATCAGATAATAGTAGAAATATTGGAATAATTTTAGGTTTCAATTAACTCATTCTCACTTTTACCAAACGCTCCTAATTCTTTTATAAGCTTTCTTAGAGAACACGTTCAGTGTTCGTTTTGAATACGGGCAAATATTCTTTTTCTCTAATAAGTTTTTTAGTGTTTCTAAAACGTCTCAACTCTTTTCTTAATTTAGTTTAGTCTTTTCAAAAATATGCAATAGATTAGGTATATTATTGATGCATGAGATTTTAATTATTATGCGGAAAGTTGGGGCTCCATTTTCTATCACATAGTTCTTTATATACTTTAAAGTTGAGATCTTTTAAAACTGGTGCAGCAGTTTTTTCTTGTATCTCTCTTAAATGTGTCATATCTATATCTGCTATAAGTACTGTATCTTCTTCATTACCTTCTATTATAAATCCATTTGGATTATAATCAGTTGTTGTAATGATCGCTGATTTCCCTCTCAGTTTATATCCGAATAACTCGCCTGTAGGATCTATTCCGCTTGAAAGTGCAACAATACCTTGTGATTCTATTGCTCTTGCATGTGAAGAAAATCTTATCCAGTTATATGCTCCTCTTCCAGGTGCTAAACTTGGTATTAAAAATATTTCAGCACCATCCAATCTCATTATTCTGAAGATTTCTGGGAATCCTACATCGTAACATATTCCAGTTCCTATAATTATTTCACTATGTTTAAATGTTAATATATCATTACCTGCGTGAAGCCCCATCTGTTTATCAAACAAGTGCAAATGTATTTTTTTATATTTTAATATGGGTCCATCAGGTCTAAAAACATGTGCTGTATTGTAGTAATTGCCATCATCACCTAATGTTACTGTACTTCCTGCTAAAATTGTTATATCGTATCTTTCTGTTAGTTCGCTAAAAATTTCAACGTATTTGCCGTAATGATCATAAAGAATCTTAGTTAAATTAATAGATGGTTTCCCAAGCAATTTTTTATCTTCTATTAATTCAAGAGATATCAATTCTGGAAAAACAATAATCTCCGCTTTCTCATGCCATGCTTTAACAGTATGTCTTGTTACGTGATCAGCAAATTCTTTGAAACCTCCACCAACACGAAATACATATTGAGATACAGCGATTCTCATAAATTAACCTCCTAACTAACAAATTATTAATCGCACACAAATATAAATTCTAAGAAGGAAATATGCAACATTTTACTAAAAATCCTACTTCTAAGAATAGACAATTAAATTGTTTCAACTATGATTTTTTCAAGTTTTTCGTTCCATGCGCCATATCGTCCTGTGCGAGAATCTATTATAAGCCAGACTCCAGGCCAAGCTTTCATACCTTCACGATCTTTAGAACTGGGCTCTGGAGGTGCAGGATGCGTATGGTATACTCCAATAATTTCGAGATTTTCAGACTCAGCTTGTTTAATCGCATTATATGTATCGTTAGGTTTTATCTTAAAGCTTACATTAGTATTATCACTTGGATCTGCATTGTATATATATTTTACTATAAAATCTTCTGACCCTTTAATGCCTATTAAAAATCCTGCTAACTCAACAGGGGATTTTACAGCTTTTCTTACTATTTTCTCAATATCATTCTTTTTTATTAACAGTCTCATACATGTATACTTATTTATAGCCTATTAATAAATTTGATAACAAGATCCATGATTGCATAAAGGAGAAAATATACAAGAAATAGCATAAATTATTTATATTTAGGTGTATGTTTTCATAATGTGAGTATTAATAATATTTTACGTACAGCCTTGAGTAGTAAAGCAGCAGGACCTAAACCATCTTATACATCAGTACACGTAATAAAATGTATAGAACTTATAAGAGACTTGGGACCAATAGGCAGGGTTCGTCTTTCTAAAGAATTAAAACTTGGTGAAGGTTCAATGAAAACATTATTAGGAAAACTTAAGGAATTAGGGTTAATCATTACAGAACAGCAAGGATGCACTTTAACTAATAAAGGTATGGAAGTGGGATTATGGCTTAAATCAAAAATACCCTCCCGCGCATATTTAGGAAAAACGGTTTTAGCCATAGGTGATCATGCTTATGCTCTACTAATAAGAAGTATTGACACAAAAATATTAAAAACCGGACTAGAACAACGCGATGCTGCACTTTTAGTTGGAGCATTAGGAGCATCAACATTAATCGTAAAAAATAATCAAATAATACTATTACCTGATTTAAATGTTAATGAAAAATATCCTATTGAAGCAGAAAGACTACGAACATTATTAAATCCTCATGATGGGGACATAATAATAATTGGTAGTGGTGATAATCCACTAACAGCTGAGTTTGGAGCTCTTTCAGCGTTCACTACATTAATAGAAAGATCCTGAAATTTTTAAGAATCCTAAAAAGATAAGGTCAGATTCTTTTCTTCATTTTCTTATTAAAGACCTATTCTTAGTAGAATATGATTTTTCTTCATAAAATTCTTTAATTTCCTCCTCTTTTTGAATTAGATATTTTCCATTTCTAATGAATATAAATCCGGAGATCATTACATCGAACCAGACCATTACACCTCTAGTTAATAGTGTTACACTTGCAGCTATTGTTCGTGGAACTCCTATTATGATGAACGATAGTGTCATTCCAGTTTCGACAACTCCTAGTGCTGCTGGTATGCCTACTGGCATTATTGTCAACGTAGAATAAATTGGGTATATAGAAAGGAGAATAATATAATTTATACTTTTATATCCTAATGAAAGTAACATAGAATATATCATTAGAGACCCAAAAATCCATTGAAACGTCATCACTATTGTAGCTAAAAATATGAAATGTTTTTTATTTTTACTTAACTGAATACCCTCATTAATTCCAGATACCAAATTATCTATGTCACGCATTGTTTTATTTACACTTCTAGGAATCTTAATGATCCTATGAAAAATGATCATGAGTTTCTTAAGAATCATACCAAATTTATTTGGATTTTTCACAAAGAAAACCAACACTATTACGAGAAAAACCATTGATGCTATGAACCATAAAATATAACCAAGCAATAATGTTCTATTAGATTCATTTAAAAATATTCCTAACATTATGAGGACTATAAGTAATACTGTATATATAAGACGTTGAAAAGCAGCCGTTGCTATTAGTTTGTCAATTTGTCCATTATTTTTATTCCGTACATAGAGTATTCTAAAGGTTTCTCCAGCTAATGATGCAGTAGGTATCATTATATCACCAAAGATAGCAATTAAGGTTGCTTTCAAACTCTCAATATAACTAAGCTTCACGTTCATTGCTTTGAGAAGCAAATACCATCCAAGTGCACTAAATGATATAGCAAGTAATTCGAGGGTAATTCCAAACAGAATGAATAATGGATTTGCACGTGAAATCGTATTATAAATCATAATAGGATTATTTAGATAAATAAAAGCAATAATTATTATGACACCTATCGCTGTGAATACTGTGACCCTGATTTTAATGTTCATTGAACAGTTGTAATAAATACAAGTATATTAATATTTTGCAATACTATTTAATATGCTATGAGCAAAATTCGAGTAAAATATTCAGAAGGACGTGTAATAGCATATGATCCAAAGGAAGCTCCTAAATTATTTAAGGAAGGTTTTTACGGAAGACCTATCGGGATTGGTAAGCCTAAAACATTTAATTTTGAAGCCCCTCTTCAACTAAGTCTTTATGAAGCACTATATTTATTGGAAAATGGTATCATAGAAGTAATAGATACTGATAATAATCTAATGTCGTTTGAAAAACTTTTCTTGGAAGCAAAAAAGAATTACGAAGATTTTGATTTAGTGTATTTGGTTTATAAAGATCTTAGGAAGAAAGGTTTCGTGGTGAGACCAGGAATGAAATTTGGCACGACTTTTGCAGTCTATGAATACGGCCCCGGAATTGATCATGCGCCGTTCTTAGTAGAAATAATGAAAAAGGATAGTAAGTTAAAAACTACGGATATAGTAGGTGCAGGAAGATTAACGCATACTGTTAGAAAAAAATTACTATTAGCAGTAGTTAATGAAGATAATAGTGTTAATTATTACATGTTTAAATGGATTAAATTTTGATATTAATGAAAATAATCACAGTAATATGAATAGCAAATCCAGTCCTTCAAGGACAAGAGAAGATCATTTCTCTCATGGTTAAGTTAAATTAATATACAGTATCTTCATGTTCTCCTATTGAGAGATCATGAAAACAGTTGGTACTATTGGAATACTAATATTTCTCGGGATAATAATTCAAATAATCCTAGGACACGTTGCAGCCAATGGTTTTTACAAAAGTTCTGTAATACCCATTCACATAATAATAGGAATATTAGGGTTAATACTAATAGGGTATGAGACATTTTATGCATTAAAAAGTAACAAAAATTATATTAAAATACTCAATGTAATTGCGCTGATTCTAGTTATAATACAAGTGGGCATAGGATCAAGTATGATTGAAAGTGAAACAGAAATCTTAACAATAATGCATCAAGTAAATGCATATATTCTCTTTATTCTGTTAGCTGGCATAGGGTACTTAACGTTTAAAGGTTCTAGAAAAGTAGAGTAAATAAGAAAATAATGCTTTTATTTCTTAGCAAAGATGATGAGTATGAATGAGAAGGCTAAAACTATATTCAGGATCTTAAAAAATACGTATAAAATTGATCCTAACGATTTTGCTGTTATGTCTACATTTAAAGAGAATGTTGATGTCTTTAAAGTCCTTGTCATTACAATTCTTACTCAAAATTCTACTGATAAAGCAGCTTATAGGGCATATCAAAAATTAGCAAATATGATCAGTATAACCCCGAACAATATAATTAATTTGGATATAAAAAAATTAAAGGATGCTATACGTGAAGCAGGCTTATATAACACGAAAGCCGATGCATTAAAAAGGCTCTCTAAGATAATTCTAGAGAAGTATAATGGTTCTTTAGATTTTTTACTAAGCATGGATCTAAATGAAGCTAGAAAAATATTAACATCACTGCCTAAAGTTGGACCTAAAACTGCTGATGTAGTCTTACTCATGTTAGGCAGAAAACCAACAATACCAATTGATACTCACATAAATAGGGTTTCAAAAAGATTAGGGCTTGTTCCTCAAAAAAGTAATTATGATGAAATACGTTTGACTCTCGTGAAGCTCTATGATCCTAGTGAATATCTTGACGTCCATCTATTATTAATACAACATGGCAGAAAAATATGCAAAGCTATTCATCCTAAATGCCTTGAATGTCCAATTAATAGACTGTGTGATTATTATAATAGTATAAACAGATAAAACATGCTGGCTTTTCATAAAAACATTTTTAAGTAATTAATAGATATAAATAATAACGTGAGATAATAAAAATGGAAGTGAAACTTTATTATGACAAGGGCACGATAGTATTGGCTAGTAAGGATCATATCCCATTACAATTAACAAAATTTTTTAAATTTGATCCTAGAATTAATGCATATAGAAGTTTAGCAATGCATTATCCTGTTATTGTGTCAATACTTCGAGATTTAAAGATTAGTTTTATGGACAATGTCTTTCATCCTATAAGTTGTTTAAAATTTAATAAACGACTTGATGTGAAGTTAAGAAACTATCAGCGTGAAGCATTAAACAATTGGATGAATGCTAATAAGCGCGGGATAATAGTGTTACCTACAGGTTCAGGTAAAACGCTTATAGGAATCATGGCGATTCTAGAATTAAAAGAACCAACATTAGTAATTGCACCAACCATAGAGTTGATGGATCAATGGGCTTTACTTATTCAAAAATATCTTAACACTGACGTAGGATTATACGGTGGTGGTGATAAAGAATTAAAATGTATTACCATAGCTACATACAGTTCTGCATACCTTAATGCTGAGTTAATTGGCAATAAGTTTAAATTAATGATATTCGATGAAGTACATCATTTACCTAGTGAAGGTTATAGACAGATTGCCGAACTTTCAGCAGCCCCACATAGAATGGGTCTTACAGCTACGCCAGAAAGAGAGGATGAAGCTCATAAAGATTTAGATCAGTTAGTTGGACCAATAGTCTATAGGAGCGGTGTGAAAGATTTTGCCGGTTCATATTTAGCAAATTTTGAAATTAAAAAAATCTACGTGCCATTGACTAGGGAAGAGTACACAGAATATAAAAGATTAAGTAGTATATATGAAGAATATTTTAAGAAACGTGGTTGGACCTTACGGTCATTAAAGGATTTCGAGAAATTTATAATGAGAACAGGCAACGATATAAAAGCTCGTGAAGCGCTTTTAGCATGGAATAGGGCTAGGTCAATTGCACTAAATTCTTCTACTAAGATAGAAAAATTACGTGAACTATTACGTTACCATAGGGGTGAACGCATTATCATATTTACTGAGCATAACGAACTTGTTAAACGTATTTCTAATGAATTATTAATACCAATCATAACACACAAGACAAGTGACTATGAAAGGAAGGCTGTTATGGATGGATTTCGAACAGGAATATTTAATGCTATAGCGACTAGCAAAGTTCTTGAAGAAGGCATTGATGTACCCGATGCGAACATTGCTATAATTCTTAGCGGATCAGGCAGTAAACGAGAATTCATACAAAGACTTGGTAGAATATTGAGACCTAAGGAAGGTAAAAAAGCAATACTCTATGAAATTATAAGCTCAGGAACAAAAGAAGTGCGAGTATCAAAGAAACGATCAAAAGCATTAGGTGAATAGGAATGCTCCCAGCACAACTGTTACGCGTACAAATACGTGGAGAATACATCAAACCAGTTTACGCCGAATTATCTCACGAGAATTTATACCTTGCAGAAAAATTAATCAATATATTTAAAAATTTTATCAGTAAAAAACTTGGAGAACTAGAAAATGAGCTCAATGAAGCCGAAGTAATGGCTGAAAGTGAAGGATATAATTATAAGTTTATTAAAGGACTAATAACCTTATTAAAACGTAGACTGATAGTCAAGAAAATGGTTCTTCCCTATGATCCATTACTTATAAGATTAGAGGTCTTTAAAACGGTAAATCAGCTTTATAATGGGTTTGCATTAACACAACAAGAACGTAAAAACGTAATAGATTTAGTAGCGCAAAAACTTAATATGAACTATGATGATGTGGAAAATGGTTTCAGAGCAATTTATGAAGAAGAAAACACTATTGATAGCTTTCAAGAAATATCACCAGAAGAGTTAATAAGGCTCTACAATCTATCATTAACGCAAACGTTACTTTTCAAATGCATAAATCTTACTGCAAATATAAAAGCAACAGGCCATAAAACTAGACAAATCCTGTGGAATATAAAAAGAAATGGTTTACTTTACATGGCTGAGAAAATCAATGAGTCCATACGCATAACAATCGATGGGCCTGCATCAGTAATAAAACAAACTGAACGTTATGGAACAAATTTAGCTAAAACGTTACCATCGATAATTTCGGCAGACCATTGGACCATTGAAGCGTCAATAGTTAGAAAAACTAAACTTAAAAACAAACATTTAATTTACAAATTTATAACCAATGATGCAAACAAACATTTATACCCAGTTCAATCATCAGAAAACATAATAACATATGACAGTTCCTTGGAAGAAGATTTTCATAAAAGATTTAATGCATTAAAAAGCGATTGGACTATTATCAGAGAACCAGAACCATTAGTAGTGGGATCAAAAATATTCATACCAGACTTTGTCTTTATCAGAGATAACGAGAAGGTATATCTTGAAATCGTAGGATTTTGGACAAAAGAATACATAAAAAGAAAGATAGAAAAAATGAAAGATTTAAAAAATGTAAAAATGATAATAGCAATAGATGAGAGCATTGATGAATTCAAAATAGAAGAATTACCATATATCATAATAAAATTTAAACGTTCATTACCATCATATGAAGTGCTCAAAATACTTAACTCTTTATTTCCAAAAAACATTATTAAAGAAACGACAAGACTAAAAATAACAGATGAACAACAATTAATTAACATCGATTTAGATGGCATGAAACTTTCAGATGTGATTAATATGCTTAAAACATATAACATAAGTGACACTGATTTTGAAATAATATTAGAGAAACTTGGCTACAAAATAGATTGGAACACTCTTGATCCTAACAGAGCAATAGTACGAAAAATTAAAAATAACTGATTTTCATTTAAAATTTTTAACCTAATCTTAAATAAACTTTTAATCCAATAATGAGATTCCTAATAACAGATAAAGATATTTTGTATAAACGAAAAATAATACATAGAATGCAGAAATGCCCGTATTTGCAAAAACTATCATTAGATAATAATGAATGTCTTATTATAAAGACTAAAATAACTAAAGAATATTTTGAAAAATTCTGTTCAAATGATTATGTTAATTGCAGATATTATGAGATTGCTAAACAGATCCAAATAAAAAATGCTCCAGAGAACACACAATTACGTGAACCTTTACGTGTAAAAATAATTGATGATTTGCATTCAAATGAACCTATAAAAAAAGAATCTACAAATGTACAATTAATATCACGAGATGCCCAATCACTTAACATTGATATTAATAGCATGTTAAATGAACTTAATAATGCATGGCATCATTATGAAATGAAAGTAAAGGAAATCATCACACGTTGGGAGACTGAAAAAGAAAAAATTCTCTCTAAAATATTAAACGAACATTCTAAACTAGATTCAATACTAATAAGAGAGGAAGAATTAGAGGGACGAAAAATAATTGGATTGATAACTGATGAAGAGTATAATACTCTTAAAGTAAAAATTAATGAGGAAAAGAAGATAATAGAAAATAAAATTAGGGAACTTGTTGATTATATAATATTTTTCGAAAAAGGATTAAGCTTGCATAGGAGACGTTTAAATTTAATGTTAAAACAGGAGGATCTTGATACGCTAAATAAAAAATTAGCTGATTTAGAAAGTGCAAAAGAAAAAAGTATAATATCTAATATTACTTATGAAAAATTAAAACGAGAAATTATTTTTCAAATAAATTTACTTAAAGAAATATACAGGATGCTTGATTAACATCTTTTTTGTCCTGAAATAATGAAGCTTTTATATAAAAATAAATTAATGTTTAGACGTAGTCTAGCCATGACTCATACTCTTTAACTTTACCTTTCACAACATCAAAGTATAGTGATTGTAGCTTCTTTGTTATTGGACCTGGCTTTCCTGATCCTATTATTATTCCGTCAACATTTACTACAGGTGTTATTTCAGCAGCTGTTCCTGTGAGAAAAACTTCATCAGCCATATAAACATCTGCTAATGTAAGTTCACTTTCTATGACCTTATATCCTAAATCAGATGCAAGTTTCATAACTGTTTTTCTAGTAATCCCAGGAAGTACACTAGAATATAATGGCGGAGTAATAACTTCATCATCACGTACTATAAAAATATTCTCACCAGTGCCTTCAGAAACAACGCCTCTGTAATCAAGCATTAACGCTTCGTCAAAACCTACTTCCTTTGCTTCAATCTTTGCTAATGCAGAATTTAAATACTGTCCAGTTGCTTTTGCCTCTAAGGGGAGACTTTGAGGAGGTATTCGTCTCCATGTTGATGTTTTAAGTTTTATACCATTTTCTAATGCACTTTTTCCTAAATACGAGCCCCATTCCCAAGCAGCAACCATAAAAGATACAGGGACTTCTGTAGGATCGACTCCTAATTGTTTATATCCACGGAATACTAATGGTCTAATATAACACTCCTTTAGTTCATTAATT
The DNA here is from genome assembly GCA_049976445.1 of Thermoprotei archaeon. GTDB lineage: Archaea > Thermoproteota > Thermoprotei > Gearchaeales > WAQG01 > JAVZOV01. Next base: position 18,194 of record JBMFIF010000001.1, on the reverse strand, counting down.
TTTACAGTCTCTTTAATAATGTTAAGTATTTGATCATTATTATATGGAAGATCCATTCTATAAATCTTTGAAGAATGTAATAAACGTTTAACATGATCTTTCCCACGAAATATAGCAGTTCTTCCAGAAACAGTCTCATACGCCCTTATACCCTCGAATACTCCAGTCCCATAATGAAGGGCATGCGTAAGAACATGAATTTTTGCATCAGCCCATGGAACAAACTTACCATCAAGCCAAATATATTTACTTTCCTTCATAATTTCTCCACCACGATAAACGTGAAAAATCCTGTTATTAAATTTGTTTGTTTAAAAACACAGCAAAACCATTACAGATAACGAAAATCTTAAAATAGAGCTTTTCTTCTTAAAAGAACAATCCTAATTCTTGGGACTTGAAAAAGTATTAAAATGAAAATCAGTTAACTTATTAGCTTTTTTCTAATAACTGCTTTATTTCTTCTATGAGATCACTATCTTTTATTGCAAAAAGTACGCATTTTGGTATACCTGTTTTAGGAATTAGCTCAGGGCAACGCTCTGATATCAACTTGTCCCCATTAAAGTTAATTAATTCCTTAAGGTTGATAGGTTCTTTTCTGACTTGATTTTCTGCAAGAAGGCATCTTGGTCCTGCATATTTAAAAAGTCTAGGATGCACTTTCATAACTTCTACCCACATCATCCATGCGGCCCGTCTAATCTCCCATTGAGCCTTTGTACATAACCTTAATCCGAAGAAGTTTAGCAATTCTCTTGCATTCATTGTAACGACAATTTTCGAGACGATGGCTTGTGGTAGCACGTATCTGGCATCCTCTGGTTGAACACCTAGAGATAAGAGCTTTTCATATGCATTTTTGGAATATTCTATCGCATTTTTGTATATTTGTTCTATATTAGGATCACGTTTTATAAGCGGAGGTGTTACATAGTTAAAGTATTCACCCTTCATCTCAGCATATCGTTGACTCAATTGGGTATAACTAGCCAACCTGTGTCTTACCAATTGATGTGTTAACACTCTACTTACATTTTCAATGTCAAATGTATAGACTGAGTGCTCCCATGGTGAGAGATGTCCTCTAATTAGTGTTTCTTTAATCCATGTTTCAACCTCCTCATCACTCATTTTTTGCCACTGATAATCAAAGGGTTTCCTCGATAGACTCTGTTTTGACGCAACAGCAATTAACCTTTCACCATCTTTAGTATAGGAAACTAATTTCACATTTATCATTCATATTCAATAATTATACTCTTCATCTAATATTAAAATCTATACTTATCTTAGAGAAGTACATGAAATATTTGAAATAAGATTAATAATTCAGACTAACATTCTTTCAAATGTTGATGGTAATGGTTCTAATACTTTTAATTTCTTAGAGATTAATCCTTCAAGCACTTTTAATGCATTTTTTCTAGATAAAATATGATTATTATTTCCACAATAAGGAGAATAAACACAGCGCGGACAACCATCTTCACAATCACATGCTGAAATTATTTGAGACATACGTTGAAAAACTAAACTAAATCTTTTCATTAATAATTTTGAAAGGCCTGATCCACCTTGTGCACCATCATAAATCACTATTAATCCGTTAGGATTACTTATTCCACCCAGCTCTCCTGGTCCAGCTCCAATAATCATTTGAGCAGAAGATATGAGAGTATGTTCTATAGCATGAAAAGCTTCACCATTCATCAGATCACTCCAATCATTATAACCTTGTAACCTTAACATCAGACCCTTTGTTTTAAATCTATAATTAATTGGATTTTCAAGAATTCTCTCATCTATAATTTCATTAGTTATCATACGTTTTATTATATATCCGTAAACACTATTCTCTATCTCTATCTTCCCGTAAAGTATTTTTCCATCTAAAAATGTATTTTCATCTAAAGGTTTAAAACTAACTGGAAAACTTGATCTTAAAGGAAGCGTATAAAAGCCAAAATCATGTGGAAGTTGGGTAACTAATGCCCTGTATGGCTTGCTAGACATGTTAAGTTCTATAACTTTGTAAATACGACCACCATGAAAATATACAGCTTCTGGGTGAAGCTCTCCTAATGCTATTGGTAATTCTCTATCACCGATTTCCTGACCATTTTCATTAATTATAATTACCCTATCACTTGCACCCCTAATACTAGTTTTATAAAATACTCTCTTACCATTAGGCGTTGGGTAATAACTATTACCTCGTTTTACTAACAGATTATCGTTAACTAAGCTATTAACTATTTCTTTATTAAATAATTCATCGTCTTCTCTTAATGGTTTATCAATAGAGGCAGAAAGAATTTGATGTTTCTGAACATCCTCATTTGTAAGATCCAACGGTAACTCATCAGGAGCTTGAGAATAATACTCTTGTGGTTTACGAATATAATAAGAACTAATGGGATCTTCACCAAGAACCATTATCACATATCCCTCATCACGTCTTCCGCATCTTCCAGCCCTATGTATATATTTAGTATAAGTTGGCGGTATACCATCTAAAACTACGGCATCAAGATCACCAATATCTATACCAAGCTCTAACGTAGGAGTAGCGATGACAGCCATTAATTCACCAGTCCTTAGCATATGTTCGACCATACGCCTCTCAACCCTTGGCAGTCCTGCCCTATGTACACCAACATTAATATTGTATTTTCTTGACAAAAAGGCAAGATATTCAACAGTTCTGTGGCTATCACCAAAGACTAATGTTTTCAAACCAAGGTTAATAAGATTTTTTACAATGCGCAAGACCTCAATATGTCTAGAAACTTCATCAGACTTTATCATTATATGTATAAGTCTACTTTTCCTTCCATAACTCTCCACAACAGAAACAGAACGATTAAATAGCATCGACGCAAATGATTGTGGATTATCTATAGTTGCTGTAGCACCTATAAACTGAACCTTACCAAGCAAACGAGTTAATCTACGTACTAAATATGCCACATGAGCGCCAAATACTCCATTGTAAACATGCATCTCATCAAAAACAACAAACCTCAAATTGGAGATAATTTCCCTGAACCTAGGTATTGATAAGGAGAAATGTATCATATCAGGATTAGAAAGTAATACTTTTGGAGGCTTAGTAAACAACTTTCTTCTTTCAGATTCTGTTGTGTCGCCATCATAAATTCCAACATCAAGACCTAATGATTTTGATGTATAAAATTGAATCCTATTTAACTGATCAGCAGTTAACGCCTTAGTAGGATAAAGTATAAGAGCATTCACACCAGGCTCGCTGTCTCTTATTACTTTATTTAAGATAGGTATAAGAAAAGCCTCTGTTTTGCCCATACCCGTACCACTTACTATTACTATATCATGACCTCCTTCAATTAGCTGCATACTTCGCCATTGAAACTCGTAAAGACGATCAATACCCTTAATTCTTAGCGCAACCTTTAACGATTCCTCAATATCAATATTATCTATAAAAGGCCCTAATTCAGGACCTTTCGATTCCTCGATCCATGAATATATTAAACTCTTACCAAGCCTAAGCTCTTTAATTATATCAAACATATACCACTATTAATACCGCGTACATTCAAATAACTATTATCACTCTGAATAGAGGTTTCATTAAATGAGTATTCTACAAAATTAGAAGTTTTATGTTCTACTTTCCTAAAACAACAGTTCTAGAATCTTATAACAATGTGAATTTAAACATGAAAGACTAATAAAATAGTGGTGCAGGAAAATGAAAAACTTTATACACAAAATATTGGCATTAATAATACTAATAATAATACTAGCACCAATAACATTTGCTGCGACAACTACCACAATAACTACAGCACAAACAACCACCATCCAACAAAAACACTACTTTGAAAAGAATGGTTGGAAAATATTTACGAACGGTATAATAACTGTTCTCATAGTAGGGAATGGTTCAAAACCTATGTTTATATGGTGGTACAATAAAGATAATTCAACAGCCTACGTATTCAAATATAACGGACTAACAGAAGTTTGGTTACCAACAGCGCGATTTAAACATATCTTCATGTTTAACGATAACGAAGATTATCAAGAACAACTAAACGACTTATTAAGAAATGCAACAAAAGAGGGTAAATCACTAAAAGATCAACTCAAAGATATAACCGATAAATTAAAAGAAATACTAAATCTTAAATTGATAGAGAAAGAAAAAGTAAACCTTGATGAAGTAAACGAGGCCATCTCAATTATTGAAGAACTCAAAAATAATATCAATAGTCTAACCCTTGGCGAGACAAAGACCCAAATAATAGAAAAGTTAAACAAAATTGAACAGCAGTTACAAGACCTAAAGAATGATCCAAAAATACAAAAAGCAATGCAGATAAAAGCCATGATCGCATCAATCTTTGGTGACCTCTTAAAGATGTTCGCTGAATATTTCAGTAGAATAATGAAAGCTTATGAAATAATCATGAGCGCTATTAGACATCCTTTCTACTTCCCATTTGATAGTGCAGAATGGTCCCTCATAGGGCCTCAAAATATTACAGACAACAAAGGAAATGTGATAGGCATGCAGTTTACTTTCAACTTAACAAAAGTTCATAATAAACTCTTTAAGTTCGCAGAGGGAAACATTCTCATAAGAAACACGTTCTATTTCGTACCGGTTCAAGTGAAAATTGATAACACAACTATGAATATGACAAGGGCGGAAATGAAAAGCGATATAATAATAAAGCATTGGGACTGGAATCTCTATGACGCACTAAAAAGAGGGCATGATAATAAAACAATAGAACCTTTAATAATAGATGTTCTAAGTAAGTTTACTCCAAAACTAGTACTTATTGCACACTTCACAGCACCAAACATGACACGAGATCCTTATGAAGACTTTAAGACACTATTAAAGACTGGCGGAGAGGATGAAGTAGAGGTAAGGGACGAAGAAATTGAGACACATGGTATTCATGGCTTAAAGCTCGGTATAAACATGGAGAACGATACAGAAATCAACGAGCATGAAATCAATCGTGTTAGAATGCCAGGATTAGTTATTAAAAGTAGTGGAGGGTTAGTTGGCGGTTTCTTTAGGTTTGTTCCTAATGCAACAGTAACGTATTCAAATGGTACGAAAGAAATAGTACCAGTAAAAGGATACTTCATATTGCATGGAAAACATGTGACAACATTCCTAGCATATCCGTACTTTGATAATGGTACACTGGAGCATGATCCATCAATAGGCATTACAGCACCAGACATAGCACAAGAACAACCAGTCTATCAAGTAAGCGTATCAACAGGAGGACAAACAACAGTAACATCAATAATAACTTCTTCCGTGACAACTTCCATAACAACTTCTTCAACAACTTCTATCCCAGGTACATCAACTTCAAATACTTCTCCTTCACTTAGCACTCCTAGCGCAATAACACCAATTCAACAGAATTATCTTACAATGATATTAGCAATAACAGTAGTATTACTGATCGTGATATTTCTAGTCTTACATAAAAGGAATAATGTATAAAAATAAAAATCCTTATTTTTTTACCCCTAATACTCCTTGTATTTTGTACAATTTTTTAATTGAGAATCCGATTGATTTTAAACGTTCTGATACACCTTTAATTAAGTTGATTCCTCGTTTTTCACCAGGAGCTCCTGTATAATGAAAAATGATACCACCTGGTTTTAAGACTCTATAAAGTTCTTTATAGAATTCTTTACTATAAAGTTCTCCTGCTAATTTCATACGTGGTGGATCGTGAATTATCCTATCGAAGTATTCATCCCTTAAGTAGTTGACAGCATTTTTTGCGTCATCAAGTATTATAGTAATTTTTTTATTAGCTAGTTTCCATGACCATGGGTTATATTCTGCAATTTTAAGTACTGAGTAATTTTTCTCTATTGTTATAACTTTTGACGCTCCAAAGTTAAGTGCATGTATTGCTGTATATCCTAATCCTGTGCATACATCAAGAACAGTTTTATTCTTTAATGGTAGTACTGACATTACTTTTGATTTGCTGTCTTTCCATGGTGTTGTATCTTTTATTCTATGCATATGTATACCATTTATTTCTAAAGTAGGAGCTGTATTGTGTGAAATGTTCCTTAATTTTAAATACATGTTATTCTCAAACCATTCAATTTTTACTAGTTCATTATTAGTTATCGTGTATATTTCAGTAGTTCTGTTTATTATCTTTTTTAGGTCATTCTTGCTTAAAGTCTGAAAATTAGGAAAATATACATGATCATTATCTATAATAACTTCTGTATTTGTTAAGCCGAGATCAAGTGATACATTAGTTCTACGATTTTTAGATTCTAATAAATACTTTGCAGTATAAGAAGTTATCAACGGATAATATTTTGGTTTAAAAAGATATATTCTCATTTTATTATTTATAGTTATATATTATCTACCGATCCCATTAGTATAGCATAAACTTTTGTCATGTTTATTACATCATCTATGTAGACATATTCATTGACAGAATGAACGGTTTCAGATCCAGGACCGAGTAGAACAGTAGGTATACCTGCTTTCCTTAGATAATGAGCATCACTTGAGGCATAAGTAACCAATGGTTTAGGTTCATAATTATATATTTTGTTAAAGGCTTCTGATACTATTTTTACTATTGGTGAATTAGGATTAGTCATGCTAGGTTCAGCAATTCCTACTATGTGATAATTTACATCATATTTTTTCAAAACATTTAAAACAACATCAACAGATAATCCTATTGGTATTCTTATATCTAAACCAACTATACATTCATCCGAAACTACATTTATGGAGTTGCCTCCTCTTATAAAGCCTATATTAAGAGTTGGATTGAGTATTGATTCTATAAGAGCTTCGCGCGATATGCCTAGGACATTGGCGTGATTCTCAAGTAATGAAATAGATGAATTTAATAATTCGCTAACACTCTTATTTATTTCATGGATTTCACCTAATCGTCCTCTTAAATCATAAATGATCGATACAGCTTCCTCTATTGCGTTGAGACCAGCAATTGGTAAACTTCCGTGAGCAGCTTTTCCTTTAACTATTAATTGTAACCAAATAAAGCCTCTCTCACCTACTACTATTGAAAAACCAGTTTTCTGAGAACCAGTCGGTTCACCAACTATAGCATATTTACCTTTTAATAATCCATTTGAGACTAAATAACCAGTACCATTAGTGCCACCAACCTCTTCATCCGATGTTAATACTATAGTAATACCATTTTTCGGCTTAAATCCATTCTCTATTAAGGCATATAATGCATAAAGAAAAGCAGAAACAGCACCCTTCATATCAGCAGCACCCCGCCCATAAAGCTTATCATCAGATCTTGTTGCAGAAAATGGCCCATATTTCCATTGGGACTGATCACTTACTGGAACCACATCAAGATGTCCAAGAAAAATAAGTCCATTTTCAGGTCTCCCACCGTATGATATAATAATATTATTAAACTTATCTTTAGAAAATTGCACATCATAATCAAGATTACGTTCTTTTAACCATTTTTCTATAACCTGAATAACTTTTAATGTACTACCACGAGGATCGTCACCAGCCTTTATAAGCTTAGCAGCAAGACCAAGAATATTCTCACGTTCCTTGCTAATCATTTTTAAAGTTTTTGAAATTAAATTAGCCATCTCACTTCATTTATAAATATCGTTAATATAAGTTTAATGATTAAACAAGCAAAGATGCACAATTGTATCACAAGAAAGATCATTAAGTCGTCTTAGAAAATAAATATACCTATTTCTTAATTCAAAGTAGATCAGAAGTACAAGAGTGACTGGATAATGAGTAACATAAGATTACGACGTGCAGGTCTAATAGGTTTTACAGTTCAGTTAATCAGCGCTTTTACTGGATTTCTCTTCGTAATTATAGTTAGTAGACGTTTAACACCGGAGGATCTAGGTACGTGGCAGTTAATAATCTCTACAGCTATGTTTTTTTCATTTCCTTCTCCTATAATAACATATTGGATAGTAAGGTTTTTTGCTAGAAAAATAGACGTAGCGAAAACAGGTCTTATATTAACATTTATCCTATCATCAATAATGACACCAATTTATTTGATTTCCAGTTTGTTCATAAGCATCAAAACTGGCACCCCCATAATATATTTTCTCTTCGGAATTCTTCTCCTCATATCATATTATCTTAGAGATAATTTGAATAGTCTCATATTCAGCGTTGATCCCGAAAAGGGATCGCTAGCTTTTTTGTTTTCAGAAATCAGTAAAGTAATTATAGCTATCATAGTAGTATCCTTCATTGGATTAAATATAATAAACGCACTCTTTATAGTATTTATAGCACTTTTCATACAAAATTCTGGATTATTTTTCTATGCGAAAAAATACATAATGAGAAGTTCTTTTAATAAGTCGATTGCACTAAATATAATAAAAAATTCATGGATTCCATTTTATAGTTCTATAAGTGGATTCTTAGGAATGTTAGATGGAATAATCATAGCTACGATCACAGGTTCTACTGAATTCATAGCATACTACAAAAATGCTGCAGCAGTAGCATCATTAATAGGTTACGCATCACCTATAATAGGTGTACTATATCCTAAGATTTTAGGAAGTGATCAAGAGACTCATGAGATTCACATTAAAAATACTTTAGACTTACTTTTTATGATAGTGATACCATCATCATTAGGTGTCTTCATACTCGCTAAACCAATACTTTATATATTAAGACCTGATTACATGAAAGTCACAGAAATTGCACAAATTCTCATCATATCTCAAATAATATCTTTAATAAGTTATGTAGCACAATCAGCATTACTTGGAATGGAAACAGCAGATCTTAATAACTACTCATTTAAAGAATTAAAGAAAAGCCTACTAATAAAAGTGCCCACGATAAATATATTATCAAACATACTCTATATAACTGGAGTAACACTTACATCACTCATATTCTTCTTAATAAAAAACATGGTTAATTATGTAACCATCTTATCACTAATTAATATTATAAGTCAAGCAATTAATTCATATATCTTATGGGCTATGTTGAATAGAAGAATCAAAATTACATTAAATTATAAATTATCCATTAAATATTTCATCGCATCATTATTAATGAGTGTAATCATATATTACATGCAACAAACAATAAAATTTGTCTCAATATATGAAACAGCACCAGAACTCTTCTTAGTAATAGGAACAGGAGCGTTAATATATTTTATAACACTTTACATAATATCAAAAGAATTCAGAGCACTTACCAGAACAATAATAAATGAAATTAAAAAATCTTTAATAAAAAATTCATTCGTCTCGGTTGCTAGTTGACTTAGAAAAAATCTTTAACAAACTCTTAAAAGGTGCGCTGAAAACTATTTCATTATTATGTAGTGCCATATTTAAATAATATACACCAAACACAAACCCTATAATACTTATTATGAAAGCCCAATTCGTAGGTGATAAACCTGTTTTATCAATGAGACCACGAAATACATTTACATGAGAATATAATATTCTAAACCCGAACGATAGAAATCCAGGTAACAAAACTAACACTATACTCAGCAATAATTTCCATGTAGAGATATCTTTATTCTTTCCCATACCACCTCAATATTAAATTGTACAACTTAAAAATATACTTTTACAACGAAAACATGAAGCAATCCTTTAATTAGGAAAATTGCGAACATTTTTAAGTATTAATATCAAATTGTTATGATTTACTTAGCGATCTGATACGGAAGTTTTGTATTTCGAAGTGAAAAGAAAGTTAAGTTTATTTGTACTGAATTTTACTCTATAAATGATAATCATGGACTTTAATTTTAGTGAAGATGAGAATGTTTTTAGAGAAATGGTTAAAGAATTAGCATCAAAATATATTGCACCTAGAGTAAAAGAAATTGAAGAGAAAGGACAAATACCAAAAGAAATTATTAATGCCCTGGCCAGTCAAGGTTTACTTGGATTAACTATATCTCCCAATTATGGTGGGGCAGGAGCATCAATAACAATGGCCACCATAGCAGCCGAAGAAATTGCTTATGCAGATATAAGTGTTGCAACAGCAGTATATTACCTTCTTAATGCTGGATGGCCCATGATACTTGAGCGATATGCTTCTGAGGAAGTTAAGGAAGAAATACTTCCTAACATTACACATGGTGAGACATTTTTCGGTATTGCTGTTACTGAACCTTCAGGTGGTTCTGATGTAGCTGGGATAAAAACTAATGCAGTAAAGAAAGGTAATAAATGGATAATAAATGGAGAAAAAGTTTATATTAGCGGAGTAAGAGAAAGCTTAGAATTACCTAAAGGCGGAGGTATGCTATTGTTAACTAGGACTGGAGGCAATGAACTTGGTTATAAAGCATTTACATCCTTTGCATTTCTCTTGAAGAAACCCGACGGTAGCATTACTAATGGTGTGACTCCAACATTTTTTGAAGATATTGGTAGAAGAGGAATTTCTACAGGTGGTTTTGCTCTTAAAGATGTAGAAATAGATGATAAGTATAGGATTGGTGATGAAGGTAAAGGTTTTTATATTATAATGGAGGGTTTTAATGTTGCCAGAACATTAGTTGCAGCAGCATGTATTGGTGCAGCAAGAAGGGCTCTCGATATCGGAATGGATTATATTAAGCAAAGAATCCTCTTTGGACAACCCATTGCGAAGTTTGAAGCAATACAATTTGAACTAGTTGATGATTATGCCAGACTAGAAGCAGCCAAACTTTTTACTTATAGAGCTGCATGGCTCCTTGATAGATTCTACAAAGGTGATAAAAGTGTCTCAGTTTCTGATATTAATAAATATGTGGCAATGGCTAAAATGACCGCGCCACAAGTTGCTTACGATATCTTCACACATGTAATGTTATGGCATGGAGCATATGCTTACACTAAAGAATCAGAGCTCGGAATAGGCTTAACAGGTGTACTATCCTACCTTATAGGTGCTGAAGGAACAATGAATATAATGAAAACTATCGTAGGTCGTGAATTACTTGGTAGAGAGTACTCTGTTACAACACGGTGGGCAGGTAAAAAAGGATAGTATCTTAGAGTACTTGAATCTCCCTACCTTTTAACTCTTTTTTCTGCTTCTTCATTCTGATTTCGAGAACACCATTATTGTACGTAGCCTTTGTTTCATCAGGATTAACTTCAGACGGAAGGTCTATTTTCTTATAGAATTTATCACCAGCTTTAATCTCCAGCTCCTTTTCGGTAGCATGGATCTTGATCTCTTCTTTCTTTACGCCAGGCGTTTCTGCAGTAACTATTATTTCATCGCTTGTCTCATTAATATCCACTAAGGGTTCTCTTTCAATAATGGGTTTCTCACCAACCTTCTTTGGTACAGTTCCAAATTCCCTAATGATCGGCTTTCCATCAGGACCAATTGTTATAGAATAACCATATATTATTGGGCCAAAGCGTTGCTCACCAAAAGGTCTAGTCCTCATACGCTCTAAATCCTTGAAAAACTCTCTTTGCATTTCCTCAAAAATTCTATCGAAATATTCCATTAAATCCCAAGGATCAGTAATATCAAACTCTTTCTTTTTTCTCCTAAATGACATAAATAATCACCTACAAAAATATTTTAAAAGCACTTAATAAAGTTTACTTAAATATGGGATATAAAGAAGTTTCTCGTAAATATTCTAGTAACTTTCATGATAAATGCAAACTCAGACGTATTATTTAAATAAATAAATTTTTATTAAAGAAAAGAAACGTTAAAATGTGATATTTATGAAGATTGTTCTTGTAGCAGTTCCGGGTGGTGGAAAAACAACGATAATGAACATGGTTAAAAGTTTAGTTCCTGATATAAAAATAGTTAATTTTGGTGATGTGATGCTTGAAATCGCTAAAGAAAGGCATGGGATAACAGATCGTGATGCTATGCGAAAAGTTTTAAGCATAAATGAGTATAGACAGATTCAGCTGGATGCAGCTAGGAAAATTGGTGAAATTAAAGGAGATGTAATAATCGATACGCATGTTACCATAAAAATGAAAGGCGGTTATTATCCAGGATTACCGTTTGACGTAGTAAGATTAATGAAACCTGACATGATAACACTTTTAGAGTTTGATCCTCATGATATTATTGAAAGACGTATGAAAGATATTACCTCTACATTGCAAAAAAGAACTGGTCGTGATATAGAAACACCCGAAGATATAGAATTACAGCAAGAAATGAATAGATATTTTGCAGCTGCAGCAGCCAATGTTGCAGAATGTGTAGTAAGGATAATAAACTTAAGGTTTAAACAATCTCGTCCATTTGAACAAGCTGAAAAAGCCGCTCAAATAATCGCAGAAATAATATTTACTGAAAGATCATCATTTAAATATTAATTTTTTGAAAATTAGTATTATTAATAAAATGACAAATGCTAAAACTATATAAGGTATTAACATAACATATATATAAATTATCAGCGCAATGGTCGCGTAAAATCCAGCTAGAAGCAGCCTATTTTTTTCTAAATTATCTTTAGCCATATTAATGAACATTTCAGTAATCCACTTAATAGGATGCATCCACCATGGTAAAGATTCAGTATTATGAGTAATATTTTCTATAAAAATTTTTAAGCTTAGCCTATCACTATATTGCAAAGATGCAAATCCCCACTTTATGAAGAGAGGTGTCACATCAGTACTCCATGCATCATTTAAAGCTCTAACAATATCTTGAGTCGATGAAACACTTCTTCCTGATAATACTCTAAAAAATTTAGCATAACCATTCAAACCACCATATAACTCACTTAATCTCTTAAAAACAGTATAAGAAGCAGCATAGTATGTAAGGATATTATTTACTTGTTCACTAGGATTCCAATTCTCTATAAATCCATAATTGCTTAAATTCTTAGCTATATTATCAAGTGTCTTTATTCTATCAATACTAGCAGGTAAATTCTTCGTCAACGATGTGCTAATAAACTCAGCAAGCCCCTCATGCACCCAGAGCAGCTTATTTGGATCAATATTCAATTTAAAAAGAAACCTATGAACCAGCTCATGAAGTATTATAAGTAAAAGTTCACCATTAATACCACGATAATAAATCAAATTCACGTGAATATCACCAACTTCACCTCCAGAATAAGGAACATAACCACCAATACTAAAATCACTCTGTGACTCAGGAACATAAAACGTAATTACAATTTCTCCAAGCGAAACTCCAAAAAGATTTGTCATATTATTATAACGCACAAAAACTTGATTCAATAAATCATACGCAAGAGAGTAATAACGCTCAGGTGTTTTGATGACTAAATTACCCATTGAAACATTTACAAATTTCTCATAATTATTCATAGTTAAGAATAAACTAACACGATTAAAATTACTACCCTCAAATATAGCTCTTAAACCATCCATACTGGTTATTATCTTAGCTGGAGACGGAGAAACACTTCGTACCGCCTTAAAACCTACATTTTTTATATCTAAAACATAAGTTCTCCTTAGCCATGATGAATGCCCAAGCAAAGGTGAAAAATAGATAGCATTAGGCTCAACAATCAATAAAGTATAAGGATGTTTATAGATTATAGAAAAAGAAACAGAACCATAATAATTGATCGTTAAATTAGCATAAAACGGATTCTCTTCATCATTCAAATACAAAGGATGTTTTTCAACATTTAACAACAAATTAGATGATACGATACTCCCATTCCAATCTTTGGGCACTATTAACCACAATGAATTAGGAGCATCATTATAAACTGTTATATTCACGTACATCATAGAAATAGTTAGATTCATACCATCAACATAATTGTAATATTCTATAGATCCATAATATTGCTGAGCCCAAATAACATCACTAACATTCACTAACACTACTGTATATACATTAAAAACCAAAATAAACATAAGAATAATCGACAAAACTCTTTTCTTCATACATCTGAATTTTTTATTAACTCATATATTAAGTTATTCGAAACTATTTATTCTTACCAACAAAAAGTTCTATCTAAACTACATTGTTCGGAGCAAAATCCTTACTATGAATGACAATAAATCTTACGCAGGTGAGTGTTTCGGTAAAAGCAGGATATTATATACTTCATTTTGTTTTAATGTATTCAGTATATGGAAGGGGAAATTTACCCTCGACTCATGGATGGAAGGGTTCGATGTGCAGGAGGATGCTCGGATGATGGTGAGGCAGCAGAGTATAGAGGGGGTCTTGGGTAGGGGGAAATCCCCTACTTTAACCCCTAGGGTGTATAAAAAGTAAAACTCTGGGGGGACCTTTTGCTTTGTTAATAGGCTCATAATGATGCTAACAAATAAATCAAAACTAAGATACATACAACCAATATCATAATAATTTTGAAATACACTTATAAAGTAATAGAAGTAAAAAAGGATAAATACTTTAAATCTTATGGAAAAATTGGTGAGAATTTTGGTTGTAAGGGTAGGTGTCATAGGTTACGGAACTATAGGAAAACGTGTTGCTGATGCTGTTCTTCGTCAAAATGATATGAAACTTGTAGGTATTGTTGTGAGAAGAGCAGATTGGAAAACGATGTTGGCTATTGAACGTGGGATTAGCATTTATACATCAAATGATGCAGATTTAAAGAGTTTTTCAGAAAAAAAGATTACGCCTGTAGGTAACATAGAAGATTTACTCAGTTCTGTTGATGTAGTCGTTGATGCAACACCAGAAGGTATTGGTGAGAAGAATAAATCTCTTTATGAAAAACATAATGTAAAGGCAGTATTTGAAGGAGGAGAAGATCATGAACTTACTGGTGTCAGTTTTGTTGCTACACGTAATTATATTGAAAGCGTTGGAAAACAATTTACTAGAGTTGTGAGTTGTAATACAACTGCAATTAGCAGAGTAGTTGGAGGAATACATGAGAAAATTGGTTTAAAAAAAGCTAGAGTTGCAATATATAGACGTGCAGCTGATCCATGGGAATCCCATTCAAAAGGTATAATGAATACCGTAGTTCCTGAATTAAAAATACCATCCCATCATGGTCCTGACGTGCAAACTGTAATTCATGATCTAGATATTGTTACTATAGCTGCAAAGGGCAGTCATAACTTATTCCATTTGCATGTAGGATTTCTTGAGGCACGAAATCAAGTAACAAAGAATGACGTAATTAAAGTATTGGAGGAAGAACCTAGAGTTGTCTTAGTTAGAGGATCAGACGGTATTGTAGCACTAAATTCTATTTTTGAACTCGGTAGAGATCTAGGACGACCTAGAGGTGATCTTTATGAAATACCAGTATGGGAGGAAAGTGTGAAAGTAAATGGAAATGAGATTTATTTAATATGGGCTACACCTAATGAAAGTAATGTTGTTCCAGATAATATAGATGCTATTAGAGCTTTAACTATGATCGAAAAAGATGGCAAAAAATCTGTAGAAAAGACTGATAAGGCATTAAATGTTCTGAAAAAGTTATATTAAGGGTTGATCAACAATGGCTGGAGCATTAGGTGGTAGAGTACCTGAGGAAATAGAGAACGCAATGTTAAAAATAGATATTGGTTTTAAGACAATGGATGATATCGATTTTGAAGATAAAGTAGTATTACTCCGTACCGATATGAATTTACCATTAAATCCTAAAACTAGTATGCCTATTGATCTTACTCGTATGAAAGTCCTTGCAGAAACAACATTAAAAGAATTACTAGTCAGAGGAGCAAGAGTTGCTATACTCACACATCAAGGTAGACCTGGTGATCCGGAATTCACAACAACAGATTTACATGCAAAACTATTAGCAAAAATGTTAAAAACACGAATACACTATGTACCAGACCTCTATGGCCCATTAGCAATAGACGCTATGAAAAAGTTAAGAAAAGGCGAATATAGAATAATAATGCTTGAAAATGTAAGAACTGATCCTGATGAAATGATTAAAAGACCCCCTGAAGAACAGGCTAAAACTAAACAAGTTCAGACGTTATCAATGTTAGCGGACGTATATGTTAACGATGCTTTCGCAGCATGTCATAGAAGTAACGTCTCATTAACAGGATATCCAGTAGTGATGCCGGCAGTAGGAGGTAGAGTACTCGAATGGGAAATAAGAGCATTAACTTGGGTACTTCGTTATAGTGAAACACCTAGAATTTTTATCTTAGGCGGTGCAAAATTAGAAGATGCAACCGCTATAACTGACCACGTCCTTTCTACTAAGAAAGCCGATTTTGTAGCTATGACAGGTTTAATTGGCAATCTTTTCTTAGTAGCAAAGGGAGTTGACTTAGGGGAAGTAAATATGAAATTCTTAGAACGTAAAGGAGGATTACTTCTCATGGAAGATGTAAAAAAAGTTCTCGAAAAATACAAAGATTCCATAATATTACCTGCAGATGTAGCTGTAGAAACTAGTAATGGGATACGAGCAGATATTCCTATAGGATTACTTCCAATCAACTCTCCCATAAAAGATATTGGAATGTCAACTGCCGAAATTCTTGAACAAATAATTTTTAAGAGCAGAACCGTAGTGATCAGCGGACCAGCAGGAGTATATGAAGAACCCGCATTTATTTATGGCACAAAAAGAATATTCAAGGCGACAATCGAATCAAATGCTTTTTCTGTAATAGGCGGAGGACATACCGTTGCTGCATTAAATATGATGGGATTAGCAAGCAAATTTAGTCACGTTAGTACTGGTGGTGGAGCATTAATAGAAATGTTAATGGAAAGACCACTACCTGGTGTAGAAGCTTTAAAGTTAGGTTCAAAAAATATTTAATTATTTCTTAATAAGATTATAAAAATTGTTAATCACTATCCATTTAATTGTTTAGACCACTGTAATAGTGTTTTCACCCGTCTTACTGGATGTGGATGCGTACTGAACAATTCCGCAAATCTTTCAGAAAAGGTTAACTCTTTCCTAGCTAAGTCATAAACTACTACCTCATCCCCACTAATCGCCATTGGTTTTGCAGACTCAGGATCTGAGATAAGCAATGCTTTAAACTTTGATGAAGAACTTATTGTATCTGGATTCCGTACTCTTATTTCTGACGTAGAGTTGTTTATTTTAACCAAAGCTACCGCTAATTTCATCGCACCATTATCAGCAACTGTTGCACCATTATAATCTGCATACGTTTCACGCTGTCTGCTAAAAGCAAGTAATAATAGGTTCAATATAAAATACACTATAAATCCTATAATACCGATTAATACCAGAATAAAACCAGAATTTCCATTATTCCTTCTGCCACTGCTAATTGACGAAAACCATCCTGAATAATATAATGCCTGCGAAATTGCATACACTATAGCTGGAAGAACACTAAGCAAAGTTATAACTTGCACATCATGGTGTCTTAAGTGTCCAACTTCATGACCTATCACAGCTTCAAGTTCATCAGGTTTTAACACCTTTAATATACCCTTTGTCACTGCTATCCTTGGACCCGTAAGCCAACTACCATAAGCGAAAGCATTAGGCACCGGTATGTCAGCTATCATAAGCTTTGGAATCCTTCCTAACCTACTTCTTTGTGAAACTCTTTCAACTATATCATGAAGCCATTTATATGATTCATCCGCAGGTTTGACTTTATAACTCCATTCTATTATATAAGGCCCGATGAGCCACTCAATAAAAACCCATAGTGCTACTAGTATTGCTAAAGCCAGAGGTGTTAATCCACCTATTAACGCTAAAATTGGCATTAGAAAAAGCGCTGTCACACCTACAATAACTAAAAATGTAAGAGCCATAGTGACCCACAATTTCCATGGCATCATTTATTCTCACCTATTATAGAATAAATCAAAGCTTTCTTATAAATCTAGTTCACATACTGTTCAATTCCTCTTCTTGATTTTATACAACAAAATGAGTTTTTAACCTAAATTTAAAAGATTGCAATCTTAGCACGTTATCGTCATTATAATAATTGTTTAGGACAGAAATAATTCATCTTACCATGAGTAATAGAATTTTCTTATGATTCTGTATAGAGATTTGTAATTAACATGTATGAAAAAATGAAAATCGTATAAAATAAGCATATTAAGTTAAGTCCGAATGTTTTTGTCGTTTATTATGATTCCTTATGTATCGTCTAGCAGCATCCTCTAGCTCCTCAATACTCCGGTA